>CAVGIU010000070.1:0-8318 GCA_963629425.1 Oscillospiraceae bacterium
ATTGTCCGCTCTTCCCGACGTCCGCCTTGACGCGAAGGCGGAGATCTGCATCTGCCGCGACGGCGTCCTCATCGGCACTCTCGGTGTTGCCGACACGCTGAAATCCGAGGCGGCCGAGGCAGTAAGGCAGCTAAAAGATGCCGGCAAGGAGGTTTGGATGCTCACGGGCGATAACGAGCGCACGGCAAAAGCCATCGCGGCGAAAGCCGGGATAGACAATATTCTGTTCGAGATACGCCGCGTTTTGGAAAACGGCGGCTACCCCGCCTGTCCGGTCGGCGCGCCGGGCACGAATCCGCTGCTAAACGCCCTGAAGAGTCCTTTTACCCGAAAAAAATAAAAAATTTTTGAAATTTATATCCCCCCACCCGGCTTGTGGGGGGATTTTTCATGTGTTAAACTTCAAACATAAGAAGTCCTCACTTAGCATTTAAGGAGAATTGCTATGAACGCACTCACGAACACGATAGAGCAGTACTGGACGCGCCGCGCAAGCTCGTACACCGAGGTGGTCAAGAAAAACCTCGCCGACGGCTGGGACGGGAAATGGGCCGACGAGCTCATAAAAAACTTCCCCAAGGCGGAGGGCCGAACGCTCAGAGTGCTGGATATAGGCACCGGCCCGGGCTTTTACGCGATCATCCTCGCCGCGCGCGGCTATGACGTGACGGCCATCGACGTCTCCGACGGTATGCTCGAGCAGGCAAAGCACAACGCAGGCTCGCTTGCCGAAAGGATACGCTTTTTCAAGATGGACGCACAGGAGCTCGATTTTGCCGACGGCGAGTTTGACGTCATCGTCACGCGAAACCTGACCTGGAACCTGCCCGACCCCGTGAAGGCCTACGGCGAGTGGAGGCGCGTTCTGCGCGACGGCGGCGTGATGCTCAATATCGACTCGAACTGGTACGCTTATCTCTTCGACGAGAACGAGAAGTGTAAACGCCGGGCCGACAGGGAGAACACCATTCAGGCCGGCTTTGAGGACTATGAAAGCTATGACGAAGGCTGGCTCATGGAGAGCATATCGCGCACGCTGCCGATGGGCAAGCTTGCCCGCCCGCACTGGGACGCGGTGACGCTTCTCGACCTCGGCTTTAAAAACGTCAGCGCCGACACCTCCGTCAGCCGCAGGCTTTGGAGCCGCGAGGAGATGCTCAATTACGCATCCACCCCCTGCTTCCTGATAAGAGCCGTAAAATAATCGGAAATGAGAGAGTTAAAATGAAAAAACGTATAATCGCGCTCGCTCTTGCGCTTATCATACTGCTGAGCCTTGCCGCCTGCGGAAGCGGCGATAAGGACGCAAAAAGCGAAGAAAAAATACTCCGCGTCGCGGAAAGCTTTGCTTACCCCAGTCTCGATGCTCATAAGGAATACTACGGTTGGTACACCTCAATTTACGGCATAACAGAGGCTCTTTTCAAAATGGGCGACGACTGCTCGGTGCAGCCCTGCCTTGCTTCCAAGGCCGAGGTGTCCGATGACGGTCTTACATGGACCGTAACGCTCAGGGACGGCGTACATTTTTCAAACGGCAGCGCCGTGACGGCCGATATGGTCATCAAAAACCTAAAGCGCGTGGGCGAAGTGAATATTCGCTTTGCGCAGTTTGCCGACTACGATTACAAGGCTGTGAGCGAAAATGTTCTCACGATAACGACAAACGAGGTCTACCCCACGCTGGTAAACGACCTTGCCTCGCCCGAAATGGGAATAATGGAGCTTGACGCGACCGAGGATCTTGACAACGCTCCCATAGCCACCGGCCCGTTTGTTATAAAATCCTTTGTGCCCGAGGGCACGGTCGAGGTAAGCCGCAACGATAATTACTGGGGCGGCGAGGTCAAGCTCGACGGCGCGGTATTTTATTACATGCAGGACGACGAATCCAAGCTCATGGCGATGCAGAACGGTGAAATTGACTGCTATACCTCAGTCACGGCCGCCGCAAAGGAGATATTCGACGCATCACCCGACAAATACACGGTAACGGATATCCCGGCGACGAGGTTGCAGTTTTACATGCTCAATCAAAATCGCCTGAGCGACGAGCTTCGAAAGGCGATAAACCTCACCGTCGACTGTGACGCCATCGCTTCCTACTTAAACGGCACGGTCACTGCCGCCGTCGGTCCTTTCGGAGCATCGACCGCCTACGGCAAGGTGACAAAGCCCGCCGTAGATACTGCCGCCGCAAAGGCCGCCATCGAGCAGGCAGGCTACACGCTCGGCACCGACGGCATTTACGAGAAGGACGGCAAGGATCTTAAGCTCAATGTCTGCTACTATCCCGCCCGCTCTCTCGACACGCTGGCGCTTTTGATGCAGGAGCAGCTCAAAGCTGTCGGCATAGACTCCACTCTCACCTCTCAGGAGGACGCGGACGCGACCTACATTCTCTCGGGCGACTATGACATCGCACTTTACTGCATGATTGCCGACAAAAACGGTGATCCGTATTATTTTATCGACACCGTACTGCGTCCGGGCGGCTACTGGGCATCCGCCGGCTTTGAAAGCGGCGAAGTCAACACCCTGACAGCAGAGCTTCAGGTGGAAACTGACGCAGATAAGCGCGCAGCGCTTGCAAACGAGATCGTTCAGCTTGCCATCGACGACAATGCCATCGGCTGCGTGGGACTGTTTAACAACATCACAGTCACCGCAAAAAACGTCAGCGGCGTGTACGAGACCTGGCCCTTTGATTTTTACCGCATCGACGCAAATACCGACATGTAAAATATGTACCCCCGATATCAGGAGCCTCACCCCCCCGGAGGCTCCTGATGCGCAGGCAGAGGTGAAGGATATTAAAAAGCAAATTTTAAAACGTCTGCTGCATCTTGCAGTGATAATAATAGGTCTGAGCTTTCTGACCTATCTTCTCATGTACATATCGCCCGGCGACCCTGCGCTCAAAAAGCTGAATGCGCAGGGTATAAGCGTTTCTGAGGAGACTTTGGATGCAGCGCGCGAGGAAATGGGCCTGAACGAGCCTTTTCTTGTCCGCTACGCCGAGTGGCTCGGGGACGCACTGACCGGCGACCTCGGCACATCGTATAAAGACGGTCTGCCGGTTTCCGATAAGCTCGTGCACGCTCTGCGATATACGCTTATTTTAAGCGCGGGAAGTCTCGCCGTGTCGCTCGTCGTCGCGCTGCCGCTGGCGCTCATATCGGCGGTAAAAAAGGACAGCGTTCTTGATAACATCGTGCGTTTTTTGAGCTTTGTCGGAAATTCGCTGCCGAATTTTCTTATTTCGGTGCTGCTTATGTACTTTTTCTGTGTCAAAATGCGGCTGCTGCCCGTCATCGCCGACGAAAGTCTCAAGGGGCTCATCATGCCCTGCCTTGCGTTGGCCATACCCATGTGTTCGCGCTTTGTGCGCCAGTTTCGCGCGGAGATACTCGAGCAGCTCGGGCGAGACTACGTTCTCGGCGCTCGGGCGCGCGGCGTAAAAAGCTCGACGATACTGTTTGAAAACGTGCTACACAACGCAATGATCCCCATTCTCACGATCATTGCGCTGTCTGTCGGCACGCTCCTCGGCGGAAGCGTCGTTGTCGAGACGATATTCCGCTGGCCGGGACTCGGCAAGCTCGTCATGGACTCTATAACAGCGCGCGACTACCCCGTCATTCAGGGCTTTGTATTATTCACAAGCTGTGTGTATGTTCTCATTAATTTAGCAGCCGATATCTGCTACCGCCGTCTCGACCCCAGGGTCGGGGAAACGTGAGGTGTAATGTGGATATTACTGCGCTTGCAAGAAAAAAAAGCCGTCGAAGGCTGGTTATCTTCCTCGTTCTCGCCGGAGCGCTTATGCTCATAGGGCTTTTGGCTCCGCTTATCGTTCCTAATGATCCTAACGCGACGAATGCCGCGCACATGAACGCTTCCCCCGATGCAGAACACATTTTCGGCACCGATAGATACGGCAGATGCGTTTTCTCGCGCGTTATAATGGGCGCGAGAACGTCCATATTCTCCGCTGTCATTTTGGTCGCCGTCACCTTTGTAATCGGCACGGCGCTCGGCATGATCGCCGGCTGGTACGGCGGAGCTATTGACAGCGTAATTATGCGCCTTGTCGATATAATGCTCGCTTTTCCGCAGATGGTGCTCGCCGTCGCCGTTGCGGGCATACTCGGCGGCGGCATGGCAAACGCCATGCTCGCAATGGGGCTGTCGGGCTGGACGCTTTACGCGCGGCTTGCCAGGGCTCAGGTCATAGCCATGAAAAAAGAGCCGTTTATAAGCGCGGCGCAGCTTTCGGGCTGCTCAAACGCGAAAATAATGCTGCACTATCTTCTGCCGTGCATGCTGGGCACGCTCATCGTAAACGCCGCGACTCAGCTCGGTGTCATGATGATAGGCATTGCCGGACTTTCCTTCCTCGGCATCGGCGTAACGGAGCCTCACGCCGAGTGGGGCAGCATGATAAACCAGTCGCGCGCCTACATGCAGCTTGCCCCCTGGGCGACGCTCGCACCCGCCGGAGCTACCGTCATAACGGTCATGGTATTCAACTGCCTCGGCGACTGCCTGCGCGACTATCTCGATGTGGAGGCGGCAAAATGAACGACAACATTATTTTGTCCCTCGAAGGTCTGTGCGCAGGCTATGGAAACGGAAACGTCATATCGGATATATCGTTTTCGCTCGGGCGCGGTGAGGCACTATGTGTCGTCGGGCAGTCGGGCTGCGGAAAAAGCACGCTTTTAAAGGCTGTGCTCGGCATATTTGACCTTCCGAAAATAACGGGCGGAGATATAATTTTTGACTCGCAGCGGCTCTCGGAGTTGTCAGCAAAGCAGCGCGCAAGGCTTACGAGTTCCGGCATGGGGCTCATATTTCAAACCCCCGGTGCAGCCTTCAACCCCATCCGAAGCTATAAAAAGCAGTTCATTGAAACGCTGAAAAGCCACGGAAAGTACGATAAAAGCAGCTTTTTGCTGTCGGCGCAGGACGTTTTCGCGCGACTCGGGCTGGAGGATCACGAGCGCATTCTCGCATCCTGCCCGTATGAAATGAGCGGCGGCATGAATCAGCGCATCGCTCTCGCTTTGGTCATGCTCATGCAGCAGAATCTGCTTTTGGCCGATGAGCCGACAAGCGCCCTGGATGCCGCGACCCGGCGCATGGTGGCAGATGAACTCCGCTCTCTGCGTTTCGACGGGCTTTCACAGCTGATCGTCACACACGATCTCGCGTTGGCGGCATATATTGCCGACCGCATCGCGGTCATGCACTGCGGGAAAATAGTCGAGCTCGCCCCGGCGCGGGAGCTGCTCGATGCTCCTTTGCATCCGTACACAAGGGCGCTGCTGAAGACCGCTCCCCGGCTCGGCGGAGCGCTGCCGGCAGCGGCGGCAGACACGCAGGACTATTCCGGGCTTCTTGAAGAGCACAGCCCCGGCCATTTTGTTCTCACGGAGGTGCAGCATGGACAACATACTGAGCGTTAAAGGTCTCAGCAAAAGCTATGAGCGCGCAGGGCATAAGACCGCTGCCGTTCGGAACGTGAGCTTTGAGCTTCACAGAGGCGAGATACTCGGTGTCGTCGGCTCCTCCGGCAGCGGAAAAAGCACGCTTCTTCGCCTTCTCTGCGGTCTTGAAGCCCCCGACGAGGGGCATATATATCTTGACGGCAGGGAACTTTTTGATAAGCGCAGTATTGCCGACAAGCGCGAGATGCAGATGATATTTCAGGATCCCGCTGCGTCGTTTCATCCGCGCAGGACGATCGCAAGCTCGATAGGCGACGCGTTTTTCAGTCTCATGGGGCGCGGCGCGGCGCTTGATCTCGACACGCTCTGTCTCGATGTCGGGCTCAGCCCAGATCTTGCCCGGCGATATCCGCGCTCGCTCAGCGGCGGCCAGTGCCAGCGCTTTGCGATAGCCCGTGCCATCGCCTCCTCGCCTAGCGTTCTGCTGTGCGACGAGATAACGAGCGCACTGGACGTTTCATCGCAGGCGCAGATACTTTCGCTGCTGTCCGACTTGCGAAAGGACAGGGGCATGTCGATGATCTTCGTGTCGCACGATCTTGCCGTTGTCAGCACCCTGTGCGATAGGATAATCGTCATGCGCAGCGGTGTCATCGTCGAGGAGGGCAGAACGGAGAAAATAATCTCCGCGCCGCAAAATGAATACACAAAAGAGCTGATAGCAGCCGTAATGGAGATAAAGTGATGAATACTGTTGAAAAAAGAGTTCTTGATTACTGGACGGTGCGCGCGCATGATTTCGGCGTCGTGCGCCGCAACGAAATACGCGATGGAATAAGCGCGCGCTGGGGCGCCGAGCTCGACGCGCTTTTGCCAAACAGCAAACTGCACATACTCGATGTCGGCACCGGCACAGGATATTTCGCCGTGCTGCTCGGCGCGAAAGGGCACGATGTTACCGGAATTGATCTCACTCCGGCAATGATAGACGAGGCAAAGGCTCTTGCAGCGGACCTCGGCGTGAGCGCGCACTTTGAGGTCATGGATGCGCAGAGCCTGAGTTTCCCCGACGAAAGCTTTGACGCCGTCGTCACGCGAAACCTGACCTGGACGCTCCCGGAGCCGAAGCGCGCCTACTCCGAGTGGCTGCGAGTGCTCAAGCCCGGCGGCATGCTGCTGAACTTCGACGCAAGCTACGGTGACAATGTGCGCAGCAACGAGAAAAACGGCACTCATCTGCCCGTGGGCGAGGTGTACGGTCACTGCGGCATGACCCCGGAACTCGAGGCGGAAAACGCACGGATAACACTGTCCATGCCGGTGAGCGAAAAAAAGCGCCCCGAGTGGGACGCAGAGCTTTTAAAGGCTCTCGGATGCTCAGATTGCGGCTTTGATAAATCCGTCGGCGCACGCGTTCTTGAAGAAAATGATCTTTTAGACGCTCCGATGTTCCTCGCGTGGGCAAGAAAATAAAAAAAGACGGCCTCAGCCGTCTTTTTTATTTAAAACAATCCGAGAATTTTTCGAGGTACGCGTCGGTTACATAGGCGCGCAGATGAGCACGGAGGATACGGCCTGCGTACTCTCGAAGGTCATAGCTGCCCGAGCATATACACCAGTCGAATATCGTGCCCTTTTCGACGATGCACAAATCGTCGGCTAAAACCTTTGCGTCAACGTCGCTGCGCACAAAGCCGTTTTCCTGCGCCTTGACTATGAACTCCTCGGCTTTTTCGAGGATGGGCATGTTCACGGGCTTTGAGTTGCCCTGTACGGAGTTTGCGCTGAGATTGCGGTTCTTCGTCGTGTAATAATTCTGCGTAAATTCCAGACCCTGTTCAAGCAGAAAGTCGATATAAAGGCCGAAGCAGCGCACAACATTTGAAACAACATCGTCGCCGCTTATGTTCTCAAACTCTGCGGAATAGTTCTCAAACGCGGCGGTTAGGTAATAGCCGAGCAGATCGTCCTTATTCGTGAAGTGGTGATAGAAGCTTCCGACAGAGACCTCGGCTGCGTTGCAGACATTGCTGACTGTGACATACTCATAACCGTGTGATTTAATCAGATCGGTCGCCGCCTTGCAGATTTTTTCCTTCACCATTTTGCTCTTGATCTGCCGTGGGATCTTGGGCTCGGCAGGAGCTTTTTTCTTTGCAGTTGCCATTTTCTTATGTTCCGTTTCTATAAATAGTCATTCAATAAGATATGATATCATAGTTTTCAGTTCTTGTCAAATCATTTGGAGTTAATTTAGTATTAATTTAGAACGCATTTGAAAAAAGCAGGCAGTTATAAGACTGCCTGCTTGTGCGTTAAGTTGTTATTTCAGGTGACGGACCAGCCGCCGTCGACGGATATCTGTGCACCGGTGACCCACTTTGCCTCGTCGGATGCAAGGTAGACTGCCGCCATTGCAACATCGATCGGCTCACCGAGCTTCTGCTTGCTGCCGTTGCCCATGGGGTGCAGAGGACCGACCTCTGCCTGATAAGCCTCGAAGCTGCCGCACATTCTGGTGCCGTATTCGACGATGAGCGGAGTTGCGGTCGTGCCGGGGCAAATGCTGTTGCAGCGGATATTCTCCTTAGCGTAGGACATTGCGAAGACCTTGCTCATCATGAGGACAGCAGCCTTTGCGATGTGGTAGGGTGCAAGACCCGGTACCTCGGCCTTGAGGGCGCAGATGGAGGCCATATTGATGATATTGCCGCCGCCGATCTTGCGGAAGTACCGGATGATGTGCTTTGCGCAGATGAAAGAGCCTCTTGCGTCGAGGTCCATGACCATGTCATAGCCCTCCATGGTGATCTCGTCGGGGTTCTCGCCCGGGCCGGTGGCACCGGCGTTGTTGACGAGGATATC
>CAVGIU010000071.1:0-8241 GCA_963629425.1 Oscillospiraceae bacterium
TGGCGTTTTTGAAGCGTGCAAAAAAGTCACAGACTTTTTTGACACGCTGAGGCGCTTTAGCGCCGTGCCTATATAATATTTTGCGTCAGCCCGGTGTCGAAGTTTCCGTCGAAACCGCGGCAAGCGGATAGCCGACAGCTAACAGCTGATAGCCCAATGTGTTTGCCTGCGGCAAACGGATCAGATCACACCTCATCCGCCGCCGATGGCGGCACCTTCCCCTCAAGGGGAAGGCAAGGATTTTGCACCAAATCGGCACAATTTCACGGGTTGTGAGACACCCTGTTTTCCACCCTGCCCTCGATACCGGGCACCCCAAAATGTATTCGCAGCAGAGTCGGTGCGCCTCCGAAAAATGCCTTCCCCTTTGAGGGGAAGGTGTCGGCGCAAGCCGACGGATGAGGTGTAGTAAAATCCGTGCGCAACGCGCACACATATAGTTATCGGCTATTTCTTCTATTCCGCCTGACAAGCAACAGGATGAACACGAGCAGCAGGAACACCGCGACCGCGCAGACGATGACGGTTGCAAGCTTCTGCTCGTGGCTGAGCCCCTGCGGGGCGGTCTGCTGCGGCTCGGGCTCGTCAAACTGCGCGTCGCCCGCGGCGACGAGTGCGACCGTGCCGTAAACCGTACCGTTGTCGGGGTCGGAAAAGCTCACCGTACCGAGTTCGGTTCCCTCGGCGGGAATGGCGTCGAGCGTCTCGGCATTGAGTGTGACGGTCTTTTCAAGCGCCGACACATCAAGATCATTGGCCGCGAGCGCCTTTATCTCCTGCGCACAGACGAGCGTCACGCAGCCGCTTTTTCCGTCGACCGACAGCGGCTGCCGCGCGGCGGCGCAGCCTTTTTCGACGATGCTGCGGTAAGAATAATTTTCAAAGCACCAGTCCAGCAGCGTCACGGTGTCGGCAAAATTATCATAGCTGTCGGAGCCGCCGTCTGCGCCGAGAACAACGGCGATGACGGCCATATTCTCCCGCTGCACGGCGCTCACCAGGCAGTAGCCGGCCTTTTCGGTGTAGCCCGTTTTTATGCCTACCGCGCCGGGGTAGACGTACTTATCCGAATAGACCGAGTCGCTGTTTATAAGCGCGTTCGAGCTCTCGAGAGAGCGCGGCGAGCTGACGTTGGTCGCGCTCGTCGTGTATTCGCGGGTGCCGACGATCTGCGCGAAAAGCGCATGGCGCATGCCCTCACAGGCAATGAGGAACAAGTCGTGCGCCGTGGTGTAATGCTCGCTGCTCGGCATGCCGTGGGTGTTTACAAAATGCGTGCCGTTGCACCCGAGCTCGGCAGCGCGGGCGTTCATGCGCTCGACAAAGGTACTTATCGAACCGGCGACGTGCTCGGCGATGATGTTGCACGCCTCGTTTGCCGAAGCGAGCGCCGCGCAATAGAGAAGATCCTTCATGCTCATCGTCTCGCCCCGGTCGATGTGCGCACTCGAGCTGTCATTGCCGAGTCCGGTCTTGCATTCGGCGGATGCCGTTACCATATCGTCGAGCGACACCGTGCCCGCTTCGACGGCCTCGACTGCCAGCAGCAGTGTCATGATCTTCGTAAGGCTTGCCGGATAGCGGCGCGAGTAGGCGTCAACATTGTAAAGTATCCTGCCGCTTGTCAGGTCGCCGATCAGGGCGCTCTGCGCCGAGCTGAGCTTCGGTGCGCCCTCGCCCTCGGCAAGTGCGCAGGGAGCCGCAAGGCTCAGCACAATGCTCAGGCACAGAGCAAGCGCCGTTATGCGAAGTTTTTTCATTTCTCTCTATCTCTCTTCTGCACTTATAAGTATATGATTTATTATAGATATATTTTATTTCCGGCGCAAGCGTCAAAAGCCCGCGTTCGTCAAAAGCTCTCTCACAGCTCTGCCAAAAACGCGGCGATATGCCGCTTGGCCTGTCTTATATGCTCCGGGCGGAGGAAAATATGCCCCGCTCCGTGGATGACTTCCATGCGCGCATCCGCGCCGGTCTTGCAGTAAGCCGAAAGCGCGCGGCGTGAGCAGGCGATATCGACCAGCCGGTCTTCGTCGCCGTGGAGCAGCAGGACCTTTCCCCTGTACGCGCTTATTTTCTCAAATGCATCGAGGCCGATCACGTCCGTTACGTAGCGCCTTCCGAGCCGCATTACCGAGCAGTTCAGCCGCTCCGGGATGTTTTCGGGGTCAAAGCGTGCCTTTATCATGTGCCCTTTCCGCGCATCGTCGGGTATCGACAGCGCCGGGTATTGCAGGATAAGCGCCCTTATCTCGGTTTGCAGCTCGGCGGCGGTCAGCGCGGAAACAAAGCCGCCTTGCGAGCAGCCCATCAGAACGATGCGATCTTCGTCCGTATACGGCAGCGATTCGGTGTAGGCGATGACTGCCTTCAGGTCCTCGACCTCCGTCAGGACGGACATGTCGGTCGTTTTGCCGCCGGAGGCGGAGACTATCCCGCCGCCGCAGAAATCATAGCAGAAGGCCGCGTAGCCGAGCTTCGCCGCGGCTTTCGCGTATGTCAGCGAAAACAGCCTGTTTGCCATGAACTCGTGGCTCACGATGAATATCGGCCGGCGCTCGGCCTTGTCCTGTATAATCTGCGTACCTCTGATCTTGAGTTCCCCTCTTCGGCAGGTAAACGGACTCACTTTCATTTCTGCAGTTCCTCCTCGAAAACGATATATTTTTAAAACTCGGCATTGCCTTTTCATTATATATGAATCGCAGCCGCAACACAAGTTTGCAAATTTGCATAGTTGTGTTATAATATTATTTTGAACATGTACATTAATAAGGAGGTAATAACCTTGACTAAAATAGACATTTTCTCCGGTTTTCTCGGAGCAGGCAAGACCACGCTCATCCGCAAGCTTATCGCGGAGGGCTATAAAAACGAAAAGCTCGTACTCATCGAGAACGAGTTCGGCGAGATCGCCGTTGACGGCGGCTTCCTGCGCGACGCGGGCGTCGAGATCACCGAGATGACCTCCGGCTGCATCTGCTGCACCCTCGTCGGCGACTTCACCGCCGCGCTGCAGAAGGTCATTGAGCAGTATCACCCCGACCGCATCCTTATCGAGCCCTCGGGCGTGGGTAAGCTCTCCGATGTTGCAAAGGCCGTCGCAAGCGTGCCCGACTGCGAGATCGGTGCAAAGGTCACCGTCGTCGATGCCGGCCGCTGCCGCATGTATATCCGCAACTTCGGCGAATTTTTCAACGATCAGGTGCACAACGCCGACGTTATCGTCCTCAGCCGTACCGATTCCGCATCCGACGGCAAGGTCGTCACCGCGACCGCGATGCTCAGCCAGCTCAATCCCAACGCGACCGTCATAACCACGCCATGGGACGAGCTCGACGGCAAGCAGATAGTCGACGTAATGGAGCGCATTGATTCCCTGTCGACCACCATGCAGGAGATGGAGCATCATGACCACTCCGAGCATCGCCATGATCATGAGCATGAGCACCATCATGACCATGACCACGAACATCATCACGACCACGATCACGAGCACGGTGAGAGCTGCTCCTGCGGCTGCGGCCACGATCACGGCCATCACCACGCCGACGAGGTGTTCACCTCCTGGGGCGTTGAGACTCCGAAGAAGTTCACCGAGGCCGAGGTCAAAAAGGCTCTCAATGAGTTCGACGAGGACGCAAGCTACGGCACGATCCTGCGCGCGAAGGGCTTTGTCGACGCATCCGACGGTAAGTGGATCTATTTCGACTACGTACCCGGCGAGGCGGACGTTCGCCGCGGCGAACCTGCCGTCACCGGCCGCGTGTGCGTCATCGGCTCAAAGATAAACGAGCAGGCTATTAAGGAGTTGTTCGGCATTGAGTAATGTGAAAGAAGTCCCCGTTTTCCTGTTCACGGGCTTTCTCGAGAGCGGAAAAACGAAGTTTATCCAGGAAACGCTTGAGGATAAGCGCTTCAACAGCGGCGAGCGCACGCTGCTGGTCGTCTGCGAGGAGGGCGAGGAGGAATACGCTCCCGATAAATTCTCCGCGCCCAACGTGTTCATGGTGACGGTCGAAGAGCCCGAAGAGCTCACGCGCGATGCTTTCCGCAAGTGGCTCGATCAGTACAAGTGTGAAAGATGCGTCATCGAATATAACGGCATGTGGATGCTCGACGATCTGTATCAGGCGCTACCTGAGATGTGGATGGTCTATCAGGAGTTTTTCTTCGCCGACGCACGCAGCATACTCAGCTACAACGCCAACATGCGTAACCTCGTCTACGATAAGCTCAAGAGCGCGGAGCTGACCGTTTTTAACCGCTATAACGACTCCATCGACCAGATGGAGCTGCATAAGCTCGTCCGCGCGGCCTCGCGCCGAAGCGACATCGCCTATGAGTACATTGACGGTACGGTCAAGTACGACGAGATCGAGGATCCCCTGCCGTTTGACCTTGATGCGCCCGTCGTCGAGATCGGCGACGACGACTACGCCGTCTGGTACCGCGACATGTCCGAGGAACCGAAAAAGTACGAAAACAAGGTCGTTAAGTTCAAATGCCGCTATTTAAAGCGCAAAAAGGTTCCGGCCGGAAGCTTCATCGTCGGCCGCCATGTCATGACCTGCTGTGCCGAGGATATCCAGTTTGCCGGGCTTATATGCCAGTGGGAGAACTCCGACAGCATCGTCGGCGACTCGTGGCATGTGCTTACCGCGCGCATAAACTTCAAGTTCAGCCGCGCCTACGGCAAGAAGGGCCCCGTGCTCACCTTCATCGGGGACTCCCCCTGCGACGTTCCCGAGCAGGCCGTCGCCACCTTTTATTAGAGGCGCATTGAGGCTGTACCTATACGGTGATTGCGGTTGCCCGGTATCGAAAATGCCGACAAAACCGGAAAATTGCCGCTTTACATATGAGCGAAGTAATTTTTTCGGCGCGCACACCGTTCCTGTTCACTATTCACTTGCAGGCAAGCCTGCATACTGCCTTCCCCTTGAGGGGAAGGTGTCAGCGTAGCTGACGGATGAGGTGTAAGCCAAAAGAGAGTGCGAACGAAAGTTCGCACTCTCTTTTTCAATCAGCTGTTTGCTCGCAGCGGTTTCACCGCCGCTTCGAAAACTTGAGTTTAGGCTTGTAGAACTCAAAAATGACGGTGTCATTGCCTTTTTCATTGGCCCACTCATGGCTCGTCCAGCAGACCTTCATTGCGCCGAGCGCCTCGCAGAGCTTCACGGGGAAGGGTTTGGGCGCGATCTTATAGGCGATAAACTGCGGACGCGCGAGGAAGTTGAGCAGAACATTGCCGAGAATGAAGCCGGTCACGGGGTTTACCTCGCCGTTATAGTCCTTCGGCGGATTTGCCAGCTGGCCGCGCACGACCTCCGGTGCGTTGCGTCTGAACCAGCGCACGATGAAGGGGTTGAAGCTCTCGATGCAGTAGTCGCCGGTGTAGCGGCGCAGCAGGGCGTAGGTCTTTTCGCACAGCTCCTTGTTGCGCTTGCCGTTTTTGAGCTCGACGATGAGTGCACCACGGCCGCGAACGGTCTTGAGCACCTCGGAAAACAGAGGTATGGTCTCATCGGTTCCGCAAAGGCGCAGCTGCTTGAGCTCCTCGAGCGTTTTGGAGTCGACGCGTGCGTCCACGCCGCAGACACGGTTTAATGTGTCGTCATGGAAGACGACGACCTGACCGTCCTTTGAAAGCTGGACGTCGAGCTCTATGCCGTAGCCGTAGGACGCGGCGCGCTCGAATGCGGCCAGCGAGTTTTCCGGCACCGATTTATCACGTTTGTGCAGTCCGCGGTGGGCAAAGTTGCGGTTTTGGAAAGGCGATCTCTGCTTTTTGCGGATACTGCCCGGAGCGATGAGGTATATGAATCCGCCGACGGCGGCAGCTCCGGCAAATGCGGCAAGCTTTGCGGCGTTTACCTGTATTTTCATTTTAACACCTCCGGTGAGTAGTATTCATATAACATATTTTACACCTTGCCGGCATTGCGGTCAATATTTTTAGCGGCGCTTTTTCAGAGGCGCACGGACATTGTACCGATACGTTTTTTCACTTGCCCGGTGTCGAGGGCGCTGACAAAACCACGAAACTGCCGCGACCCATTGGCGCTCCTGCGCAAGTTCTGATTTAGTGCAAAAAAGAGAGTGCAGACTTAAATCTGCACTCTCTTTTTACGCTTATACTGGATTTTCGCTTCCGACTAAAACCGTTACTGACGGAACGGGCAAGCCCGTTCCCTACAAAGGTGCAGCGCACTCGTGGGGCGCGGCAGCTTCACGGTTTCGTCGGAAACCCCGACACCGGGCTGCCGCAATATGCGTATCCGCAACTGCGTCAAAGCGCCTCTAAAAAAGATTGCGGGGAGAGGGGAAAGACGGTATAATAAGGGTGAAACCTGCCCCCATGGAGGAGAGCTATGAAATACCCCTGTCTGGTGGTCGACCATGACGACACGGTCGTCAACAGCACCGCCACGGTCCACTACCCCTGCTTCGTCGAGTACACCGGCATATACCACCCGGAGGTGCACTATACGCTTGACGAGTACATAAAGGATAACTTCGATCCCGGCGTCGTCGCGCTGTTTCGCGACATTATAGGTATGAGTCAGACCGAGATGGAGCGCGAGCAGCGCTATTGGAACGATTACGTCAAGCGCCACGTTCCGCGCGCCTACGACGGCATGCGCGAGCTGCTTTGGCGGCATAAGCGCGAGGGAGGCACGCTGTGCGTTGTCTCGCACTCGTACACGGAAAATATCCTGCGCGATTACCGCGAAAACGGCCTGCCCGAGCCGGACATGGTGTTCGGCTGGGAAAGCCCCGCGCACGAGCGCAAGCCCAATCCCTATCCGCTTGAGGAGATCATGCGGCGAGGCGGCTTTGCACGGGAGAAGCTTCTGATGCTCGACGATCTCAAGCCCGGCTACGACATGGCCAAAAGCTGCGGCGTCACCTTTGCCGCCGCCGGCTGGGCCTACGACATTCCGGAGATAGAGAGCTTCATGCGGGCAAACTGCGATAAATACTTCAAAACGGTCGCCGAGCTTTCCGGCTTCCTTTTTGGCGAGGAGAAATGAAAATGAGCAAGAAGATATACCGCATCGTGCTGACCGGCGGCCCGGCCTCCGGCAAAACGACGCTCATAAGCCGCATTCTCAAGGAGTTTAAGCAGGACGACGGCTGGCGCGTTATAACCATCCCCGAAACGGCGACGGAGCTCATCTCGGGCTTCGGCATAAATCCCTTCGGCGTTTGCATGTCAATGCTCAAGTTTCAGGACTTTGTCATCGCCGACCAGATACACAAGGAAAAGCTCGCGCTCGCGGCGGCGGAGGTCGTGCCGGAGGAGAAGGTGCTCATCGTGTACGACCGCGCGCTTCTGGACGATAAGGCATACATCTCCGACGAGGAGTTTGCCGAAACGCTCATGCGCGTCGGCGGAAAAACGGAGAGCGAGGTGCTCGCCGGCTACGATGCGGTCATTTACCTCGTCACCAGTGCAAAGGGCGCGGAGTTTGCGTATAACCTCGGCAACACCGCCCGCAGCGAGTCCGTTGAATACGCGCGCGAGATCGACGACCGCACCCTGTGCGCGTGGAGCGCCTACCCCGATCTGCGCATTATTGACAACTCCGTCAATTTCAAGGACAAGCTCAACCGCGCGATACGGGAGATATACCGCGCCATCGGCGAGCCCGTACCGATGCGCAAAAAGCGCAAGTACCTTGTCGCCATGCCGGATATCGAGCTG
Organism: Oscillospiraceae bacterium; assembly: GCA_963629425.1. GTDB lineage: Bacteria > Bacillota > Clostridia > Oscillospirales > Oscillospiraceae > F23-B02. The sequence goes on from CAVGIU010000071.1 coordinate 7,712, forward strand.
CTGCGCTCCCGCTACCGCGCCAACGGCATCGACATGGTGCAGACCTACCTTGCCGTGACCAATCCCAACATCGAGCGCCGAATAAGGCGGCAGAAGAACGGGGAAGAGGCGCTGTATTTTTACACCGAGAAACACTTCCGCACCGACGGAACAAGGTGGGTCACGGAAAAGCGCATCACCGAGAAGGAGTACGGCCGCTATATGCTCGAGGCCGACCCCGCGCTGCAAAGCGTGAGCAAAACGAAGTACCGCTTTGTTTACGACAGCTGCCGCTTTGAGATCGACGTTTACCCGTTCTCGGCCGAGCGCGCCGTCATGTTCCTCTATTCGGACAAGCCCGAGCGCACTGCCCCGCCGGAGATCGAGATCATAAGCGAGGTCACCGGCAGACCCGAATATAAAAATAAGCAGCTTGCCGGAACGCAGCTGCTGTGAACGCAAAAAGCGCCCGACTTTCGTCGGGCGCTTAAATAATCAATTGGGCTGATTTATCAGATTAAAGACCGTTTTCGGCGAACCAGTTCATGAGG
>CAVGIU010000072.1:0-8233 GCA_963629425.1 Oscillospiraceae bacterium
CAAAAAATAGCGGCAACGTAAGCTACTCCCGCGAGCCGGAGACGCTAAACGAGCTAAAGCGGCAGAATGAGCTGAAGCTTGCGCAGGCGAAGCTACAGGACGCTGCAAACGAGAACGAGTATAATCTCATGCGCAGTTTTCAGATGCAGTATGAGAAGGTCGAGGGCATACGCCAAAAGCTCAGTGCGGCACAGCAGGCGCTTTCGGAGACAGAGGCGTGAAGCCGTTCCGGATGGAGCCGACAAAATAAGCTCCCACGGTGCAAAAGCCGTCGTAATTCTTACAAAACAGCAAAATTTAAGGGGGCAGTCATAAGACTGCCCCCGAATTTATTGACATGATCTGAGTATCTCTACCGCCGCGCGTGCAGCCGCGCCGGCATCTTCGGTGTACACATCCGCGCCGATCTCATCACAAAAGCTTTGGCTTATGGGCGCACCGCCGACAAATATCCGGACCTTATCGCGTATGCCCTTTTCCTCGGCAAGCGCAACGACTCTGCGCATTTCATTCATTGTCGTTGTAAGCAGCGCAGAGCACGCGATAATCTCGCAGTCATGCTCGACGGCGGTCTCTATAAACTGCTCTGCCGAGACATCAGTTCCGAGATCATAGACCTCGATACCGCTGCCCTCCATCATGATCTTAACGAGGTTTTTGCCGATATCGTGCATATCTCCGCGCACGGTGCCGATAACTGCGCTGCCGACAGCGGCATTCTGTCCCCCCTCACCTACCATGTGCGGCTTCAAAAGCGCAGTGGCTGCCGACATGCAGCGCGCGGCTATCAGCATTTCGGGAACGAAAACTCGGTTTGCCGAAAAATCGTCTCCGAGCTTGTTCATGCCTTTTACAAGCCCGCCGGAGAGTATCTCCTGCGCCGAAATGCCCTCATCGAGCGCCTCCCGGCACAAATTGAGCAGCTTTTTCTGCTGGCCGCGGCAGAGTGCGGCGCTTATGCGTTCGAGCACGCTGTCGCCCACAGGTTCTTCGGAAACGGGCAGCTTTGTCTCCTCTGCCGCTGTTTTTTCCGCGAGTACGCGGCGCGGGATCGGCGGCAGGTCAAAGGTCGGCACATGGAGCTGCGCGTTATACTCATCTATTGCCCGGTTTATATACTGATCGACATGAGGATATACAGTGCCCGGAACGCCATAGGTGATAGACGGTATGAAATAGCCGCCGGGGCAGCATTCTTTGAGCCTTCTGCGCGCATAGTCTAGTATCTCCTCACCGCTTGCATCGCCCCTGTCTATCGCGGCGCCCATGCCGCCCATGAGGACGAGCTTGCCCTTGAGGTGGCGCTGAAGAGCGGGAATATCGTTCTCCGGCAGAGTTCCCTGCCAAACCTGAATGCCGATCTCGGCCATATCGTCGACTATCGGGACAAGATATGAGTCAGCGTGGTGAACGGCTATGCAGCCGCGCGAACGGATATAGCCGTAAAAACGTCGGTAGGGCTCCTTGAAAAACTCGCGCCACATATCCGGCTTCATGAACAGCGAATCACGCGTACCCCAGTCGTCATGCGAAAAAATGACGTCAGGCTGAAGATTGTCAATGAGCATTTTCACGTAGCGCAGGCGGTACTCGGTAATATACTCTATAAGCTCGTGCATCTCATCGGGATGCTCGTAGAGATTGGTAAGCGTGGGCTCAAAGCCCATGAGGAAGTGGCATTGCTCGAATATGCCTGTACCCATAAAGGCAGCTACAAGCTGCTCATTTCCGGCTGCCTCGCGCGCTTTTTTTCGGCATTCCTCCCAGCCCTCGGTGCAGCTGCCCTCGATATCCGGAGCGTGCACAGTTTCGCGCCAGCGCGTTATATCCCGGCACACGGCAAGCTCACCATGGTTTAAAGGCATCGCACCGGGAGCATCCTCGGGGAAGCTTATGGTCGTGCCCCAGCGGTCGACGCTCACGGTGCCGCGCTTGCGGTTGCCCCTGAGATATGTGTTTATCGGGTCATAAAGGCACATGTGCAGCGCCTCATACTGCTTGAGCTGACGCTCCGGCTGAGCATCCGGCTTGAGCATCTCCAAAAAAATCTCTTTTGCGGTCTGCATGGCATTTCACTCCTCAGAATACAGCAGGCACGATGTGTAGGTCATCGTGCGCGGTCCGTAGTTATATCCAAGCCCCGAACGGGCACAAATATCGCTTACGAAAAGGCCGTAGGCCTCCATCGACGAAAGCTTTTTTGACGGGTAGCGGCAGGGCTTATCGGGATAGGTGCATTTTGCGCATATCGTGCAGCATCCGGCTGTCAGCGGAAGGCAGCCGGGATGCAGCATGCGCGCCTGGCGGGCAAAGCTTAAAAAGCGCTTTTTGTGCTCCTCGGCGGTTTTCTGCATCCCATCATAGTCAAACTCGTCCGTGAGCTCTCCCGTAGTCTGCACGAGCAGGCACTTATTATACTGCGCGACGCGCCGCCTTGCGTACTCGATGCTGCCGCAGGCCGGCGGGCAAGCCCAGTTTGTGTTCCATTTTCCGCATCTGCCGGAGGAGCACATCTCGCGCACAGCCTCCAGCGGCGTGAGCGCCGACATATCGGCAAATCCGATGTGCGTAAAGCCGTTTTCCTTCGCCAAAGTAAGAATATCCGTCATATGCTCTCAGCCTCTTGACAAAGCATGAACTTACTGCTAAAAATTATATGTAATATATCATATTATATTAAGGGGTGATGTCCGTGTCAAGCGTTCGAGTGCTGCTCGGCGGCAAAAGTTTTGAGCTTGAAGCCGAAGACGGCGAAACTCTGCTTTCGGCGCTGCGGCGCGGTGGTTTCACCCTCCCGGCAGCCTGCGGAGGCAGAGGGAAATGCGGCAAATGCCGGGTCATGATAAACGGTGTTTCACGCCTTGCCTGCCGCGCCGCCGTGATCGACGGCGATGAGGTCGTGCTGCCCGAGAATTCGGGTGGCAGAATACTCACGGAAACGCCCGTGATTGCTCATGTAAAGGGCGGCCTTACCGGCTGCGCCGCCGCTGTTGACCTCGGAACGACGACTGTAGCCGTGCGGCTTTACGATCTCAGTTTGGGCCGCGAGATAGCTACCTCGAGCGAGTGGAACACGCAGGCGACCTATGGCGGCGACGTTATAAGCCGCATACGACATACGATGGATGCCCCCGACGGCTTAGACGAGCTGTCGCACATCATACATGCCCAGGTCGAGAATATGATAAGCTCGGCGCTCGCTCACTGCGGAAAGGGCAAAAGCGAACTGCGGCACAGCGTTCTGGTCGGAAACACCGTCATGCAGCACATATTCGCAAATTTCCCCGTACAGAGCATAGCCGTCGCCCCGTTTGAGCCGTATACGCTGTTTGGCGGTGGGCTTGGCAATACGCTCCTCGGTGCACCGCTGTACTACGCTCCCTGCGTTGCCGGCTACGTCGGCGGCGATATCACCGCCGGACTTCTGGCATCGGGGCTCAGCGAAAAGGACGGGCGATATCTGTTTCTCGATATCGGCACGAACGGCGAGATGGCGCTCGGCGGAAAGGACGGATTTTGCTGCTGCGCCGTTGCCTCGGGTCCGGCATTTGAGGGCGCGGGAATAAGCTGCGGCATGGCCGCCATAAACGGAGCGGTCAGCCATGTTCGCTACAACGGCGGATTCTTGTATGATGTCATCGGCAGCAACGCCCCGCGCGGTCTGTGCGGTTCGGGACTTATCGACCTCATAGCTGCGCTGCTCGAGCTCGGCGGCATCGACGAGGGCGGCAGACTTCTTCCCCCGGACGACGCACCGGAGCAAATGCGCCGGTATTTAACGCGCGACGCTGATGGGAACGGCATTTTCCACTTAACACGCGAGGTATATCTCACAGCGCAGGACGTGCGCAATCTTCAGCTTGCAAAGGCAGCTGTTGCGGCCGGGATAAGGGTGCTGCTGGCTGCCGAGGGCATAACTGCCGACAAGCTCGACGGCGTATATCTCGCCGGCGGCTTCGGGAGCTATCTTGATCCCAAAAGCGCGGTGAAGATCGGCATGCTGCCGGGTATTTTACCGAATAAGCTCCACAATCCCGGAAACACGGCGCTTGCCGGAGCGTCCATGTTGGCGCTTGACACTGAAAAAATCGGCTGCGTGCGAAAGATCGCGCAAAGCTGCGATTACATTGAGCTTTCAGGCCGCGCGGACTTTGCCGCGGCGTTTACCGAAAGCATTGCATTTTAAACTACGGAGGTCATTGATATGCAGATGCGTTTTCCGCTTATTCTTGACGGCGCGACGGGCACAGAGCTGCAAAAGCGCGGCTACTTTGGTGACGTGAGCGCAGAGCAGTGGGTGCTCGAAAATCCCGACAGTATAATCAATATCCAAAAAGGCTATGTTGAGGCAGGCAGCAATGTTTTATACTCACCGAGCTTCGGCGCAAACAGGCGTAAGCTTGAAGAGCACGGCATTTTCAACAAAACCGAGGAGTATAATCTCCGTCTTGCGGAGCTTTCAAAAAAAGCAGCCGGCGGCAAGGCGTGGGTAGCGGGCGATATCTCCCCCACCGGCATGTTCCTCAGTCCGCTCGGTGAGGCCTCGTTTGAGGAGCTTGTTGACATATATACAGAGCAGGCGGCGGGGCTCGAGAATGCCGGAGTTGACCTGTTCGTCATTGAGACGATGATGACACTTTCAGACGCGCGTGCGGCCGTGCTGGCAGTGCGCAGCGTGAGCGAAAAGCCCATATTTGTGACATTCACCTGCGACGAATCCGGCCGCAGTCTCTCGGGCACGGACGTAACGGCGGCGCTCGTCGTTTTGCAGGGCATGGGCATCAGCGCCTTCGGTCTCAACTGTTCTACCGGTCCTGAACAGATGCTCACGCAGCTTAAGCGCCTGCGCAAATTTGCGCGCATTCCACTCATAGCGAAGCCCAACGCGGGTATGCCTCAGATAGTTGACGGAAAAACTGTATATAATTGTCCGCCGGACGAATTCACAGCCTTCGTGCAGCCAATGCTCGACGCCGGAGTAGCAATATTCGGCGGCTGCTGCGGCACGACAAACGAGCACATTGCAGCGCTCAGCAGTGCGCTCAAGGGCGCAAAATTCGCCCGCCCCGCGCCGGAGCACAGCGATATGCTCCCTGCCTCAACCGAAAAAGAGCCCATGTTTCTCCCCACCGACGCAAAGCACGGCAAGGTGCTCAGCATAACGAATGAGTTTGAGGACACCCTCGCGGATGCGCTCGATTCTGACGATGTCATGGTCGCTGTCAGGCTCTCCGGCTGGGAGGATATCGATACCTTCGCCGACTGCCAGTACATGATAAATAAGCCCCTGTGCATAGTCTGCGACGATGCGGACGTTCTCGAATCGGCGCTGCGCATCTATCAGGGCAGAGCTCTGTATGAAGGCGCACTTTCCGATGAGAAGCTGCTGCCCCTTTGCGATAAATACGGGCTGATAATTTGAGATATATGCAAAAAAGCTCCCCCTACCGGGGAGCTTTTTTCATCTTTACGTGTTTACGCGATCTCTTTTTCCTTATTCTCGTCCTCTGAGAGGCGGAGGTAGCGATCCTCGCACACAACCATGGAGTAGGCCGCGGCGGCAAGGATTATATTGACCCAAGCACCCTGAACGCCCATGAGCTTCACGGCAAAGAAGCCTATCGCCGCGCCGAAGTGGAAGGCAAGCAGCGTGAAGACGTAAAACTTCACCTTTTTAAAATGCACTCTGTCGCCATCGGTTATGTAATGCGCAAAGGCAAGCGAGGCCTGCTTTGTGTTGTTGGTGGAGAATATGGTCGAGCTGACAAAGCCCTTCGCGCCGGAGAATGTGCTCCACTGCACACTCATCGCAAAGAATATCGGGTAAAGTGCGAGAATGACATTCGCATCGGCCGGGATAAAGCACAGTGCGACGCAGGCAAGCGCGTCGATGACAGGTGCGGCACGGCGCATATCTATCCCGAAAAAGTGCGGCAGCAGCACGGTCATCATCGTGCCCGCGACGTATATCACCAGTGCTCCGATATGCAGCAGCACAGCTATCCCGTCGCCGCGCAGGGCGCTTATAGTCAGCTCCAGCAGGTTCATTGTCTGAGCACTGGCAAGGAGGCCGCTGCGGCACAGTATGGCATACACACCGAAAAATCCGCCGACGGAGGCAAACGACAGGTGCCTGTATAGATCGACATTTTCATTGACAAACAATATATCGCCTGATTTCAAACATTTCTTGTTCAAAGCGAACGAAAATAAGTATACCATAATTAAATAATTAAGCAAGGCTTTTTATTGCCACGGAAATGATCTTGTGATAAACTGTTAAAATCATTTGAAATCATTATTGAGGTGATGCTATGTACGAGCTTATTCAGGTTTCAAATAATTCTTATTATGTTAACTGTCCTGCCAAAATCGGCATCTATCGCTGCGAGGATAACGGCGTTTATCTCATCGACAGCGGCAGCGATAAGGAAGCAGGGCGCAAGGTGCGGCAGATACTCGACAAAAACGGCTGGACGCTGCGATCGATACTCGTGACGCACTCGAATGCAGATCACATAGGCGGCTGCAAGTATCTTCAGGCACAGACCGGATGCAGTATCTACGCTCCGGGCATCGAGTGCGATTTTACGCGTCATACTCTGCTCGAACCCTCGTTTTTATACGGCGGCTATCCCCCGAAGGCATTGCGGCACAAGTTTCTCATGGCGCAAAGCGCCGACGCTCGGGAGCTGACGGCGGAAACTCTGCCCGATGGCTTTGAGATCATTCCCCTGCCCGGACACTTTTTCGATATGGTGGGCTTCCGCACGCCGGATAACGTCGTGTTCCTCGCCGACTGCCTTTCGAGCCGCGAGACACTTGAAAAATACTGCATCGGCTTTATCTACGACGTGCAGGCATATACGGACACGCTTGAAAAGGTCAAGGAGCTCGAGGCGAACTGCTATGTGCCCGCCCACGCCGCGGTGTGCGAAGATGTTCGCGAGCTTGCGCAGTATAATATCAATACCGTGCGTGAGATAGCAGAGCGCATCATTTCCATATGCGCCGAGCCGCAGAATTTTGAGGCGATACTCAAACGCCTGTTTGACGAATACTCGCTCGAGCTTAGCTTTGAGCAGTATGCTCTTGTCGGCAGCACGGTGCGCTCGTACCTTGCGTATCTGCTGGACGTCGGCAGACTAAGCGTAAAATGCGAAGGTAATATGCTGTTATGGGAGGCCGTGAAGTAAACCATGGATATTTCGATCGTTCAGTTTCTCATTGTCTGCCCGCTCGTTTTTCTCGCCGGATTTGTCGATGCCGTCGCAGGCGGCGGCGGGCTCATCTCACTTCCGGCGTATCTCATTGCGGGTTTCCCTGTCCACTTCGCCATCGGTACGAATAAGATAAGCTCCGCCATGGGCACAACGCTTACCACCGTTCGATACACTAAAAGCGGCTTTATCCCGTGGAAGCAGGCGATATTCTGCGTCGCTTTTGCGCTCGCCGGTTCTGCCTGCGGCGCAAATCTTGCGCTGCTCATAGACGACTACATATTCAAGATAATCATGCTCGTCATCCTGCCGCTCACCGGCGCATACGTCATGAGGGGCAAGGCGCTCAACACAGAGTTTGAGCCGTACTCGAAGCTCAAAACCACTCTTCTCGGCTGCACCATAGCGTTTTTTATCGGCGCGTATGACGGCTTTTACGGGCCGGGCACGGGCACATTTCTTATCCTGCTGCTGACGGCCCTCGCGCACATGCCGGTAACAGAAGCAAACGGCGTCAGCAAGTCGATAAACCTTGCGACGAACATCTCCGCGCTCATCGTTTTCATCATAAACGGCAAGGTCATTTTCGCCGTCGGCCTCGTCGCCGGACTGTTCTCCATCGCCGGCAACTGGCTCGGCTCGAGCTTCTTTAAAAAGGGTGGCAGCAAGGCCGTAAAGCCAATCATGATAACTGTCCTCGCTATCTTCTTCATAAAAGTTCTGTATGAGGTCATAGGAGCGTAAAAAAGCCTCTTTCTGCCTGACAAGTCAAGCAGAAAGAGGTCTTTTACTAATCGATCTTAATTTTTAATTATGCCTTGCGGACCTTGTCGATGTGGCGGGTGAGATCGAGCATCTTGCAGCTGAAGCCCCACTCGTTATCGTACCATGCCATAAGCTTTACGAAGTTATCGTTGAGCGCCAGGCCGGCCTTTGCATCGAAAATACTGGTGTGAGGATCAGTGATGAAGTCGGAGGAGACGACCTCGTCCTCGCAGTACTCGATGACGCCC
>CAVGIU010000073.1:0-8168 GCA_963629425.1 Oscillospiraceae bacterium
TAATCTACCGTACACTTATATTCGTAGGGTATCATGTTGTTATCGGCTGCAAAAATGCAGTACCGCTGAGCGCTACGCGATAGAAAGCGGATTAAAATATAAAACTGAATATAATCATATAATCGAAAAACTGCTGTGCCATCGGCACAGCAGTTTATCCGTTATGAGCTCTCGGATGAGCTTTGTTATATACATCCTTGAGCTGTTTTTTCACCAGCTGAGAATATATCTGAGTTGACGATATATCCGAATGGCCAAGCATTTCCTGGATAGAATGCAGATCGGCGCCGTTTTCAAGCAGATGCGCGGCAAAGGAATGGCGCAGAGTGTGCGGCGTTATTGTTTTTTCAATGTGCGCTTTCTGCTGATAGGACTTTATGATCTTCCAAAAGCCCTGACGGGACATGCGCTCACCACTGACGTTAACAAACAGTGCCTGTTCAGTCGGCAGAGCTATCATCTGCGGTCGGACAAACTCAATGTACTCGTTAAGTGCCTTGACCGCAGTCGAATAAAGTGGTATAAGGCGCTCTTTATCCGTATTAGGGGCACACCTAACAACACCGGCGGAGGTATTGACATCGCTTATATTAAGCGCTATAAGCTCACTTACCCTTATACCGGTCGCGTAAAGGAGCTCGAGCATGGCTCTGTCGCGATAACCCTTAGCATCTGTGCAGGAGGGCTGCTCAAGCAGAAGGTCGACCTCCTTACTTGTAAGTATCTGTGGAAGCTTGTGCTGGCTCTTCTCAGGAGTGAGCTTTCCGCTAGGATTTTCGCTCACATAGCCACCCTCGCACAGTACGCCGTACATACACTTAAGCGAGGCAATCGCTCTCGATACAGTTGCGACTGACTTGCCATTGCCTTTAAGCCACTCAATATACTCGGCAAGCTCATCTTCTGTCGCGGTCGCAATGGTTTCCGACGTATGAGTCTCCATAAATTCTCCAAACTGCCTAACATCGCGCATATAAGAGCAGAGGGTATTTTGGGAGCTCTTTTTTACCTCGACAAGATACTTATTAAATACTGCGAGGCACTCAGAATTAAGCATCCGGCAACCCCCTTTCTTTTATTCTACAAAATAAACACCGCCGCTGAAATAATGGCCGTCAGCACAAGCGCGCCCGAAACGGCATTAAACGCCTTAAGCTCATATCGAAGCTTATGGTCGCTGCGAATAACCGTCCGCAGCTTAGGCGACAGCACAAAAACGCGGTCAGAAACATATGTAATTGACACAGTAAATGCAAAAATCACCGCGGCGAATATGAAAAATTCGCTCGTGAGCAGCTTCACATCCGCATACAAATACGAAATGAAAGCCGTCACCCCACCGAACGCCGCCGAAAGCAGAACGCAGATCACCCTCGACGCAGGCGTTATAAGACATGCAGCGTCAGCAAACAGCAGAGTCGCAAGGCAGAGCCACGCCGATATCCGAGCCGACTTTCCGATAGACATAATACTTTCCGCAAACGATCCGCAGAGCAACGCCGCAGAGACGGTGCCCAGTACGAATGCAGCGGTTATCAGCCTAAGACTTAAAGTAAATGCAGGCGAAATGACAACTTTTCTGCGCAAATCAATATTATCCATTAGCTTTCCTCACATAAAATAAATCGGTGTAGAATAACTCATGGATTTACATAATTTCTGCGTAAGCACAATATAATACAATATTTAAATGTAATCAAGCGTTTTCTTAAAATAATTTCAATTTTGTTAATTATGTCGATATATTATGTTAACTTTGTTATGTAAACCACGTTACTCTCGTTCAACGCAAAGCCCATTGCATCAGGCGATAATCGCAAGATTTAGACCACAGCGAGGGTGATATTCACTACATATAGGTTATCGATTACGGTTATGTCAACTTTTCACGCTATATACAGTTTGTTATATCAAACTCGCTTTTTGTGGCTTTTGCGAAAGCTTTTGTTACTTTTGCCTAAATGGATACTTCCGCCTACCAGGCCGCTGACGGCCGATACGGCAAAAATTATGATGATTTTCAGCCAATCCACCTCAGTTGGGTAAGCAAAAAGCGGCACCGAAACAAGCGCGGCGGCATATATCAGGCCAAGAGTCAGGCCATACAGGCTTCCTCTTCCCCGCCCTATGTTCGACACAGCGGATGCGATGAGTACGCTCAGCGCTATAGCCGCGCTTATTACAATATCCGAATATTTCTCTGTACATTTTCCGTTTTTGACGAGCAGAGCATAAATGCCGCAGAGCACCGCCGTCAGAGCTATGGCCAGGACCGTCCCCGTCAGCACTCTGCCCTTCCCTTTGTTTTTATTTGCAGACATAAAAATACCTCCGGCACATGATGTTTGTACATCATATTTGTCCGAAGGTATTTTTATGCTATGAAGCATTAAGCTTTACTCTTAATTACTTTTTCTCTTTTTCCTTTGCTTCTGCCGCTTCAGCTCTTACGTTGCTGCTGACAGCCCACTTCTTAAACTGAACGCGAACCTTGTCCTCGCTGGTCTCGATGGTGATATCATCCTCAGTAACATGAACGATAGTTCCCATGATACCGCCGATGGTAACGATCTCATCGCCGACGCTCAGCGCACTGCGCATTGCTTCGATCTTCTTCTGCTTTTTCTTCTCGGGGCGGATCATGAAGAACCACATCAGGACGAAGAACAGAAGAAGGATAATGATCATGGAACCGGAACCGCCTGCTGCGCTGGTTGATGCTGCTAAAAACATAGTGTGCTCCTTATATTATAAAAATTTTTTCGCTTTACGCATTTAGTTAATTATACATAGTAATGCTCTGCATTTCAAGTATTTTATATTCTCGTATCCAACAATTTTGAATATTTTCCTCGGAACTGTTCAAAACTTTCGTTCTCTAAGCTCTCGCGTATTCTTTCCATAAGCTTATTGTAAAAATGCAGATTGTGCATGACCGCAAAGCGCATGGCCAGCATTTCGTTTGCCTTGAAAAGATGTCGTATATATGCCTTGCTGTACCGCTTGCAGACCGGGCAGTCACACTCGGGGTCAATGGGCAGTTCATCGCGCATATACTTTTCGTTTTTTATATTGATGATACCGTTCCATGTAAATAAGTGCCCGTGCCGACCGTTTCGCGCCGGCATGACGCAGTCGAAGAAATCGACGCCGCGCGCAACGCTTTCTATGATATTTCCCGGAGTGCCGACACCCATGAGATAGCGGGGCTTGTCCTTTGGCATATACTCCTCCACGGCCTGTATGGTATCATACATCTCCTGATGCGTTTCGCCGACCGCAAGGCCGCCAATAGCATATCCGGGAAGTTCGAGCTCGGCTATCTTTTTCATATGCTCGATGCGAATGTCGGTAAACACTGCGCCCTGATTTATGCCGAACAGCATCTGACCCGGATTGACTGCATCCTCAAGGCTATTATACTCACAGAGTGCCGCCTTGCATCTTTTAAGCCATCGGTATGTGCGGTCACAGGACTTTTGAACATACTCACGCGGAGACGGTATCTTTATGCACTCGTCAAACGCCATGGCAATATCCGAGCCGAGGTTTGACTGAATGCGCATGCTCTCTTCGGGTCCCATAAATATATGACGTCCGTCGATGTGGGAATTAAATTTCACGCCGTCTTCGCTTATCTTGCGCAAACTTGCCAGCGAGAATATCTGAAATCCGCCGCTGTCTGTAAGTATAGGCCCGTCCCATGTCATGAATTTATGCAGTCCGCCCATATCCCTTATGAGTTCATCACCGGGGCGAAGATGCAAGTGATATGTATTCGACAGCTCTACCTGGCAGCCGATAGTCTTAAGATCTGCCGCGGAGAGCGCACCTTTTATTGCGGCAGCAGTACCCACATTCATGAAAACCGGAGTTTGAACTGTTCCATGAGGCGTTTCGAGCTCACCGCGGCGAGCGCAGCCCTCCTGTTTTTTGAGTGTATACATGGTCCCCTCCCCTATTCAATGAACATCGCATCGCCGAATGAGAAAAATCTGTACTCCTGCTCAACCGCGACGGAATACGCATGCAGCACATTTTCGCGTCCGGCAAGAGCCGAAACGAGCATTATAAGCGTACTCTCCGGCAAATGGAAGTTTGTTATCAGCGCGTCGATGCATTTAAATTTATATCCGGGATAAATAAATATATTTGTCCAGCCGGAGCTTTCCTTTATCGTTCCGTCCTCATTTGTAAAGCTTTCAAGCGTGCGGCACGAGGTAGTTCCGACGGCAATCACCCTGCCGCCGTTTTTCTTCGTTTTGTTTATGATATCGGCAGTTTCCTTGGGAACTATGCAAAACTCCGAGTGCATCTCATGCTCCTCGATTTTCTCGGCCTTTACGGGTCTGAACGTTCCGAGGCCGACATGCAACGTGACAAAGCACGTTTTTACGCCCATCTCCTCTATTTCTTTAAGAAGCTCCTTTGTGAAATGAAGCCCGGCTGTCGGCGCTGCGGCACTGCCGAGCTCTCGCGAATATACCGTCTGATAGCGCTCGGAATCCTGAAGCTCTTCCTTTATATATGGCGGCAAAGGCATTTTGCCGAGCTTTTCGAGCTTTTCAAGAAAAACACCCTCATAGTGGAACTTGACTATTCTGTTTCCGCCGTCGGCAACGCTCATGACCGTTGCCGTGAGCTCACCGTCACCAAACGTGAGTTCCGTACCGGGCTTTGTCTTTCTGCCCGGCCGGCTCAGGCATTCCCAGCAGCCATCACCGAGGTCGCGCAGCAGGACAAGCTCAACCAAGCCGCCGCTCAGACGCGAGCCTATAAGCCGCGCAGGTAGAACGCGCGAATCGTTCATAACAAGGCAGTCGCCTGCCTTCAGGTATTTGGTTATATCGTGGAAATGCCCGTGCTCAATTTCACCGGTACGCTTATCAAGATGCAGAAGGCGCGAGGAATCGCGCTTTTCAAGCGGCGTTTGAGCTATAAGTCTCTCGGGCAGATAAAAATCAAAATCCGATTTATTCATTGCGTATATGCTCCGTTAATGTAATAATGTATAATTGCATTGAGCCTTAATTATAATACAAAACTCGGAATAATTCAACAAGGCATATATCGCTGTTTGAAAACATAACGTTTATAAGTATTATGATTGGAGGTACGCTATGTTCAAAACTCCGATATTCAAGGGCTCATGCACCGCGATAGTCACTCCGTTCAATGATAACGGTATTGATTTTGAAAAAATGGCGGAGCTCATCGACTATCAGTATGATAACGGCACCGCGGCTCTTGTCGTCTGCGGAACAACCGGCGAAAATGCTACGATGAGCCGATACGAGCACGAAGAGCTCATAGAATTTGCCTGCCGGCACAATGACGGACGCATGAAGATAATCGCCGGCATCGGCAGCAACGACACAGTCAAGGCTCTCGGCTTTGCCAAATGCGCACTCAGGTACGACGCCGACGGCGTTTTAATGGTGACACCTTACTACAACAAAGCAACGCAGAGCGGCTTAGTTAAGCATTTCACATATGTTGCCGACCGTGTAGACATTCCGATGATAGTCTACAACGTACCATCCCGAACGAGCGTCGGCATAAAGCTTGAGACCTATGTTGAGCTGTCAAAACATCCGAACATCAACGGCGTGAAGGAGGCATCCGGCGATTTCAGTCTTTTTGCCGCGACAAGAGCCGAGTGCGGAAACGATCTGTTCGTGTGGAGCGGAAACGACGATAACACCGTGCCAATGATGGCTCTAGGCGCACTGGGCGTTATATCCGTCGCATCAAACGTAATTCCGGCAGCAGTCGCAAAGCTTTGTGAGCTCTGCCTTGACGGTAACTTTCTTCAGGCTCAGCAGCTGTATTTTAAATATTCGCGGCTGTTTTCCGATCTGTTTATTGAAACAAATCCAATCCCGGTCAAAGAGGCAATGAGAATGATTGGGATCGACTGCGGAAAGCTGCGGCTGCCGCTTACCGAGATATCACCAAAGCATCAGCGCAGACTTGCAGAAACCATGCGCGGATGCGGATTGAGCGTCAAAACCGAGGGCTGAAAAACACAAGGCATTGGGTCTCCAATGCCTTGAAAATTTTATTCGGGATAATGTGCTCTCACGCCGCCGATGAGCTTCGGCCTTGTGTAAGCCGCTGTTACAAGCGCATCGCCTATATGCTTAACGGACAGGCGCAAAGGAACCGCGACCTCCTTCAGGTGCATACCTATAAGTGTGCAGCCGATATCCATGCCCGCATGTGCCTTGACGTGCTCGACCATAACGGGATCGTTCATGCGGTCATACACCGCCGTTCCGAACGAGCCGCCGGCCTTGGGCATCGGTCTTACACAGACCTCATCGAGCATATATTTCTCCGCGGCCTCGCGCTCGATGACGAGCGCCCTGTTAAGATGCTCGCAGCACTGCGCGGCAAGGTATATGCCGTTATCATTGAGCACCTTGAGTATAGTCTCCGCGACAACAACTCCCGTCTCCGGGGACGAGCCTTTGCCTATGCGCTCGCCGAGTATCTCGCTGGACGAGCAGCCGACGACCACGATCGAACCACGCTTCAGATTCGACTTTTCCAAGAGCTCTTTTATCGCATTTTCTGTCTCGTTTCTTATCTGTTCGTACATTATTATCATCTCCTTCACGAATACTAACACATTTCCGTCGGTTTGACAATATGGCCGGCAAATAGTATAATGAATATGCCATTTTTCTACGCAAATCTACAAAATGTGAGGTGTTTCAATTTGAAGAGAATATTGGCGCTCGTTCTTTCAATGCTGATGGTACTGTGCCTGTTCACAGGTTGCAGCAAGGATGATGAGAAGGATCCAAGCGCGCCCGATGTCAACGGCGACGGCCTAAATCAGAACGAAGTAGTAAGCGGTCCGATCAATCCACTAACGGGCGAAAAGGTCAGCGAGGACAAGAGTGATCTGCGTCCGTACTGTGTTATGATAAATAACCATCCCGATGCTCGTCCCGCCGTCGGCCTGTCGCAGGCTTCGATAATCTATGAAGCGCTCGCCGAGGGCGGCATAACCCGTATGATGGCAGTATTCAACGATGTTGACGGAGTTACCGTCGGCTCGCTGCGCAGCGCAAGACCTTATTACATAAGCATGGCGCAGGCCTATGACGCGATCTACATCCACGCAGGCGGCAGTGAGCAGGCTTATTCGGATATCAAGTCCCTCGGCATCGACAACATTGACGGCGTCCGCGGCACACGCTCCGGCGAGGCTTCCTGCTACTACCGTGATCAGACACGTCTGAGCCAGGGCAAGAACGTTGAGCACACGCTGTTTGCCGACGGAAGCAAGCTCGCTTCCTTTGCAGGTAACAATTACGAGCTCAAGCATGCCGATAGCTACGATACCAGCTACGGTCTCAAGTTCTCGGCCGATGCCGCTTCTCAGTGCAAAAGCTCCGCGACCGACTTCACCGTGCCCTATGGCTATTACAAGACCAATTTCAAGTACGATGCTGACAAGAAATGCTATAACGCCTTCATCAGCGGCACAGAGTACACAGACGGCGGCAACAACAGCTCGATAGACCTTGCAAACGTCATCGTCCTGAATATCCCGACCAAGACCATCGACAGCTATGGCCGTCAGGCCATGGAGCTCACAGGCTCCGGCACGGGCTACTTCTTCACCGGCGGCAAGTATGTTGAGATAAACTGGTCCCGCGCTGACCGTGCGGATAACTTCCATTACACGCTCAAGGACGGCACCGACCTTAATCTGAGCGTCGGCAAGACCTGGATCAGCATTGCCCCGCTTGACAGCACCGACGGCATTGCATTTAACGGATAAAAGCATAGCATAAAATCGCACCGCAGACGTAATGTCTGCGGTGCGTTAATTTTATTGAGGCTTAGAAAAGCTCGACATCGCTGCCTGCAATGTATTTTTTGAGCCTTATCAGGTCAAGGGAGTTGACATTGCCGTCGCCGTTCACGTCACCGCTTCCGACGACCTCCGTTGTGTCGTCCGCGATATATTTCTTGAGTCTGATGAGGTCAAGGGCGTTGACATTGCCGTCGCCGTTCATATCGCCGGGGATAATACTGTAGACTGTAATGCCGCCGGCAGTCACACTCGGAGAGAACGTTTCCTCGGCATTATTCAGGATATCGCCGCTGCTGTAGCTCACCGTTACGGGGATCGTTCCGTCCTCAACGCC
>CAVGIU010000074.1:0-8057 GCA_963629425.1 Oscillospiraceae bacterium
CATGCTGCGCACGGTCTGTGCCGCCGCTGCCGCCGAGCTTGAGGGAAGGCTCAGACGCGGCGTTTCAAGCGATGACATGACCGAGCTGTTCACAACGGCGGCCGGTATGCTGGCGATATCCATGTACATGGAGCTCGGTGCCGCGCATTCGGGCGGTGTGAGCGGATTTACGGCGGGCAGACTCTCGGTTCAGCTCGGCGGAGCCTCGGCCGCGGCGCTCAGAAAAAGCGCCGAGACGCTGCTGGGCGCGTATATCGATAACGGCGGCTTTGAATTTATGGGGGTGCAGGGATGACAGTGACGAACAGACTGCTGCACAATTACGGCGAATCCGTCACCATAGGCTCAAACGAGGGCAGGGGCTTTATATCCTGCCTTGACCCCGACGATGCGCAGATACACAAAACGCATCTCGCGCTGGGTGTGACGAACAACTCAAAATACCGGCTCATAACCGACACCGAGGGCATTGCCGAGGGCGACTGCGTTACCGCTGCGGGCAGGAGCTATATTGTTCTTCGCGTCGAGCCCGTGCGCATATTCGGCGCATTTTCGCACAATGAGTGCATCCTAAAGCTGAAAGGGGACGCGCCGAATGCTTGAGACAATAGCGGCCGGGATAGCCGAGGCACTAAATAGCGCCGATATTAAAGCGGTCACGGCCTTTAATGCAAATGAGCTCGATGCCGCCGTGCCCTTCGTGTGCGTGGGGCTTCGGTCGGCAAAGCTCACATCGTCCGGGCTCGGAAATTACATAGGTATCTGCACCGAGGACGGGCAGGTGAGGGAAATGTACGGCGAGAAAGCGGAGCTCAGCCTCGCGCTGGATGTTTACAGTCCTGCGGCGGAGGCGGAAAAGTGCCCGGAGTTTGCCGATCTCGTCAGGTGTGCGCTGTACGGCGCTGACGGCGTGTCCGTTGCGGAATTTTCCTTCGGAGAGATAAAATACGATGCCGACAGCCGCATGCTGCGCTCGAGCTGCGCTGCGAGAGTATGCGCCTATCTTGTGCGCGAAAAGCTCGGCAGCTCGCTTTCGGAATACAGCATAGGGGAGGCAAGATGAGCATGATAAAGGCATATTCCTCAAACTCGGCGAAGGTCGGCGTCGACGGTGTTCCCCTCGGCGCGGTGACCTTGGCCGAGGAATATGAGGATTATTCAGAGTATCCCGTGCTCGGCTTCGGTGATTCATGCCCGAGCGCTATACTCACCTTTGATCGGCGCTACGGCGTCGTTCTCGAACGCGAGGCGTCCGTCGGAGACGGCGTGAGATTTGAAAATATCGGCGAGTTTGAGCTTCAGGTGGGCGGCAGGATATACAGCGGCTGCCGCTGCACACAGTTTAAGAAAATCAAAAAGCCTGACGGCTCCGAAAGAGAAAAAATAACGATCCGCGCATTGGATCGTCAGGAGGTGTCCGGAAATGAATAATGAGGGTGAAATGACGGGTGTCCGCGCGTACACGCCGGATGAAAACGGCGTTAATTTCGACGAGCAGCAGCTGTTTATCGTGCGCCGCCGCGATATGTCGTTTTTATCCGACTATTTCCGACGCGACGCGCGCAGATACGATAACGGCTTTGAGCTGTATTAGGAGGGAAAAAGCATGCTTGCACCAATGCAATACAGAAATTTCGTGTGGCCGAATAACCCCAGGGTGTTCGAGGTCAAATACCGCCGCACGCTGCACAGCTATAAGCTGCCGTTTTCCGGCTATGTCGTGCAGAATTTAGGGCTGCAGAACAAGATAATACGCGGCGAGGGCGAATTCGTCGGGCCGCAGGCGTATGAAAATTTTCGCAGGCTGGCCGCACTTTTTGAGGAAAATAAAGGCGGTAAGCTCGTGCACCCCGTGTGGCCGACTATGCGCGCGTATTTTGCCTCCCTGAGCCTCAAGCAGGAACCGAAGGAGGACTACATAAGCTACAGCTTTGAGTTCTGGGAATACGTCGGCTCTGCGTTTGAGGACTCGTCCGAGGCCATAGACGACACAGACTACGGCAATCCGATCTCCGACATCAGCCGCGTGCGCTATTACAGTGCGGGCGAAAACGACACCCTGCGCAAAATATCGCAGCTCAAGGGCGTTGCGATGACAGTCCTTATGGAGCTTAACCCCGAGATAACAAACCCCGACGCCGTGATATCCTACGGCCGGCTTATAAGGATAAGGTGACGCGATGAAGGGATATATCATGGATAAGGACGGCGTATCCACGCCGCTGCCGGAGTTTTTGTCGTGGGACGTGTGCCATGGCATGGGCGAGCCTTGTGACTGGTTCGAGGTGAGCTTTATATATTACAGCAGTCAGCTTTCAAAGCTGCAAACGGCGTGCGCCTTTCGTGCAACGCACGACAGCGCGGTCGTGTTCAGCGGCGTTATAGACGAATACAGCATAAGCATCGATGAAAAGGGCTCGGTTGTTACGCTTTCCGGGCGCTCGAAGGCGGCGCTTTTGCTGGATAATGAGCTTGCAGCTCGGGAATACGCTGCTCTCAGCAGCGCCGCAGCAGTCGGAAATTTCGTTTCGCCCTATGGCATAAGCGGCGTAATCACGGGCTCGAGCGTCACGCTGGGCGCCTTTTCCGTCCGCACCGGCGAGAGCGCGTGGAGCGCATTGAAGCGCTTCTGCCGCTACGCATGGGAAACGACTCCGTATTTCACAAAGGACGGAACGCTCATACTCAACGGACGTATTGGCGATACAATAAGCATCGACGCCTCAAAGGATGTTTCGAGCATCGCCATGTGCGATGAGCGCTACGGCATAATATCGGACATAAGCGTCCGAAATCGAGTGACCGGCGCAAGCTACACGAGCTCTAACGCCGCGTTTATCGCCCGGGGCGGCAAATGCCACCGCGAAATGACCGTGCCGAAGACCACCGGCGCGGATGCGGTGAGATACACGGCGGCATATCAGATAGCCGAATCGCAGCGCGGCAAGAAGTGCGTGAAGCTCACGCTTACAAAGCAGTTTGCCTGTTTTCCCGGCGACAGGGTGAGTCTTACGGCATCAAAGCTCGGCCTGAACGGAGTGTTTACCGTCTTGTCATCGCACTGCTGGGCCGACTCCCTGAGTGCCGGAACTATAGTCACATTGGAGGTGTGAGTATGTGGCTTTCCGAAGTGAAAAGAAAAACAGAGCAGTCGTTTACGCTGCCCGATATCAGCGTCAACGCCGCGGGCGATATAAATCTTGAGACGGCCGCAGCGCGCATCTGCATCAAAAACAGCGGCGAGATCGTCATCGAGGGAACTGTAACCGTAAACGGCAAGGCAATATGAAAAAACGAGCGTACCAAACGGTACGCTCGTTTTGTTAACTTAGCTTATATGGATCAGACAATGCCCTGAGCCATCATTGCGTCGGCGACCTTCAGGAAGCCCGCAACGTTTGCACCGAGCATGAGGTTGCCCGGCTCGCCGCACTCGACGGATGCGTCGTAGCATGCCTTGAAGATGTTCTTCATGATGCCCTGGAGCTTCTCGTCAACTTCCTCGAAGCTCCAGCTCATGCGGATGGAGTTCTGGCTCATCTCAAGACCGGAGGTAGCAACGCCGCCGGCGTTGGATGCCTTGCCGGGGCTGTAGAGCAGGCCGTTGCCGAGAACCTTCTCGATTGCTTCCGGAGTCAGAGGCATATTTGCGCCTTCGAATACTGCCATGCAGCCGTTGTCGATCAGGTGCTGTACGTCGTCAGCGTCCATCTCGTTCTGGGATGCGCAAGGCATTGCGATGTCGCACTTGAGGGTCCAGATGCCCTTGCGGCCTTCGTGGTACTCGGAGCCGGGAACTTCGTCGGCATAAACGCTGATGCGTGCGCGGCGCTTCTGCTTGATGTCCATGACCTTCTTGAGGTCAACGCCGTCGGGATCGTAGATGTAGCCGTTGGAGTCGCACATTGCGATAACGGTACCGCCGAGCTGGGTGCACTTCTCAGCTGCGTACTGAGCAACGTTGCCTGCGCCGGAAACGATGACCTTCTTGCCCTCGAAGGAGGTGTTTGCAAGGTGGCTGAGTGCTTCTGCTGCGTAGTAGCACAGACCGTAGCCGGTAGCCTGGGTACGAGCCAGGGAGCCGCCGAAGGTCAGGCCCTTACCGGTGATGACGCCGCCCTCGAAGCGGTCGACGATCTTCTTGTACTGACCGAACATGTAGCCGACCTCACGTGCGCCGACGCCGATGTCGCCTGCGGGAGTGTCGGTGAACTGACCGATGTGACGATAGAGCTCAGTCATGAAGCTCTGGCAGAAACGCATAACTTCTGCATCGGACTTGCCCTTCGGGTCAAAGTCGGAGCCGCCCTTGCCGCCGCCCATGGGCAGAGTGGTCAGGGAGTTCTTAAGGATCTGCTCGAAGCCGAGGAACTTTATAACGGAGAGGTTGACAGAGGGATGGAAGCGCAGACCGCCCTTGTAAGGTCCGATAGCGGAGTTGAACTGTACGCGGTAGCCGCGGTTGACCTGAACGTTGCCGTTGTCGTCGACCCAGGGAACGCGGAAGGTGACAACGCGCTCGGGCTCTACGAAACGCTCGATGATAGCATTCTTCTCCCACTCGGGGTGCTTGTCAACGACGAGCTGCAGGCTCTCAAATACTTCGCGGACTGCCTGAAGGAACTCGGGCTGGTCGGGATCACGCTTTTCGACGGAGTCATAAACTCTCTTAAGATACTCGTTTGTAATCATTGCTTTTTTCTCTCCTATTGAAAAATTGAAAACTAATTACTCGGGGAAACACATTCCCCACTTTTCAAATTTTATTCCTTGCGGCCTAAATATACAATTGTGAGATGTTATAAAAATGAAGCCTGAAAAACCGTCACATTGCACCAAAAAAGACGCGGTTTGAGCGTTGACACCCCCTGAGCACCCTCTAATTGCACATGAACAGCGACAATGTTGATACTATCTTAACATAGTGCGCGCTTCGGCATTTGTATAACGAATAAAAACAGACTTGACAAATTACGCAAAAGCGCGTACTATCTCAAACAGATAATGCAATTGCATAAAATATCTTATCAGGAGAGATGCACTTGAATAAAACAAATGAAAACACCGCGTATTGCGGGCAGTGCCGTTTGATGTTCGAGGACGGTGAGGAGATGTTCTTGTGGGAAGACGGGCTTGTCTGCGCCGACTGCTTTGATGCTCTGTTTTCGGAGCTTGACCGCTACGATAGGGCAAGGCTCATCGGCAGTAGGATAAAAAATTACCGGCGCCCTGGGAGGACGCCGGTAAGCTGAAATACTTATTTGTTTTTATTTTACGATGACGAAGAACTTCAGGAGGAACAGGCTCGACAGAACGTAGAACGGACCGCCCTTTTCGCTGTAAACGCCGGCGTTCGAGCCGAAGCCGATGTTCAGGAGCATCAGACCGATAGCCGGGGTGATGCCGATAGCGGACGCTATGCAGGTCGCCATGAAAACGGCGTTCCGGTCGCAAAATTGGTCAGCAGGTTGGGGTCGAGTGCGATGATGTAAGCCATGGTCATGAAGGCGGTCAGACCGGCGACTATCTCAGTGCGCACGTTCGTGCCGTTTTCCTTCAGCTTAAAGATTTTCCATTTTGCGCTCCTTTTTGTCTTTGAATTGGGCCGATATTACGCCGGACCCGAAAAAGCAACGGATAAAACCATATCCGCGAACAGGACAAAAGTCAATTCGCGGATAGTGAGAAAATAGCATGTAAATTTTCTGTTAATTTGTGCGCATTATGTAAGGCCGAGAAGCTCAAGCGTGCGCGTATCGGCTCTGCCGCCGTAGAACTTATCCAAAACGGCATTGAATACGGGATCGTCCGACACCTGCGCGAACAGCGTCATGCACGAGCGCAGCTTGAGATCGTCGGGGTATCCCATGACGGCACCTGCGTCGGACGAATCGACCGTCAGAAGCGCACGCGAGATCTCAATAAGGCGCTCTCCGAGCACGGGATGCTCGATGTACTGCTGCGCCTCGTTGATGTCGGCAATGGAGTAGAGCTGCGCGGTGTGGCTCATGCCGAGCCCGGCTATCTGCGGGAAAATGTACCACATCCAGTGGCTGCGCTTGCGCCCGGAGCATATCTCGCGCAGAGCGGTATCGTAGGAGTGCTCCTGGGCTATGAGAAATCTGTCAAGTGAATTGTTCATGCTGCGCACCTCGGGTAATGTTTGTCGCTGATTTTGCGGTGTTGATGGAAGAAATAAGCATGCGCTTGAGTTCCGAGCAGTCCGAAAGAAGAGAGGCGCCAAGATCGCTCTCTATGTATCCGGACATTTGCAAAAGTTTCAGCCAATATTCAGTCTCGGCGGTTTCATTATTCACTATTCATTACAAAAATCCTGAAATGAATAATTAATAATGAATAGTGAAGAGTGAATAATACAAAATCAAAAATCCCATTGACTTGCGCCAACAGGATTTTTGATTTTGGTGGGGGATGGTGGATTCGAACCACCGAAGGCATTGCCAGCAGATTTACAGTCTGTCCCCTTTGGCCACTCGGGAAATCCCCCAAATACACGGTATAAAATTATTTTGTCGGTGGAGCTGGTGGACGGACTCGAACCCCCGACCTGCTGATTACAAATCAGCTGCTCTACCAACTGAGCTACACCAGCACGATACCGGCTCAAATATAATAGCAAACCGAAACATGTTTGTCAACATAAATTTTAATTATTTTATTCAGGGAGAATACGAATGAATCTTATCGAACTTTCCGAGGAGTATAACGAGAGTGCGCTTTTGTGCAGAACGCGTATAGCTGAGCTTAACGTAAAGCTTAACGAGGAGCCCATGTGCGAGATCGACAGGCTTCGTCTGCGCCGGCGGATAGCCATACTTACAAGCATGATGCGCGATGCGCTCGCCGTCTCGCGCTACCTTGAAAACTATTATAGATGAGGAGACAAAACATATGCAGGAGAGAAAGCTTAACATGTTTGCAAAGCAGGAGGAATACATGGCGCTGCGCCAGTACATAAAGCTTGTGTCCGAAGCAACGGGCGGCACGGCAGGGGCGCTGCGGCGTGCGATAAATTCGCAGCTGACTAAACGCCAAAAGCAGCTTATCGGCATGTATTACATTGAGCAGATGCCCATGCAGGATATCGCCGACGAGCTCGGGCTTCATATATCAAGCGTCAGCCGTACCATAAAGCGCGGCCGCGAGCGCCTTAAAAGCAGCCTTTGCTACGGCGGCAGGAATCTCATGGCATCGTTGGAGGAATATTAAGCTGAACTTAGAAGAATGTTAACTTTACACATCAAATGTACCGTGATAAAATGACGGTATGAAAAAGACAAAGAGAAAAACCAAAGCACGCGGTGGGATAAGGCCTGTGTATATCGTGATCCTCATAGCCGTGCTGCTGCTGGCGGCGTACGCCGTCGTGCAGACGCGCCAGCGTGCCGAGCAGGAGGCCGACCCGTACTACGGGATGGTCGAGGTATTTAACGGCGAAAGCTATGTGTGGATAACTCCGCAGGAGGGCGTTGCGCTCAATGACCTCGATAAGGAGGAGTTCATTACCGATCCGAGCGGAAATCTCACCTACACCGGACGCGAGTATAGGGCCAGCCGCGGCGTCGACGTTTCGTCATATCAGGGCGATATCGACTGGCAGCAGGTCTATGACAGCGGCGTGCGCTTCGCCGTTATTCGCGCCGGAGGCATGTATTACGGCAGCGGCGAGCTGTACACCGACGATAATTTTATCAAAAATATCGAGGGCGCAAAGGCCGCGGGACTTCGCGTCGGCGCGTATTTCTTCTCGCAGGCGATAACGGTCGACGAGGCAAAGGTCGAGGCGCAGTTCGTGCTTGAGCTTCTCGGCGACAGGGAGCTCGACCTGCCGGTGTTCTTCGACTGGGAGCGCATCTCGGGAGACGATGCCCGCACCGACGGACTGGATAACGAAACGCTCACCGACTGTGCCGTCGCTTTTTGCGAGACGATAAAATCCGCAGGCTATGAGCCGGGAGTCTACATATATAATGATACGGGCTATTACGGCTATGACCTTACCAGACTTCAGAATTATAAGTCGTGGTGCGTCGGCA
>CAVGIU010000075.1:0-8016 GCA_963629425.1 Oscillospiraceae bacterium
GTCAAGGTGCAGGAGATGCAGGCTGAGTCCGGCGCAGCCGGCGCAGTGCACGGCTCCCTGAACGCCGGTGCGCTCACCACCACCTACACCGCTTCCCAGGGTCTGCTGCTGATGATCCCCAACATGTACAAGATAGCAGGCGAGCTGCTCCCCGGTGTCTTCCACGTCACAGCCCGCGCGCTCGCTTCACATACGCTGAGCATCTTCGGCGACCATTCGGATATCATGGCCTGCCGTCAGACCGGCTTTGCCATGCTCGGCGAGGGCAACGTTCAGGAGGTCATGGACCTCGCTCCCGTTGCTCACCTTGCAGCCATCAAGGGCAGAGTTCCCTTCCTTAACTTCTTCGACGGCTTCCGTACCTCCCACGAGATTCAGAAGGTCGCCGTTTGGGACTATGAAGACCTCAAGGACATGTGCGATATGGACGCCGTAAAGGCCTTCCGCGACAGAGCTCTCAATCCCCAGCACCCCACCATGCGCGGCTCCCACGAGAACGGAGATATCTTCTTCCAGAACCGCGAGGCCTCCAATAAGTACTACGACGCTGTCCCCGAGATCGTCGAGGAATACATGGGCAAGGTAAACGAGAAGCTCGGCACCGACTATAAGCTGTTTAACTACTACGGTGCTCCCGACGCTGACCGCGTCATCGTCGCCATGGGATCTATCTGCGACGTTGCAGAGGAGGTCATCGACTACCTCACCGCTCAGGGCGAGAAGGTCGGCCTTGTCAAGGTAAGGCTGTTCCGTCCCTGGAGAGCAGACAAGCTCCTCGAGGCTATACCCGCCACCTGCAAGAAGATTGCAGTTCTCGACCGCACCAAGGAGCCCGGCGCTCAGGGCGAGCCTCTGTACCTCGATGTTGTCACCTCCGTTGCAAACGCAGGCCGTGACATTCAGGTCATCGGCGGCCGCTACGGTCTCGGCTCGAAGGACACTCCTCCCGCATCCGTTTTCGCCGTTTACAGTGAGCTCAAGAAAGACGATATGAAGCGCCAGTTCACCATCGGCATCGTTGACGACGTGACTGACCTCTCCCTGCCCGAGGTTGCCGCTCCCTCCACCGCTGCCGAGGGCACTGTCGAGTGTAAGTTCTGGGGTCTCGGCGGCGACGGCACCGTCGGTGCAAACAAGAACTCCATCAAGATCATCGGCGACCACACCGACAAGAATGTTCAGGCCTACTTCCAGTACGACTCGAAGAAGACCGGCGGTGTCACCATCAGCCATCTGAGATTCGGCGACAAGCAGATAAAGAGCCCGTACTACATCAACAAGGCAGACTTTGTTGCGTGCCATGTTCCGGCATACATAACAAAGCACTTCCCCATCGTCCGCGATGTAAAGCCCGGCGGCGTGTTCCTCATAAACTGCCAGTGGGATTTTGCTGAGCTTGAGCATCATCTCGACGCTGCCTCCAAGCGCTACATCGCAAACAACAACATTCAGCTTTACATGATAAACGCCATCGACCTCGCGCGCGAGATCGGCATGGGCAAACGCACCAACACCATTCTTCAGTCTGCATTCTTCACGCTGGCAAAGGTCATTCCTCAGGAAGACGCCATCCGCTACATGAAGGAAAAGGCCACGGCATCCTACCTCAAGAAGGGTCAGGACGTTGTCGACATGAACCACAAGGCCATCGATGCCGGCGCTACGGCATTTGTAAAGGTCGACGTTCCCGAGTCGTGGAAGACTGCCGAAGACGAGACCGACAAGAAGGTCTACGCCGGCCGCGAGAAGACCGTTGAGATGGTCAAGACCATCCTCGATCCCGTCGACAAGATGGACGGCGACTCCCTGCCCGTTTCCGCATTCGTCAGCCACGCCGACGGTACCTTCGAGCTCGGCGCCTCCGCTTACGAAAAGCGCGGTGTTTCCGCTTTCGTTCCCGAGTGGACCGCAGACCGCTGCGTGCAGTGTAATAACTGCGCCTTTGTGTGCCCCCACGCCACGCTGCGCCCCTTCGCGCTGGATGAAAACGAGGCGAAAAACGCACCCGAAAGCGCAAAGATCCTGCCTATCAAGATCGGCAAGGGCAAGAACAAATACGGCTTCACGATGACTGTTTCTCCTCTCGACTGCATGGGCTGCGGCGTCTGCGTAACTCAGTGCGGCACGCACGCACTGGAGATGGTTCCGATGGAAAGCCAGCTTGAGCAGCAGAAGGTATTCGACTACTGCGTCGAGCACGTTCTCGATAAGCCCGACATGTTCAAGGCCGACAACGTCAAGTTCAGCCAGTTTAAGCAGCCTCACCTCGAGTTCTCCGGCTCCTGCGCAGGCTGTGCCGAGACCAGCTACGCACGTCTCATAACTCAGCTTTACGGCGATCATATGATGATCTCCAACGCCACCGGATGCAGCTCCATTTGGGGCGGCCCGGCAGCCACCTCGCCTTACACCGTTAACAAGGAAGGCAAAGGCCCTGCCTGGGCAAACTCCCTGTTCGAGGATAACGCCGAGCATGGCCTCGGTCTCTACCTCGGCCAGAAGAAGATCCGCGATGACCTCAAGGCTAAGGTCGAGGCGATAGCGGACAAGGTTCCCGAGGCAGCGCAGTGGCTCGAGACATATAACTGCGGCGACGCAAACCAGGCCGCCACCCGCGAACTCGTCGCCGCGCTCGAAAAGCTCGACTGCGGCTGCGATATTTGCGCAGAGCTGCTCGAAAAAAAGGATTACCTCAACAAGAAGAGCTGCTGGATCTTCGGCGGCGACGGCTGGGCCTTTGATATCGGATTCGGCGGCGTTGACCATGTTCTCGCCTCCGGCGAAGATGTCAACATCTTCGTATTCAACACCGAGGTCTACTCCAACACCGGCGGTCAGGCATCCAAGGCATCCAACATCGGTCAGGTCGCTCAGTTCGCGGCAGCAGGCAAGGAGATAAAGTCCAAGTCCCTGGCTGAGATCGCGATGACCTACGGCTATGTCTATGTTGCACAGATCGCAATGGGTGCAAACATGATCCAGACCCTCAAGGCTATCAAGGAAGCGGAAGCTTACCCCGGTCCGTCCATCATCATCGCCTACTCTCCCTGCGAGATGCATTCGATCAAGGGCGGCATGACCAACTGCCAGTCCGAGATGAAGAAGGCCGTCGAGTGCGGCTACTGGAACCTCTTCCGTTACAATCCCGCGGCAGAGACCGGCAAGTTCACTCTCGACTCCAAGGCTCCCGCAGGCGGCTACCGTGAGTTCCTCATGAACGAGGCTCGCTATAACCGTCTGACCCGCGAGTTCCCCGATCGTGCAGAGAACCTGTTCGAGCGCAACGAGGAGAATGCAAAGGCTCGTTACGAGCATCTGCAGCGTCTCATCGAGATGTACAAGTAAGCTAAAACTCAAAATGCTCAGGTCTTTCGGCCTGAGCATTTTTCTTGACTTATGATGTACAATATAAATATAATAATTCATAAGGAGTGACAATCATGAGCAAAAGCCTGGTAGCATACTTTTCCCCCACCGGATCAACAAAGGTTTTGGCACAGACGCTCGCCGAAGCAGTGGGCGCCGACCTGTTTGAGATAGTTCCCGAAGTTCCGTATAAGCGCGGCGATCTCAACTGGATGGACAAGAAGGCACGTTCGACAATCGAAATGAACGATCCCGCCTCGCGCCCTGCTATAGCAAAGATGCCGGATGTCGGCGCTTATGACAGGATATACGTCGGCTTCCCGATCTGGTGGTACGTCGCACCGAGGATAATAAACACCTTCCTCGAGGGCTGCGCGCTTGACGGCAAGACCGTCATCCCCTTTGCGACCTCCGGCGGCAGCGGCATGGGCGAGACCAATTCCGTTTTAAAGCCGAGCTGCGGCGGCGCAAAGCTCGTTGACGGCAAGGTTTTCAGAAAGAGCACTTCCAAGGCGGACCTTGCCGCATGGGCGAAGAGCCTCGGCTAAGGAATACAGCAAAAAACGGCAGCCGAACTTTGCGGCTGCCGTTTAAAATTTATTTTGTTGGATTCTCGGAACGCGTTTCGCCGCCGAGCATTGCACTTGCAAGCGGGATATCGTTAAAGATAATTACTATCTCCTGTCTGTATTCCTCTCCGCAGACCTGCGCAAGCTTATCGGTCATTGCCGCCATGATGGGCTTTTTGACCTCATCGGTGCGGTCGGGCATCATCGTCCAGTCTATAAGAACAGTCGGAGCGAGTTTACGCACATTTTCCTTATCCATCTCATGTATGTATACATAAATGTTCTTGGAAAGAGTTGAGGTGTTGGCGCATATCTGCTCTGCAAAGTATTCCATGAGATCAGCTTTTACGTCAGTCGGCAGTTTTTTTGTTACGGTTACATGAATGATTGGCATAACATTGCTCCTTTGTCAAGTTTTCGCTCAATGTCTTGTGCGATGCCAACATAATATCACTTATTATATGCTCTTGTCAATCATATTAATAAAAAAGTTTAAGTTGTGATGCACAGGCTCGAATTATGCGTTCGATAATGATAAAATTGTTGTAATATGTCCGGCTCGGTGATAAAATTATTTAAAATGTTAAAACCACTTTGAATTTCAAGGAGAACTGCCATGATAACTGTACTGAAAAACGGACTTATCTATGACGGCACGGGAGCAAAGCCCTTTACGGGAGATGTCGTCATTGACGGCGACAGGATAGCGTATGTCGGCGCAAATGCCGTGGTCAACGCCGATAAGCTCATCGACTGCACGGGAAAATGCATAGCTCCGGGCTTTATCGATGCTCACTCCCATAACGATTTCTTCTGCGACTACGACAATGCCGAGGTGTATTTTGCGCCCTTCCTGCGTCAGGGCATCACCACGCAGGTAACAGGCAACTGCGGCTTTTCCTGCTTCGGAATAGAGCGCGGCTCCCGGTATAAGCAGTATGTCGGCGCAGGACTTTTCGAGGCCAGAGAGCCCGGCAGCTTCAGACAGTTTGTCGATGAAACGAAGGGAAGGCTTTTCGTAAACATTGTTCCGCTCATCGGCCACGGCACGACGCGCATAGCCGTCAGCGGCTTGAAGCCAGGCAAAATGGACGCTAAGGGACGTGAAAAGATGCTGGAGCATGTGCGCGAGGCAATGGAGAACGGCGCGTTCGGCGGAAGCTTCGGCTTCATGTACGAGCCGGGCATGTATTCGGACATGGAGGAGCTGGTGGCCTTTGCATCGGCAATAGCAGAGTATGACGGCATCGTGACCGTCCATCCCCGTGCAAACTCCAAGATCGCGCTGGGCTATCCGCTCATCTCAAAGCCGCATATCGAGATAGCGCTTGACGAGGTCATTGAGATAATGAAGCGCTCGAAGTGCCGCATGGAGTATTCGCACCTTATTTTTGTCGGAACCTCCTCGTGGAAGAGTATCGACCCCATGCTTAAAAAATTCTATGATTACCGCGCTCAGGGCTATGACATAGCATACGATAACTACTCCATGACCTACGGCGCGTCCACCATAAACGTTATCTGCCCGCCGTGGTATATGGCCTTGACCGAGCAGGAGAAGAAAAAGCCGATAAACCGTCTGAAGCTGCGAGCGGTGATCGACGTTACCCGCCTGCTGCTTGGCATTGACTTCAAGGATATCACCATTGCCTATATAAACGACGAGCCCAAGTACAAGGCCTACGAGGGGCGCAAGGTGAGCGAGGTCGCAAAGAGCGAGAAGCGTGACTGCCTCGACCTGTACCTTGAGCTCATTGACGCATCAAAGGGTGCAGGCAAGGTGTATCTTGACAAGTATTATAACGAGGAGCTCATCTGTCGCCTGATGAAGGACGAGCTGAGCGTATTTATGACCGATGCGTGGGTGGAGCCCCGCGGCGTGCAAAACGGCGCGGCATTTCAGGGCTACCCCAACTTCCTGATAAAGGCGCGAGATAACGATATTCCGTGGGAGCGCGTCATAAATAAAATGAGCTGGAAGATAGCCGAGCGCTTCGGATTTACCGAGCGAGGCCGCCTTTCCGAGGGGATGTTTGCCGATGTGACGGTATTTGACCCCGACGGTCTCAGAGTATTTCCCGACGAGCCCGGCAGAAGTGCCGAGGGTATAAGCTATGTATTCGTAAACGGCGAAGAGGCCGTTTCAGACGGACTCCTCACCGGAGCACGCAGCGGCAGCATGGTACTGAAAAGAAATAAATGATAAACAAAGCCCTCCGTTTCATTTGAACCGGAGGGCTGACCTTTTAAGTATGTTGGTTTCTGCCTATCTTTACGTTCAGCAGTACGATAGCCGCCAGCACGAGGACTATGCCTGCCGCGCTCATCGGCGTGAGATCTTCATTGTATATGACAACGCCGACTATCGTTGCAACTACCGGCTCGACCGAAGCCATTATGGATGCCTTGCCGTTTTCAAGGCCTTCAAGGCCGCGAGTGTAGAAAAAGTACGGCAGGAAGCATGTCACAAGACCGGTAGCAAAGGCAAAGCCGAAGTTCGGCGCATTCTGCGTTATGACATTGAGATACTCCGTTCCTCCGATTATCGATGCTCCTACATCGGCAAGCAGGCAGGAGTAAAAGTTTATGGTCAGGCTCGAGTATCCGTGGTTCAATGCAAAGCGGCTGAATATGCTATAGAGCGCATAGCACACTCCGGCAGTGAGTCCGAGTGCCAGTCCGACGGGCGTTATCTTCGCCCCGCCGCCTATGCCCGAAACGAGGCAGCAGCCGGCGAAGGCCAGCACCATGGCGATAAGCTTCTGACCTGTGAGCTTTTCCTTAAACAGCAGCGCCGAGAACAGGATAACAAAGCACGGCGCAGTATACAGGAGTATTGCGGCGGCAGAAAGGCTCATATAGTCCATAGCTTTAAAATAGCACACGCCGAAGACGAGAAGCGAAACTATGCCGTTGCCGAGGAATATCCATGCGTCCTTCAGGCGTATCTTAAACGCCCTGCGGTCCGTTGCGAGAAGAACTATACCAAACAGCACGGCGGCGAAAATGCATCTTACCGCGATGCAGCTTATCGCCGATACGCCCATCGTATCGAGCGTGCGGCGGAAAAAGCCCATGAAGCCCCACAGTGTTCCGGCGAGGATGACGCTTACGACATATTTGTTTTTCATCAGACTAAGCCTCCTATCCATGAGGCCAGCGGCACATAAATTATCGGCAGGACTATCGCCGGGAGAAGATTCGGAACATTGACCTTGCGGTCGGTAACGCCGATCATGTTAAGCCCCATTCCTATGAATATCGCGCCGCCGACCGCGCTCATCTCCGTTATGACCTCGGTGCTGAGGAATGGGGAAAGAGCGCCCGCGAGCAAAATGATGGCTCCCTCCCAAATCAGCACCGGGACGAGCGACAGAACAACGCCGATACCCATTGCAGCCGACATTGCCGCGGCGGCGACTCCGTCGATGACCGTCTTGGTGTACAGGACACTGTAGCTTCCGCGCAGTCCGGCATCGAGAGAGCCCATTATCGCCATGGCTCCGACCGTGAACATCACCGATGCGCTGATAACGCCGTCGGCAAAGCGGCCCTCGGCAAATTTTTTGCCCTCAAAAAGCTTTGCTACTCTGACTCCCATGCCGTCTATGAACTCATCTATCTTCAAAGCCTGTCCGATTATTGCCCCTATGGCAAGGCACAGTACAAGGCACATGGTGTTTGACGAGCCGACTATCCCCTGCACCCCGACAGAAACGACGACGAGTCCCATTGCGGTCATAAGGCAATCGACAAGCTTGTGATTTATCTTTGTTCTCAGCAGCGTTCCGAGAGTTCCGCCGATGAGAATACCCAAAGCGTTAACTATTGCAGCTATCATGTTGCCAACCTTCTCTTTAAAATACTATATAATAAACACAACGAGCCTATTTTAATTACTTCGTTTCCAATAGTCAACACCTATTTTATCTGATTGACAAGAAAACGAAACGTGTGCTATTATTGCAATATATGCGGGTATGATGGAATTGGCAGACATGCGAGATTTAGGTTCTCGTGCTTATGGCGTGCAGGTTCGACCCCTGTTACCCGCACCATATCGAGTATTCATAAGGGATTT
>CAVGIU010000076.1:0-7952 GCA_963629425.1 Oscillospiraceae bacterium
AGCGTAGCGAGATTTTTCGTGAAAATTTATTTTCACAAAAAATGTGGCGTTTTTTAAAGCGTACAAAAAGCACAGGCTTTTGGGCACGCTGATGATCGGAGATGATATTATGCGCATTTTAATTGCAGAAGACGAGGTCGGGATCGCGAAGGCACTGAAGCTCGTTCTTGAAAAAAACCGTTTCGCCGTTGACATGGTGCACAACGGCCTCGACGCGCTTGATTATATGTTATCGGTAAGCTACGACGCGGTGGTTCTCGACATAATGATGCCGGGGCTCGACGGACTTGAGGTCTTAAAGCGTGCGCGCGAAAAGGGTGTCACGGCGCCGGTACTGTTTCTTACCGCCAAGGCCGAGGTCGAGGATCGCATCGTCGGACTTGACGCGGGAGCCGACGACTATCTGCCCAAGCCCTTTGCCATGGGCGAGTTTCTCTCGCGCGTTCGCGCGCTGACGCGCCGCAGCGGAAACTACGCGCCCGATATTATACGCGTCGGAGATACGATGCTTGACCTTAGCTCGTACACACTCACGGCAAACTCGCAGAGCGTGCGCCTTAACAATAAGGAATTTCAGCTCATGGAGCTTTTTATGCGAAACCGCGGCCGCGTTTTTTCGACCGACGCTCTGATGCAGAAGGTTTGGGATCTCGACACGGAGTCGGAGACCGATGTTGTTTGGACCTATATCGGCTTCCTGCGCAAAAAGCTCAGGGAGCTCAACGCGGATGTTGAGATAAAAACCATTCGCGGCGCGGGCTACGAACTGGAGGAAAAGTAATGCTGAGCAAAATGCGGCGCAGATTCATAGCCTCGGCGATGGCAGCGATGGGTGCTGTTACGCTCGTTCTGCTGGTCGCGGTGAATCTGTGGAATTATACGATAACGACAAACAGGCTCGACGATACGATAGATGCACTGGTCACCACCGGACAGGAGCCGTATTCGGGCTCATCAAGCTTTACGCTGCCGGACATATTCGGAAGCGACTCGCCGGAGGCAAAGTATATGATGCGCTATTTTGCCGTCGTATATGATTCCAACGGCGACGCGCTGCGCGTTTTCAGCGACTATATCGCGACTGTTTCCGCGCAGCAGGCGCTTTACTATACCTCCGACGTGCTCTCGACGGGGCATACGCAGGGCTATTACGGCGACTATCGCTATTGCGTGAAAAGCGGCTCGGCGGCAAGCGCCGTGATATTCCTAAACGCCTCGCCCGAGCAGCAGTCAATGAAAACGCTGCTGACAGTTTCGCTCATAGTCGCGGCGGCGAGCCTGCTTTTAGGCTTTGCGCTGGTAGCGGCCTTTTCAAAAAAGGCCATTGCACCATATGTGCGCAATATGGAGCTGCAAAAGCAGTTTATCACCGACGCGGGACATGAGCTCAAGACACCGCTGACCTCGATATCGACGAGCGCGGACGTGCTCAAGATGGAAAACGGCGATAACGAGTGGGTCGACAACATTCAAAAGCAGACCGTGCGCATGTCGAAGCTTGTCAAAAACCTCGTAACACTCTCGCGACTTGACGAGGGCATGCCGCTGCCGGACAGGACGGAGTTTTCACTCTCGGACGCCGCGTGGGAAGCTGCCGAACCATTTGAGATGCGCGCAAAGGCGCAGGGAAAAAGCTTCGGTCAAAGCATAAGCTCCGAGCTCACGATGACGGGCGATATGGCCGCCGTGCAGCAGCTTATATCCATTCTTCTCGATAATGCGTTTAAATATTCCGATGACGGCGGCGAGATACGCCTTTCGGTGTATCCGCAGCACAAAAACAATATTATTGAGGTATATAACACCTGTCCGCCGGACTCGCTCGGTGATATCGACCGCTTTTTTGACCGCTTTTACCGTGCGGACAGCTCGCGCAAATACGACGGCGGCACGGGCATCGGCCTTGCCATCGCAAAGGCGACGGCTCAGGCTCTCGGCGGCAGCATAAGCGCCGCGACCGAGGACGGAAAAAGCATAGTTTTCAAAGTGATACTATAAAAAACGCCCACCGTGGGCGGGCGTTTTATCGGTCGCTCGGACCGGGATCGTAATCTCCGAATATCATATCGTCAATATCTGTTTCCATTTTAATCACCTCGGATGAAATTCAGCATACTTTCAGTATATGCCGGACATGATGGAAACATGACAAAAATCTTTACTCCGCCTTGAGCGTGACGCAGACGATCTCGGGGCGGTTGAAGATGCGCGGAATGGGCACGGAGTTGCCGAGGCCGCGAGATACGATCATGGTATAATTTCCGTTATTAAATTCGCCCTCGACAAAGTCGGGGAACAGGTGCCTGTCGGTGCCGATGAGGCCGCCGATACCCGGGATGCGGACAACTCCGCCGTGCGCGTGGCCGCTTAAAATGAGATCCACCGGCAGCTCAGGGTACTCTGTCATCCAGTAATTGCGGTGTCCGAGCAGAATTTTAAACGCCGCGGGAGCCGCCTCGTTCATTTTCGCCGCCAGCTCCTCGGGCGTGAGCATATCCGCATAAGCGTTCGGATCCTCGACCCCGCCGAGGAGAATGAAATCCTCTCCGCGGCTTATCGTCAGGTATTCGTTGCTGAGATATTTTACGCCGGAGCTTTCCAATATATTCCGCACCTTCTGAGCAAGGCCGGAGCCGAACTCGTGATTTCCGCTGACGAAGTACACGGGGCACAGCTCGGAAAGGCGCGGCGCGAGCCTTTCCACTGCCTCAAGGTCACCCTCGTCGGTGACAAAGTCGCCGGTCAGTGCGATGATATCGGGCCGAAGCTCGCGCACTTTATCGACAAGCTCCATACCGTCATCGCCGAACTGCGCACCGTGCAGATCCGAAAGCTGCACTATTCTAAAGCCGTCAAAGCTCGCAGAGAGCTTTTCCGACGCCACATCATAGCAGCTTACCTCCAGCCCGTCTCTGCTGTCTTTTATTAAAAATGCGCAGGCAGCCGCGATGAGCGCAATGATGATAAGCGCCGTCAGGCAGCCGCGTCCTCTGCGTTTTTTGCCGTGAGTTTTCAATGTTTTGCCTCGTAATCATTTTTGTTGTCGCGGTAATTGTACCACAATGCGGCCAAAGCCGCAACTTTGCTATTGAAACAATCGCCCGTTTGGGGTATAATGTATAAATCACGTCGAAAATTTATAATTTTCATAATATCACTTTTCGAAAAAGGAAGATAAGACATGAGTGCATCAACCGAAAGAAAAAACAGGCAGGCCGCTCGCAGCGAGGGTTCCTACGCTAAGGACATCAATGCGAAAAAGGAAGCCGACAAGCAGAAAAAGCAGAAGATCAGATGGATAATCGTGGGCGTCGCCCTCGTCGTCTTCTTCGGATTTGCAATTTACCTCAACTCCGGCGCGCTGTACAGATCGCTCGACGGCCTGACGGTGAAAAATACTGAAGTTACCGTCGACGACATGACCATCCCCGCAGGCGAGCGCAGCTTCTCCGTGGCCGAGTGCAACTATGTATATCATATGCAGTACATCAGCCTTGTGAACACCTACGGTGACTACCTCTCCCTTCTGGGACTTGACACCTCCACCCCCCTCGACGAGCAGGAGTGCACGATGAATCCGAACGAGGACGCAGATGAGGATGAAAGCTACACCTGGGATGATTATTTCCGCGACGCGACCGAGTCTCAGCTGACTCAGCTGGCCGCCTACGAGGCATATGCCGAGCAGCACGATATAAAGATCGATGACGACGATCTCAAGGAGATCGACGATACCATAGACTCCATAGCCGAGACTGCAAAGGAAAATAACTACGGCAGCGTCAGCAAGTTCCTTGCCGCAAATTACGGCCGCGGCTGCAACGAGTCCGTTGCCCGCGATATCATGAAGCTCCAGTCCCTCGCCACCAAGGTCCAGACCGGCATCACCGATGCCGAGAGCTATACCGCAGAGGAGCTCGCTGCCGAGTATGATACCGTCAAGGACAGCTACGACAAATTCACCTACAGCTACTACCTCGTAGAAGCCGAGATCCCCGAGCACGAGCACTCCGACGATGAGGACGAAGACGCACATACGCCGACCGACGAGGCTCTTGCAGCGGCCAAGGCCACCGCTGAAAGCATTCTTGAAAGCGTAAACGACGGTACCGCCCTCGCAGATGCCGTTTCGGCAGCCGTTACCGATGCAGAAGCCACCGAGCAGACAGACCTTGCCGGCTCTTCTGTCGAGTCAGACCTCTCCGAGTGGCTTAAGAGCGCCGACCGCAAGGCCGGCGACACGACCGTCATCGACGGTAGCACCGGCAGCTATGTCGTCGTGTTCACAAAGCGCGACAACAACCAGGCTCCCACCGAAGAGAGCGGCGATCAGAACTACTGCGACTACATCGCGGAGAACCTGCTCAAGCAGGAGGTGCTCAGCGAGTGGAACGAGCATGTTTTCAGCACCGTCACCGCAGCTTATGAAGGTTCCTTCACCGGCTCGGCACGTTACGTCGGCATCTAATTCAGAAAGCATCAAAGGCCGTTCGGGAAGAACGGCCTTTACTTATTGGAGAAATCATAATGAACGAAAGAACACTGCGTGCCGAAATGCTCCTCGGAGCCGAGGCGATGGAAAGGCTCAAAAATGCGCATGTTGCCGTGTTCGGTCTCGGCGGCGTGGGCTCCTGGTGCGCCGAGGCGCTCGCGCGAAGCGGCGTGGGGCACCTTACGCTTATTGATCAGGACACCGTGGGGCTGAGCAACATAAACCGCCAGCTGTGCGCGCTGAGCTCGACTGTCGACATGCCCAAGGCCGAGGTGCTGCGCCGCCGCATAGAGGATATAAACCCCGATATCAACGTGCGCACGATCGTCGGACGCTATGAGGCCGCGAGCCGTGAGAGCTTTTTCGCCGATTACGATTACATAGTCGATTGCATCGACCTCGTTTCCTGCAAGGTCGACCTCATACGAGAGGCAAAGGAGCGCGGCATACCCATCGTCTCCGCTCTCGGCACGGGCAACAAGCGCGACGCGCAAAGGCTCACGCTGTGCGATATAAAAAAAACCGGCGGCTGTCCGCTGGCAAGAGTTGTGCGCAAGGAGCTGCGCAAGCTCGGCATTGAGCATCACGATGTTGTTTTCTCGCCCGAGGAGGCAATGGAGCCCGAGCAGTTTGAAGCTCCGCCCCCCGGCCGCAGGAGCGTGCCCGGCTCGCTGGTATGGGTACCTGCAAGCGCGGGGCTTCTCCTGTGTCAGCACGTTGTATTAACTATAATTCAATCACATGAGGCTTGACGTCGGGGTCGTGGTTTGCGATGACCGCGACACAGTTGGGGTCACCTGCCTGCTCCTCGATCCAGGCGAAGGATTTCAGCATGGCCTTTTCGTTGAAGCCGTAGCCGGGCAATATCTTCTCGCGCCATGAGCGCTCGGAAAACGCGGCATCTGAGGTCAAAACGACAAATTTCCTGCCGTTTTGGATCTTCACGCCGATCTGCCCGTCTGTATGGCCGGGCAGACACACGAGCTTTATCGTCTCGTCGCCGAAAAGATCGTATGACCACCACAGCGGCCCGTCCATTGTGCCCTTGAACCAAAAGTGCTCGATTGGCACGCCCGATCTCATGCTCTCCGGCTGACGCAGCTTATACACCGTGCGGATAGTCCACCAGCCCTCTTCCTCCGGAAGCAGGATGCGCCGCGCGTTTTTCACCGAGCGCAGGCCGCTGACATGATCTGCATCCAAATGCGTGAGCACGACAACGTCGATATCCTCGGGCGCGATACCCATATCGGCAAGCTGCTCGACAACAGTCTTGCCTTTTTCGACCCGGGGGTGGTAAAATGCAGCGAGGTAGCCGGGCATTTGGCTTTTCGCCGCATGCGCGTCATACACGCCGTCGGGACTTATCTCGCGGCTCCAGCCGGTGTCGATAAGTACCTTGCCCTTCGGATGCTCTATAAGATACGCCGATACCGGAAGCTCGACTCGCTCGCTTTCCTTATCGAACACGCCGCGCCGCGCGTTTTTGAGATTCACTCCGCCGCCGTACGGCACAGCCTTGGACACGAGCATGCTTCCGCAGTGAAGAATATGAATTTTTATGGTCGATCTTTCGCCCGCCATTTTTCTTCCCCCCATGTATTTTTGCTTACCAAGTGGTAAAATATTATCATAAACTCTCAGCATTGTAAACAGCAAAGGAGAAAAAATGCCCCTTATCGTTGATAAAGAAGCCGTCCGGATGGACATACTCATGGCGTTTCAGCGCTGCATAGACCATAAGCCCCTTACAAATGTCTCGCTGCGCGATATCGCCGCCGAGGCGAATATGAGCCACGCAAAGCTCCTGAATTACTTTGACAGCAAGGAGGAACTGCTGATAAGTTATGTGCGCTACACACGCGACTATATGAGCGAAAAATGCGTCGACTGGTTTGCGGAGCATGACCGAAAAGATTACGCTTCGAATGCCGACTACATGAATGCGTTCATGAGCTATGTCGCCCGTGGGAAGGTCGGCGAGCAGCGCCCGAACGCGACAACGCAGACTTATGTCCTCGCGCACTATAACGAGCGCGTGGCCGAGCTTATAAAAGAGGAATTTGCCGAATGGCGGCGGATAATGGAGCAGTGCCTCAAGCGCATTTACGGCGACGAGGTCGGCGCGCGCGAGGCCGAAGGCATGATGATACTCATCGCCGGAACATTCATCTGCAATTACAACAACGCCCTGACCGGCAGCATAAGCGACAATATAATCGGCTCGTTCGACAGGCTGCTGCAATCGTGAACATGGAAAGAAAAACTCCCGTCCGCCGGACGGGAGTTTTGTTGTCTTACACCGCGGTGCTTTCCGCATTCTCGGTCGAGGCGAAGAGGCGGCCGAAGAGATTTACGAATACGCCGGTCAAAAGCGCTGCGACGAGCGTTCCCTCGCGCACCTCGAGTATCTCTCCGCACAGAACAAATGACAGCGCTACGGCAAGCACGACGCAGCATGCGTCAAAGGCAATCTTCACGCTGCCAAAGGCCCTACCTGTCTTGTCCGACACAGCCTTCACGAGCGCCTCACCGGAGTTCATTATAACGTCGGCAATGACCGTCAGGCTTATGCCGAGCGCCATGGTAGCCGTTCCGAGTACGACAAGCGCAAAGCACTCGATGTAGCTTCCCGGCTCGATAAAGTTGAGAAGGAGCATTGAAAGGTCGGTGAACAGCCCAAACAGCACAGACAGCGGCAGCTGCAGCAGCTCCACGGGTCTGAAATCGCGCCGAAGTATCAGAAACTGCCCCAGTATGAGCACGCAGTTCCAAATTATCAGCCAAGTTCCGAGCGAAAGCTCAGGCACTGCGATCGACACGATATTTGCCGCCGACGATATCGGTGACACACCCAGCGCCGCCTTCTTCAAAAGTGCAACGCCCAGTGAGCTGAGGAATAATCCGAAAATCAGCAGCACAAGGCGTTTAAAAAGCGATGTTTTATCCGATTCTTGCGTCAAATTCAATTCTATCTCCTCTCTTATTCAATAACCTTAATATTATACTTCAAAGAGAGAGCCCTGTCAAATCAGCTGTGATAATCGCCGGTGGCCGATTTGTAGCGTTACAATAGATGTGAGACCAAAGGTATAGAAAAAGGCGATTGAGTTCGTTATAATCAAGTTACCATACAATCCATAACGAAAGGACTCAACCGCCATGAATAGTATAACACAAGTCAAACGGTATTTGCCACATGAACTTTCTACAAAAGTCGGAGCAGTGAAGTGGTATCCGCCAAGGAAATATCCAAGCACAACGGGAAATACGATACGCCTACAAAGTTGGGCGTTAAATGGCAGATGGATGTGAAATATGTCCCGAAAGTCTGCTATGTCGGCACAGACGGCGAAAAATTCTATCAGTACACCGCGATTGAGGAAGCGAGCCGCAAGCGGTTTATACGTTTCTATTCTTTTGACGACTTGCAGAAGCAGATGAGGCGCTATCTGCATCG
>CAVGIU010000077.1:0-7921 GCA_963629425.1 Oscillospiraceae bacterium
GCAGATGCAGATCTCCGCCTTCGCGTCAAGGCGGACGTCGGGAAGAGCGGACAATGCGCCCGTGTCGATGCCTTCGCGTTCCGGCGCAGCGCACAGCAAAATAAGCTCGCGCTCCGTAACCCCCGGCAGGGGATGCACGTCCGTAAGCTCGGGATGCCCGGTTGTCAGAGTGCCGGTCTTGTCGAGCACGACGCAGTCTGCCCTATATGCGTTTTCAAGCTCCGTGCCGTTGCGGAAAAGTATGCCGCGCTCGGCGGCAGTACCGGAGCTGACCATGAGTCCCGTCGGCGTTGCAAGCCCCAACGCGCAGGGGCAGGCGACCGACAGTACGTCACAGCAGTGTAAAATAGAGCTTAAAGTTGCTCTTTCGCGTCAGCGCGACATAGGAGTTGTAGGCATAAATGAGTGCAGATGAGAGCGAGACGAGAAGATCCATGCCGCAAAAGCCGCTGCGCAGCTCGCGCGCGGCCGCGCGGTAGAAATGCCTCCCGGGGATAAATTGCAGCGCACTTCCGATGAGAAATTGCAGCTTTAATTACTTACCCTCGGTCAAAAGCTTCTCTTTGAACTCCTTGCGCTTTTTGAGCGAAGCGATGCATGCGGGGATGGACACTGCCGGCAGGTCGAGCAGCAGAGCCCAGTCGATCCGGTCGATGCCCTTTATGAACTGACCCTCGTGCCATACGCCCTTTGCAAGCTTGAAGTAGTTGTGGTTCCAAACGCCCCAAATATCGGTCGTCGGCTTCCAAAGATGGACCTTCAGGAAGGCCGCGCTCGTCACAATGCCGCTGGAAACGACGGTCATGAACGAGGAAGTGCGCTTGTTGCGGATAAGAAACTCCGAGACTGTCGGCAGGACGTAGACCGCGAGGTTTATGATCCACAGCTGAAGAGGAATCTTGTATTTCCACTTAACGGCCTGACGGATGTGGTCGGTGTCGTGCAGCAGCGCGGCGGCTAAAATGGCGAGGTTCCACTTTTCAATAAAGGAAGCGGTCTCGTTGGCGATGCGAGTGTCAAGGAATTTTGCTTCGTCTTTCTGAGACTTTGTCATGTTCTTTTCCTCCCCGAATTATTTTGAATATTTTAAAGTTTAATTACCACTTGGTCAATAGAAATCAGCACATTCAATGTCAAATGTCAATACGTTAACACAAGATTTTTTGCTTTACACAAATGCCGCGTTGACATATAATTCAGAAAATGAAGTGTCCGAGGTGCAGTGATGGACGAAAAGCGAAGAACAATAAGAGATAAGTGTGCAAATCTGCTGCTCAAGAGCCGAAAAATTTCCGACGGCTTTGACAGGGCGTGGAGCACGCACAGCCGTATGTTCGGCGATATAATGGAGCCTGCGTTCGCGCAGGATAAGGCCTCGCGGCTGGAGCTTGTGAGCGCTCTTAATCTCATGAGTGAGGGCAAGCACGCGACGGGCGCTCGAAAGCTTGAAAGGCTATTTGACGCCTGCCGCAATGATGAGGATCTTGCCGCGACAAACTTCTTCATGGGCGTATGCTGCGAGAAAATGGGACTTATCGACATGGCGACGGTCTATTACGGCGAGTCAGCCAAACGAGAACCGGAGTTTTACATGGTCTATCTCCTGCTCGCAAAATGCCTGCACTCCCGGCACCATTACGAAGCCGCTGCCAATGTGTATCTCAAGACCCTCGATGCCATCCTCTCGCGCCCGAAAAAGGATGAGGTGCCGGCTGTGCGGGAAGAGCCGCTTCTCGGCTCTGTCCACGGAAATCTCGCAAGCTGCCTTATCATGATGCGTTGCTATGACGACGCGGAGTTTGAGCTTTATGAGGCGCAGAGATACGACTATGCTCCGCCTCAGCTGCTCATCACCTGGGCGACGCTTTACGCGGCGACCGGACGCAGAGTTCAGGCTGCGGAGAAAATGAGCGAACTCAGAAAAATATCGCCGGAGCTTGAAGCATCCTCGGCGCTGAGCATAATGGAGATCATCGAGCAGAAAAACTCTCACTTCGCGCCGCACGCTATTGACGGCGAAAAGCTCAGCCGCTTTTGGGATTGGTTCTGCGAAAACGCCGAGAAGCTCAAGGAGCTTGCTTTCGGCGTTCCGTCGTCTGCTTTGATGAAGGAAGTCTACGAGCATGTCTCCGCCATTTTTGACGCCATCGTCGAGAAGCCGGGCTTCGAGTTCGGACGAGACGGGGCAAAGGCGCGCATGAGTTTTTTTGATAACTACAATCTTACACTTGAGCTTTGGCTCAGCAGACTTGTGGACAGTGCTCCGCGCTCGCTGCGCGGCGATTGGAGCTTTTATTCGGTACATTGAGGTGAAACCATGATAAAGTACGTCTTTATGGATATCGACGATACGCTGCTCGATTTCGGCAAGGCCGAGGCTGCGGCGATAAAAAAGACCTTCGAGCGCATTGGTATTCCGGCAACGCCGGAGGTCATATCGCGCTACAGCGAGATAAACGACGAGCACTGGAAAATGCTCGAGCGCGGAGAGCTTACGCGCGAACAGGTGCTGGTGAGGCGCTTTGACGCGCTTTTTGCCGAGCTCGGCATAAGAAACGTGCCCAGCGAAATGGCGCAGGCAAGCTATGAGTATCTTCTCGGCATCGGCCACTATTTTGTCGACGGCGCACCCGAGCTTTTGGAGGCGCTCAAGGGAAAATATGAACTCTACATCGTCTCAAACGGCACGGCCTCGGTGCAGGACAGACGCCTTGAAAGCGCCGGCATTGCGCCGTATTTTAAGGACATTTTCATATCCGAGCGCCTGGGTGCGGACAAGCCGTCAAGGGAGTTTTTCGAGCTTGCCTTTTCGCGCATCGAGGGCTTTGAGCGCGATAAGGCGATTATCGTCGGCGACAGGCTTTCATCGGATATTCTCGGCGGCATAAACGCTGGGATAAAGACCTGCTGGTTTAATCCCAAAGGTCTGCCCGCAAGCGACGATATACGTCCCGAATATGTGATCGGCACGCTTTCCGAATTGCCCGAAGTATTAGAAAAACTCTGAGGTCAGACGACCTCAGAGTTTTTCTTCTATAACCTCAACCTTGCCGATATCCGGCGCTTTTACGCAGTAGCCGACGGAATATTCGCCAAGGCTCATGCCTCCGAAAGAATATCCCTCAATGCCGTGCACGACGGAGAATGTGCGCACATCGCCCAAACGCAGATCGGCGGCCTTTATGCAACTTTCCTTGAGCGTCCACAGGCGGCAGAATTCGGATTCGGGTGCTTGGGCACTCTGTACAAGCGCGGCCTCGTCCGGCAGAAAGAAGCGTTCGGCCAGTCTGAGAACATTATCGCGAGCAAGCTCGATATCCACGCCGACGGGTACGTCGGAGACTGCGCACACGGCGTATTTCCCGCAGTGTGAAAGCGAAAAGTGAACGCCGCCGGCGGGGAAAAAGGGCTTTTCGTTTTCCGTTAGGACGTAGTCTGTGCGCCCTGTGGCTTTCTTGAGCAGAAGCTCGGCGCCGAGCCCGCGGCGCTTATCATCGTCGTTTTTAAGCCGCAGAGTTTTCTCCTTGCGCCGCGGCGATACCGCGTCGAGGCAGGCAGTTATATCGAGCCCCGTAACGTCGGCTATATAAAGCCTTATCATGCGCGCATCGCGTCGAGCGTTTTTTGTATGAGTGTATCAAGATCCCAGCCGCACATCTCCGCGCCGCGCAGGATAACGTCGCGAGAGCAACCGGCCGCGAATTTCTTGTCCTTGAATTTTTTCTTCACGG
This sequence comes from Oscillospiraceae bacterium, assembly GCA_963629425.1. Lineage (GTDB taxonomy): Bacteria > Bacillota > Clostridia > Oscillospirales > Oscillospiraceae > F23-B02. The sequence continues at coordinate 3,732 of CAVGIU010000077.1, forward strand.
ACTTCACCTCCATATCGGAGATGCCCGTCGGGCGCATGAGGGCGACCGCGCCGATGAGACCGGTCAGCTCGTCGGTTGCAAACAGAACCTTTTCCATGAAAAGCTCGGGCTCGACATCGATGCAGATACCGTAGCCGTGGCTTATAACGGCGTGAATGACCGACTCGTCAATGTCCTTATCGTGCAGAAGCTCCTGTGCTTTTACGCAGTGCTGTTCGGGGTAGAGCTCAAAATCTATATCGTGAAGCATGCCGACGGCTGCCCAGTAATCGACGCGCTCGGGGTCGTATTCCTTTGCGAGTTCGCCCATGACCTTGGAAACTGTCTCGGCGTGCTGGAGGTGGAACGGCTCCTTGTTAAACTCGCCGACAAGCTGCCTCGCCTGCTCAACTGTGGGAATATAGCTCATTTGTATCTCCTCCTGAAAAGATGATGCACTATTTTACTGCAACGCTCGGCAGAAATCAACGGGAAATTCTTAATTGACACTGCCGCGCCGATGGATTACTATTTATGTAGCTTTATATAGCTATTAAGTAAGGAGAATGACATGGAGCATCCCGTTTTGTATATTGTCATCCCCTGCTATAACGAGCAGGAGGTGCTGCCGATAACGGCGCCGATGTTTTTGAATAAGATAAAGGAACTCGCGGATAAGGACCTGATATCCGAGGATAGCCGCATCCTGTTCGTAAACGACGGCAGCGGCGATAAGACCTGGGGTATCATCTGTTCTCTCGCGCAAAGCGACGAGCACTATATCGGCATAAGCCAAAGCCGAAACCGCGGCCATCAGAATGCCGTGCTCGCGGGACTTATGGAGGCCAAGGATCGCTGCGATATCAGCATATCCATAGACTGCGACGGGCAGGACGACATTAATGCCATGGACGATATGGTGCGTGCGTATCTCGGCGGCTGCGATATCGTCTACGGCGTGAGGTCTGACCGCGAGAGCGACAGTTTTTTTAAGCGCACGACGGCGCAGGGCTTTTATAAATTTCTCTCGGCCATGGGTGCGGATATCGTGTATAACCATGCAGATTACAGGCTCATAAGTGCGCGGGCACTGCGTGAGCTTGCGAAATTTGAAGAGGTCAATCTTTTCCTGCGCGGCATGGTGCCGCTTGTCGGATTTAAGAGCACGAGTGTTGAGTATAAAAGGGCAGAGCGCCTTGCCGGAAAGAGCAAATACCCCCTGCGCAAGATGCTCTCCCTCGCCGGAGACGGCATAACGAGCCTTTCGATAAAGCCCCTGCGGCTTATAATGAGCTTTGGCATCATCGTTGCGATTTTGAGCTTCGTCGGCGTTATTTGGGCGATAGTTTCCGCCATCGGCGGACACGCCGTCGCCGGTTGGGCGAGCACGACCTGCATAATCTGTTTTGTAAGCGGCGTGCAGCTTATCTGCATGGGCATAATCGGCGAATACATTGGCAAGATATATATGGAAACAAAGCGCCGCCCGAGATATATCATCTCCGAGCGGACATGGGATAAATAAGGACTTGTTTCATAGACGAATGTTTGTTATAATACGTTCATCTGATATTAAGGACAAGGAGATATTACTATGAACCATTGGAGATCTGCACGAAGAGGCGTTCTCGGCCTGAGCGTCGCTACCATCGCATATTCCATTTGGAAGAAGAATCCCGTTCTGCCCATGGTGCTTTATGGACTGCATCTTGCCGAGTATTTTGCGGTTGCCAAAAAGGCAGGCAAGAAGGTATGGTATGACGATACCCGCTGCTTTATAAACACCATGCTTTACGGCTTTACCTTCTGGCTTCCCATGAAGCTTGAGATCGAGTGATCAATATCTTAATTTCCGGCTTTTCAGCCGGAAATTTTTATATGAAAGGAGCGAAATTGATGTTTGACCGTGAGCTTGTTTTGAAGCTGGCCGAAAAATATGAGAGCTTCTATCTGTATGACGGCCGGACGATACTTGACAGCATCGCGGCTCTCGGCGAAAGCTTTGAGGGTGTGCGCTTCTTGTATTCGGCCAAGGCAAATCCGCACCCGTCGGTGCTCAGATGCATCTTTGACGAGGGATTCGGCCTTGACGCGGCCTCCATGGGAGAGGTATCAATGGGCGTGAAGTTCGGCCTCGCGCCGGAGAATATATATTATTCTGCACCGGGCAAGAGCGTGAGCGATCTCGACGCTGCGCTCGAAAAATGCGTCATAGTCGCCGACAGCACGGCCGAGCTTGAGCGCATACAGTACCTCGCCGCGCGCCACGGCGTTAAGGCTGAGGTAGGAGTGCGTATAAACCCCAACTTCACGTTTGACGGCGAGGGCGGCGTATCCTGCAAATTCGGCATCGACGAGGATGAGGCACTCAAAAAGCTTCCCGAGTGGAACACGCTTAAAAACCTGCATATCTGCGGCATCCACGTCCATTCGCGCAGTCAGGAGCTGAATACACAGCACCTTTGCGATTACTACGGCCGCATGTTCGAGCTCGCTGTGAGATGCCAAAAGGCTCTCGGCCGAGAGCTGCGCTTTGTCAACATGGGCTCGGGTATCGGCATTCCCTATGCCGAGACTGACAGCGCCGTTGACCTCAAAAGGCTCGGAGAGCACATGACGGCACTTTGCGGAAAGTATGCCGAAAAGCTCCCCAAAACGCGGATATTCATTGAAACGGGGCGTTTCGTGTCGTGTAAGGCCGGTGTCTACGTCACACATGTAAACGACGTGAAAACGAGTTTCGGGAAAAAATATATCATACTTGCCAACACGCTCAACGGCTTTGTGCGCCCCTCGATCGCGCAGATGGCCGAGCGCACGCCGGAGGCTGTGCCCTGCGAGCCGCTGTATACGGGGCCGAATGCGTTCGGCTTTGTTCCGCTTAACGATGAGACGGAAACGGAGACCGTTACCGTCTGCGGCAATCTCTGCACGGGAGCGGACGTTATCGCGCAGGATACAGAGCTTCCAAAGCTCAAGCCAGGCGACGTGTTTGCGATAACAAACGCCGGAAGCTACGCGGCGGTGCTGACGCCCATGCAGTTTGCCTCGCTCACGCCGCCGGTTCAGATATTCGCCGCCCCCGACGGAAGGCTTACGGTGCTGTGATGCTCAATACGACGCTGTGCTATATAAGCCGCGGCAGCGAGTATCTCATGCTGCACCGCGTGAAGAAGAAAAACGATATAAACCACGATAAGTGGATCGGCATCGGCGGAAAATTCGAGGCCGACGAAAGTCCCGACGAGTGTCTTCTGCGCGAAGCGAAGGAGGAGACAGGGCTCACGCTCACCTCATGGCGCTGCCGCGGTATAGTCACCTTCGTGAACACGCAGTGCGACTCGGAATATATGCACCTGTTCACAGCCGACGGCTTTGATGGCGAGCTCAGGGACTGCGACGAGGGCGAGCTTGAGTGGATAGACCGCGCAAAGCTCTATGATCTTACACTTTGGGAGGGCGATAAGATATTCCTGCGCCTTTTGGAAAACGACGCGCAGCCCTTTTTCCTCTTAAAGCTCAGCTATGACGGCGATGAGCTCGTAAGCGCTGTTTTAAACGGTGAAAAAATAAGATGATGATATGAAAAACAGCCACGGCGGAGATACCGCCGTGGCTGCTTATATTCTATATCTTAGTACGCTACGCCCCAGTAGATCATGTGCTTTGCCTTCTTGCCGCAGATGGGGCAGGTGTCGCCGAGATCTTCCTGCTCGAAGGGAATGCAGCGCGAGGACATGCCGGCCTGCTCCTTCATCTTCATCTCGCACTCGAGCTCGCCGCACCACATGGTCTTTATAAAGCCGCCTTTTTCCTCCTGAAGCTGCTTTGCCTCCTCAAGAGAGTGCGCCTCGAAGATGTGCTCGTCGAGATTCTTCTTTGCCTTGTCGAACAGACCCTGCTGCACAGCGTCAAGCAGCTCGGGAACCTTTTCGGTCAGCTCCGCGAGCGCAACGGAGGTCTTCTCACCGTTATCGCGCCTTACGGCCATGCACACGCCGTTTTCAATGTCACGCGGGCCGATCTCGATACGCAGGGGAACGCCCTTCATCTCATACTGCGCGCACTTCCAGCCGAGACTGTTGTCGCTGAGGTCTATCTTGGCGTGGATGCCCGCCGCCCTGAGGGCGGAGTACAGCTCGTTTGCCTTCTCGGTGACGCCCTGCTTGTGCTGCGCGACGGGGACGACGATGACCTGCACGGGCGCGATG
>CAVGIU010000078.1:0-7777 GCA_963629425.1 Oscillospiraceae bacterium
TCACCCAGACCAACGCCGCCGCAAAGGAACGACCGAGCGTAAAGTACGATAATCGCCTGCTTCTGAAGGCAATTATCAATAACGCGCCCTGTGTTATGGAGATAAGTCACAATCTGCCGGACGGCATTAACGCCTTTTATCGCCCTGAGGACAAAAAGCTTCTCGTAAGAGCCGGGCTTGACGCAGCGGCTAAACCAAAACGCCGGGGCAAATGCCCCGGCGCTTGGCCTGAATAAGCGAAAGTTTGTGCGTCATTTGACAAGTTTGTGAATAACTCACAAAAAATCATGCGCAAGTTTGGAATAACTGCGAATTTCAGGAGCGCGTAAATTATGCTATCATAGCATAGTCAATAAGCTGCATGGCAAGGTCAAGGTAGAGCCCCACAAAATACACAGCACCGCATGGAAAACCATGCGGTGCACTTTTTCTATTCTCTGTTAAATTCCCTGAGCTCAAGACCCGGATTTTTCGTCAGCGCCCAGTTCACGCACCATTCGGAGGTGAACAGCAGCAGATTATTTCCGCGGAAATCCTGGACCCACTTCGTATCGCTCGTGAGGTTGAGGTCGTTGGGGTTGAGCCCCTCGTTGTCGATCCAGCGCACGACTTCATACGGCATGCTGCGGCGGCGCACGTCAACACCGTACTCATTTTTCAGCCTGTATTCAAGCACCTCGAGCTGAAGTATGCCGACAACGCCGACGATGATCTCCTCGACACCGGTGTACGGCTCGTGGAATATCTGTATCGCGCCCTCCTGGGCTATCTGCATGATGCCCTTTTCGAACTGCTTGCGCTTCATCGTGTCGATACGCTCGACGCCCGCAAAAATTTCGGGTGCGAAGGTCGGTATGCCCTCGAACTCCACCTTCATGCCCTTGTCGCATATCGTGTCGCCGATCGAGAAAATGCCGGGGTCGAACACGCCGATGATGTCTCCGGCGTAGGCTTCGTTTATTATCGCGCGCTCCTGCGCCATGAGCTGCTGCGGCTGCGCAAGGCGTATGGCCTTGCCGCCCTGAACGTGGAAATATTCCTTGTCGCGCTCGAATTTGCCCGAGCAGATGCGCATGAACGCTATCCTGTCGCGGTGAGCCTTGTTCATGTTCGCCTGAATTTTGAACACAAAGGCCGAGAACCTATCGGTAAACGGATCGACGATCTCGTCGCCGGCCTTGCGCGGCAGGGGAGGCATGGTCATGTCAAGGAAGCTCTCCAGAAACGGCTCGATGCCGAAGTTGTTGAGCGCCGAGCCGAAGAACACGGGGCTAAGCTTACCGTCGCGCACCTGCCCAATATCGAACTCGTAGCCCGCGCCGTCTAACAGCTCAACATCGTCGCACAGTGTCCTGCGCAGCTTTTCGCCGATCAGGCTGTCGAGCGTTTCGGTATCATCAAGGCTGCATTCGATGGCCTTAATTTTGTCCTGACCGCGGTGAAATTCATTAAATGCGAGTATCTCGCGCTTTTCGCGGTCGTACACGCCTTTAAAGTCAATGCCGCAGCCGATGGGCCAGTTCATCGGATAAGTGCCGATGCCGAACTCCTGCTCGAGCTCCTCCATAAGATCGTATGGGCTTCTCGCCTCGCGGTCGAGCTTGTTTATAAAGGTGAAGATGGGAATATTGCGCATCGCGCAGATCTTAAACAGCTTGCGCGTCTGCGGCTCAATGCCCTTTGCCGCGTCTATGACCATGACGGCACTGTCGGCAGCCATGAGGGTGCGGTAGGTGTCCTCGGAAAAGTCCTGGTGTCCCGGAGTGTCGAGGATATTGATGCAGTAGCCGTTATACTCAAACTGCATTACCGATGAGCTTATCGATATTCCGCGCTGCTTTTCAAGCTCCATCCAGTCGGACACGGCGTGCCGCGCCGTAGCCTTGCCCTTTACAGAGCCGGCAAGCTGTATCGCCCCGCCGTAGAGCAGCAGCTTTTCCGTAAGCGTTGTTTTGCCGGCGTCAGGGTGCGAGATTATCGCAAATGTTCTGCGCCGTTCGATTTCCTTTCTGATATCAGCCATATATGCTTCTCTCCAAATTATTTTTCACATAGGTTAATATACTATCACAGATATTGCGCAAAAGCAAAGTTTTTTATATAATGTGTTCACAAGATGTGAACGAGAGGAGAATGATACTATGAACAGGGCTATCGATCCGTATAAGCCGGCGCGCCTTAAGAATGTCGAGCTTCCGACGAGAATCATACGCTCGGCAACGCACGAGGGTATGGCCGACGAGCGCGGCGTGCCGTCCGAGCAGCTTATAAAAACCTACGAAAACTATGCCAGGGGCGGCGTCGGACTTATCATGACGGGCTATATGGGCATCTCTCAGCAGGGCAAATGCCCGCTGTACCGCATGACAATGCTCGATTCGGATGAGCTCATCCCGTCGTGGCAGCGTGTTACGGAGCGCGTTCATGCACTCGGCACACCGATATTTGCGCAGATCGCCCATTCCGGGCGGCAGACGCGAAAAAAGATCACAGGCGAAAAAACTGTCGCGCCCTCGCCGATACGCGATTTTCTTTATTGGGAGAACGTACCTCACAGGCTCACGAGCCGCGAGATATTAAAGATAGCAGACGACTTTGCGGATGCTGCCCTGCGAGCAAAAAAGGCCGGCTTTGACGGCGTGCAGCTCCACTGCGCACATGGTTATCTGCTGCATGAGTTTCTCTCGCCGCACACCAATAAGCGCCGCGATAAATGGGGAGGCAGCACGGAAAACCGCTTCCGCATAGTTTCCGAGATAATGCGCCGCACGCGCGATAAGGTCGGAGATTTTCCCATTATCGTAAAAATAAGCGCAACGGAGCGCGACAGAGACGGCCTGAACGTCGATGAAGCGGTGAAGATAGCAAGGCTTATGCAGTCGGCCGGGGTGGACGCTATAGAGGTCTCCTGCGGCAGAGCCAGCGAGGGTTTTAACATGTGCCGCGGTGGCTTCCCGTACCCCATGATGTGCCGCGACAATTTCAGATTTGAGTTCCTGCCGAAGTTCAGCTGGCCGCTCCTGCGTCCTTTTATGAAAATGCTCTTTGAAAGCCCCGAGCCGTACAGAGCCTATAATGTAGAGGCTGCGGAAAGAATAAAAGCAGCGGTGAGTATACCTGTCATCGTCTGCGGCGGTATACGTTCGGATGCTGAGATACGCGATGTTATCGAAAACGAAAGAGCCGACTTTGTATCCATGTCCAGAGCCTTTATCTGCGAGGCGAATATCGTGAATAAGCTGCGCGACGGTGTGCAGCGGGAAGCACGCTGCGTAGGCTGCAACTTCTGCCTTATGGGTGCTGAGCAGCGTCCTCTGCGCTGCTACTATGCAAAACTGCCGAAGAATATATGAATAAAAATAAAAAACCGCCCTTCGGCGGTTTTTTTAGTCCTGTATCACACTCACTATTTTTGTCGGGGTGGGGTCCGCGCTGTGGTGTGCGCGGCTTATGAGCATGGCGATGACTATGCCGAGAACGGCTGCGGCAAAGGCAACTATAATGCACACCGATTCGCCGAGTGAGAGTGCGTCGGCTATGAGATAGCCCAGAAATAGCATCACGAGCGGAAGAATGTAAATTGCCAGTGCACCCTTTACGACGCCCTTGGTAGGCGTTTCTATCATAACGTGCTGGCCGCGCTGTGCGCCGATGGGATTTTGTACGACGGACTTCATAAGATTCTCGTATCTGCACTCGCCGCATTCACTGCAGTTTCCACCGCATATGCCGAGACGCTCAACGACGACCTCGGCAAGTCCGTCGTCACGAATTTTAGTTATTATTGCTTCCTGAAGCATTTATACATCACCTTCGCAGATTATACACCCTAATATCCCTTGTCGCAAGTGCTGGTTTATGTTATACTTAGCAGACAAAGTGTGAGATAAAATAAGTGTTTAGGTAAAGTGTTAAGATAAACAGGAGGCGGATGCTGTGCCCAGTGTGCTCAATCTAAAAAAATCAAACTGCAAAAACTGCCACAGATGCATAAGAAAATGCCCCGTAAAATCCATACGCTTCACGGGCCATCAGGCGCACATAATAAGCGATGAGTGCATCCTGTGCGGCCAGTGCTTTGTCGTCTGCCCGCAGGAGGCAAAGGAGATAATCGACGATCGCGAGCGCGTAAGCGTTATGCTGGAAAGCCCCGCACCCGTCATAGCAAGCTTTGACCCGTCGTTTTATGCCTGCTGGGAAGGCTGCGGCGTAAACTCCGTGCGTAAGGCGCTCATAGAGCTCGGCTTTACCGATGCCGAAGAGACGGCTATCGGTGCAACTATCGTTAAGCGCGAGTATGAAAGAATGCTCAGAGAAGCCAAGCAGGACGTTATAATAACCTCCTCCTGCGAGTCGCTTAATCTGCTTGTGGAGAAACATTTTCCCGAGCTGCGGCAGTATCTCGCGCCGGTCGTAACGCCAATGATAGCGCACGCTATGGACATAAAGCGCCGCAGGCCGGAGGCAAAGGTCGTTTTCATAGGTCCCTGCGTTGCGAAAAAGCAGGAGTACGAGGGAACCTGCGTCGATGCGGTCCTCACGTTTGAGGAGTTTGACCAGATGCGAATATCCGCCGGAATCGAGATAGAGCATGAGTTCGGCGAGAGTTTCCACGGCAGGGCGCGCAGTTTCCCCGTAACGGGCGGTATAATAAAGAGCATGGATATCCCCGACACGGGTTATCAGTGCATCGCAACGAACGGCCCTAAAAACTGCATGAATGCCCTAAATGACCTCAAAAACGGAAATATACATAAGTGCTTTCTTGAGCTTGCCATGTGCGACGGCAGCTGCATAGAAGGCCCCATAATGGAAAAATATATCAACTCTCCGATTCGACACATCTATTCCGTGTGGAGCAATGTCGGTAAGGAGGACTTCGACGTCCCGCAGCCCGAGCACGAGCAGCTCATGACGCAGTACATCGGAACGCCGCTGAAGAAAAAAACTCCAAACGAGGCCGAGATACGCGATATCCTGTCTAAGCTCGGTAAGAACACGAAAGGCGATGAACTAAACTGCGGCTCCTGCGGCTATAACACCTGCCGCGATAAGGCGATCGCAATATACCGCGGTACTGCCGACTACAGCATGTGTCTGCCCTTTATTATGGATAGGGCCGAGCGCTTCAGCAACAAGATACTTAACAATATGCCCAGCGGCGTCGTTGTTGTCAACGAGGATCTCGAGGTGCAGCAGCTCAACCGCACGGCGATGAAAATGATGAATATAAATCACGAGTCTGATATCATGGGTGACAGTGTCGTGAGGATACTTGATACGGCTCCGTTTTTCACCTGCCTCGAGACCGGAAAGACCGTCAAAAAGCTGCGCGGCTATTTTTCCGATTATGAGAAGTATTTTGAACAGACCATAGTCTATGACCGCTCATCGAAGATACTTATTGATATCATCTCCGATGTTACCGAGGAAGAAGAGGAGTCAATGCGCCGCAAGGCCATAAGCCAGCAGACGGCGGAGATAACCAATAACGTCATTGAAAATCAAATGCGCATCGTTCAGGAGATTGCCTCGCTCCTCGGCGAGACTACGGCCGAAACGAAGATCGCCCTGACGAGACTGAAGGAGTCGCTGAGCCTTGAAGAAGAATAATCTTTGCAGCGAAATAGCGTATATGAGCCTTAACCACGACGGTGAGCAGCTGTGCGGCGACCATGTCGAGATCGTCGAGAACGATGATTCTACTATCGTCGTCCTTGCCGACGGGCTCGGCAGCGGAGTTAAGGCGAGCATCCTGTCAACGCTCACATCAACGATAATATCAACAATGCTCTCGGCGGGACTCGATATCCGAGACGCGGTCGAGACTATTGCCGATACGCTGCCAATATGTTCCGAGCGAAAAACGGCGTTTTCCACCTTTACGATCGTAAAGCTCGAAAATAACGCGCACGCGGACATAATACAGTATGAAAATCCCAATGTCATCGTCATCCGCAACGGTGTTCAGGACGAACTGCCGCTTTCAACCATGAAAATAGGGGAGAAAACCATATATCGCTCAAGCCTTGAACTTGCCGACGGAGACCTGCTTATTGCCCTGTCGGATGGTATGCTGTACGCCAGTGACAACGGAGTGCTCAATTCATCGTGGGACAGGGATGCAATAGCGAAATTCATGGAGCCGCTGAGCGAATCGGGCCTCACCTCAAATGTTCTCACAAACATCCTCATGGATGAGACTAACAAGCTCTACGGCGGTAAGCCCTTTGATGACGCAACGGCGTGCATAGTCAAGATCCGCCAGCGCCAAACGGTCAATATAGCTATCGGTCCGCCGGAGAATATAAGCGACAATCACCGTATGATGGCTCTGTTTTTCGCAAAGGAAGGGAAACACATCGTCTGCGGCGGCACGACCTCGAAAATAGCGGCAGAGTATCTGCACACAACGGTGCAGACCGAATACAATTCTCCTGATCCGGACATACCGCCCATATCACATGTTCAGGGTGTCGATCTCGTCACAGAGGGCATCATAACCGTCGATCGCATTTTGGATTACGCCAAGGCCTATGTCGAGGATAACCGCAGCTTCGAGAAGTGGTGCTATAAAAAAGACGGGGCGTCCCTTGCCGCGCGCATACTTTTTGAGGATGCAACGGATATAAATATGTTCATCGGCCACGCAGCAAACCCCGCGCACGACGGCCTGCCCATTAACTTCAATGTAAAAATGCAGATACTCAAGCAGCTTTCAAAGAACCTTCAGAAGATGGGCAAGCGCGTGAAAATTTTAGATTTCTAAACGCAAAAACGGCTCTCACAGAGAGCCGTTTTTGCTATATCAGAATATCAGTCTTTTTAACTTTTGCCCAATCGAAGCGCTCCAAAAGTTCGATGCCGCTTCCGGGCTTGCCGTCGGATAAACCGAGAAGTCCGGCCAAGCGGCCGAGCAGCTCATCCGGCGAGTACCTGTCCAAAAGCGCCTCGACGCTCAGATCGCCGTAGCGCTTGGAGAGTTTACGGCCATCTGCGCCGACGATGAGCGGCGCGTGATAATACCTCGGCACGTCTCCGCCGAGCGTTTGGATAAGCCAAATCTGCCTTGCCGTCGATGGCAGCAGGTCGCGCCCGCGCACGACGCGCGTTATACCCATGTCCATATCGTCAAAGGAAACTGCCAGCTGATATGCATAAACTCCGTCAGAGCGCTTTATAATAAAATCGCCCGAGTCGGCAAGATTTTCGGAAAACTCGCCGTAATGCCCATCGAAAAAACATATAGTTTTATCCGGAACTTTTATCTTCCACGCTGCTTTGCGCCCGCTTCGCTCGAGTTCACGTCTCTCAAGAGCTGTGAGGTATCTGCATTTGCAGCCCGGATCGTGCCGCTGCTCGCCCGGATGCGGAGCGAAGGCGGTAAGGCGCTCACTGCGGCTGCAATAGCACGGGTATAACAGGTCACGTCTCATCAAAAAGTCAAAGACTCCGTCGTATTTTTCACCGCGCTTGCTCTGCGAATATCCCTCGTCGGGGTAGCCCACGTCCCAGTCAAGATCGAGGGCTTTAAGCGCGTGAGCTATGCCTTCTTCACTTTCCACGCTGCTGCGGTCGGGGTCAAGATCCTCCATGCGAAAGATGAGCTTCCCGCCGGCACTGCGCGCGTCCAGCCATGCCAAAAGGCAGGAGGCAAGGTTCCCCATATGCAGCTGACCGCTCGGACTCGGAGCAAATCTGCCGGTTTCGGCGTGCTGTTTATACATAACAAAACCCCTGAGCATAGATTAGTATTTATATATAAACACATTTCGAC
>CAVGIU010000079.1:0-7617 GCA_963629425.1 Oscillospiraceae bacterium
ACTTGAGGCGGGCCTTGCCCCCTCAAACTCCCCGCTGCGAGGAAGTTTTTCCTCAGCAATATAGGTTTTTTGACAGTCTGAAAAGAGCTCCGTATCATTCAGATACGGAGCTCTTTTGCGTTTAGTAGGCCCGCGTCATCCGTGCAGTGGCTTACGAATATAAGCGTTCTGCCCTCGCAGTTAGTTAAGATATAGCTTATGACGCGTTTTTTTGTGTCCTCGTCAAGGCCGGTGAATGGCTCGTCAAAATAAACGGTTTCCGCTCCGCTGAGTACCGCCCTTACTATCGCGACGCGGCGGCGCATACCGCCCGAGAGCCGGGATACGGGCTTATCGCAGTGACCCCCAAGGCCGACTGAGCACAAATGCTCGCGGATATTATCCTTCGTTACGCCGCGAGCCGCCGTCATCTTCACGCAGTTAATGGGCGTAAATTCCTCCGGCAGTCTGTCCTCCTGGAACACTGCCGCCTGGCATCGCGGGCGGTTGAGTACCTGACCCGAGTCGGGCTTTTCAAGCCCCATCATGATACGCAGAAGCGTCGTTTTGCCTTTTCCGGAGGGCGCGGAAATAAGAACTCTGCTGCCCTTCGGGATAACAATGCTTATATCGCGCAGCACTTCATTCTCGCCAAAGCTTTTGCATATTCCTTTAAGCTCCATCACACACGCTCCAATCTCGCATAAAGCTTGCGCACGAGCAGCATAAACAGCTTTTCAAATACGACGCTTATGATAACGATTATGACCGTCCAGCACAGAAGATCGTCGGTATCGAGATAAATTTTCGCGTAATATAGCTGTTTGCCGATGGAGCCGTCGGGCGTTCCGATGATCTCAGCCGCAACGCCGGCCTTCCATGACATGCCCAGCGATGTTGCGCACGCGGAAAGTATAAATGGCTTAAGCTGCGGCATATGGATATACAGCACACGTTTTAAAGGCGGCATATTGAACACACGCCCGACCTCGAGCATTTTCCTGTCTTCGCTCTTTATCCCCTCGAGCACGTTGCCGTAAACGACGGGTAGGACGATGAGAAAGGATATGAAAACGGACAGATTCTGCGCCGAGAGCCATATGAGGCATATGACCACAAACGACGCGACCGGCACGGTCTTGACCGTTATCATAAACGGCCAAAGCGCCGTTTCAATCCACGGAAAGCGCCCGGAGAGCGCTGCGAGCACAACGCCTGTCACAAGAGCGAGCAGAAAACCGCCCGCGATGTGATAAAAGCTGAACCATATCGACGATAAAAAGCCGTCTACCTGCCATATCGTCGTCATTCTCACGGCGACCTCGACCGGTGACACGAGCAGTATACGCTGGTCGACTGCCGTCGCGGCAATTTGCCACAGCAGCAGAGCGAACACAACGGCAAGCGCCTTGCCAAGCTTATTTTTCCGCTGCATAATACAGTCCGTCGTCGGGCAGCTTGCCGCCGACCGACTGCGGATTCATATCATAAAGTGCCGACAGGTAGCCGTTCAGGCAGTCCTTGAGTTCATCGCCGGTGAGACAGCAGATGTTGCAGTAAGGCAGGGCCTTGAGCGCGATGGGAGCCTTGACTATCTCGTAATTTCCGATAAGTTCAGCTGCCTGCTCGGTATTTTCGTTTACAAATTTGACGCTCTCGGCGTACTCCTGCATGAACTTTTCAAGCTGCTGCGGATATTTTTCGGCAAACTCCGTGCGCACGACGATAACTCCTGTGGCCATAGACGCGCCGTCGTTTACCTTCTGCCACTCCTCGTTGAGGTTGAGAGCGACCTTCAATCCCTCGACTTTGGTCTGGGCAGCGGTGACGAAGGGCTGCGGCAGCATTGCGATGGCGCTCTCGTCCCGGCTTATATAGGACAGCGCCTCGGTCGTATCGGCACACCACTGGATGGTGGGAGTCTTGTCACCCTCAAGTCCGTTTGCCTTGAGAAGATAGCGCAGCGCAAACTCCGGGGTCGCACCCTCGCCGGTGGCGTAGAGCTTCTTGCCCGCGAGATCGGCGAAGCTGTTTATGCTGTCGCCGCGCTCGACAATGTACAGAACGCCGGTGGCGCAGACGGAAAGCACCTTAACACCGCCGTCGGTGTTGTTATAGAGAATGGACGCAAGGTTTGCGGGAACAGCCGCAATGTCGATCTCGCCATTTGCCAGCGCCGGAGCAAATGCTGCGGCCTCGGTCTGGAGAGAAAATTCGTATTTATTCGCGCTCTCACCCTTGTCGCTTTCATCCATGAGCTTCACCATGCCCATGGCGGTCGGGCCGGTCATCGCTCCGACGCGGATGGTCGTAGACTCCTCGGCGGCTGCCGGAGTCTCCGTGGGTTGCGGGTCGCTGTTCGCACAGCCTGTAAACAGGCACACGAGCATTAGTACGGCCAAAATAAGTGATATAAGTCTTTTCATTTTTTCACCTCGTATATTTTTTGAGCCTTTCGGCATCATTGATACAGACTCTTCTGCCGTCTTTCACTATAGCTCCGCTCTCCGCAAGCGCGTCAAAAGCTCTGTACAGAGAGGCGCGTGAGACGTTCAGTGCAAGCGAGAGCTTACTGAGCGGCATGGGCAGTTCGGCAGCATGTCCAATGGGCATATTATCAAGCAGGAAGCTTGCAAGCCGCTGCTCGGCAGTGCCGGAGCTGAGAAGGTACAGCTTTCTGTTTAAAAACAGTATTCTTTCGGACAGGTATTTTATATAGTTATTCGCGATCTGCGGCTCAATGCTCATCATGCGCTGCACAAGGCGCTGAGCGAAAAATACGATCTCGGCATCACTCAGGGCGCTTATATCGGTCGCGTACTCGGCCTCATCATTAAAAAGCGCCGCCGCCCCAAACAGCGAGGGCGGAGTCAGGGTGCTCATTATCATAGCGTGTCCTCCGGCGTTGCCCTTGGTTACCCTCAGGCGCCCCGACAGCACGACTCCGAGGCTGCGGGAAAAGTCGGTCCTGCTGTATACAAGCTGACCTTTTTTATAGCTTTTCACTTCGCAGAACGGCGAGGCAACGATCTTTTTTATCGTCGTCAACGGAACAGCATAAAAAATGCCCGTCTGCTGAAGCAGTGCAAGCTGTGCTTCGCTCAGCTTCATATTGCCCTCCATTTTTTGTCTCACATGAGACAGTTTATGTTTTTATTATAGCCGAAGAGCCTGTATTGTCAAGCATTTCTCCTATGAGAGGATAGTTTATTTTTTGACCGGGCAAAAGCCGAATATTGCTTGAAATCCGCTTGCCTTTTTGGCAAAAGTGCATTAAGTTTTGCCGGTTATATCGTCATTTTCGCTAAATTTGCACTTTGACAGTCGGGTATTTCGCGTGAATCATGTATATCCGCCCAAAAAGCAGGTGCACTTTCGGTGCAGCCTGATATTAACATTTTTCTAACTATTCTTTACACAAAAATTAATTTTACTTATAATTAAAATCAGCAAAGTATTAAAGTGTGACAGTGAAAACATAGAAAGGATGATTGAATTGGTAAAGGTTGATTTCGGCTTTATCGACAGCGTGTTAGGGAAGTACGGCTGCGATAAGACCAGGGTCATTGCTATCATGCAGGAGATCCAAAACGAGTATAAATTCCTGCCAAAGGATGCGCTTAAGTACGTCGCCGAAAAAATCGGTGAGAGCGAATCTGAGCTTTACGGCGTTGCGACGTTCTACGAGAATTTCTCGATGAATGAAAAGGGTAAGTATGTCATAAAGGTATGCAACGGCACTGCATGCCATGTCAGGAAGTCCGACGATGTTCAGGAAGCGCTTTATGCGGCAACCGGAATGAAGCCGGAGGATCATATGTCAGCCGACGGACTGTTCACCATCGAGCGAGTTTCCTGCCTTGGTGCCTGCGGCCTTGCGCCGGTCTGCACCGTCAACGATATTGTGCATCCGGCCATGACTCCCGAGAAGATGCATCAGCTGATAGCAGAGCTTAGAGAGGGGGAAAAGGAATGAGGCTTTCTTCACGTCAAATGCTGCATGATTTCCGCAGTGAATGTAAGGCTGCCTTAGACAGGCAGAAGATCAAGATCCTCGTCTGCGGCGGCCGCGGCTGCTTTGCCGCCGGTTCGCAGGAGGTTTATGAAAGTCTGAAGAATGAATTGACAGCTCGTGGGCTGCCGGTCGAGCTTTCGATCGTGGATCATGTTGATCACCCTGAACCCGTAGGTCTAAAGCTGTCCGGCTGCCACGGTCTTTGTGCGCTGGCTCCGCTTATCCGAATCGAGCCAATGGGGCTTCTTTATATGCAGGTCAATCCCGGTGATGCCGGAGAAATAGTTGAGCAGACGATAATAGGCGGCAATGTCATTGACAGACTCCTGTATCACGATGAAAGCAGATCATACACCCGTCAGGAGGATATTCCGTTCTTCAAAAATCAGATGAAGGTGGCATTGGAAAACTGCGGCCATATTGCAGCTGAAAGCATTGAAGAATACTTAGCCGTCGGAGGCTACTCCTCACTCGAAAAGGCGCTGTTCGATATGACGCCGGAGGAAGTCGTCAAGGAGGTATCCGATTCGGGGCTGCGCGGCCGCGGCGGAGCCGGTTTCCCGACCGGCAAGAAGTGGTCACAGGTCGCCGCACATAAGGATGTACCCGTAAAATACATTGTCTGCAACGGCGACGAGGGCGACCCCGGCGCATTCATGGATTGCTCGATAATGGAGGGCGATCCGCACAGGATGCTTGAGGGCATGATAATAGCCGGCATAGGCTGCGGAGCCGATCAGGCATATATCTATGTACGAGCAGAATACCCCAATGCAGTAAAGCGTCTGAGTATTGCTGTTGATGAAGCTGAAAAATACGGCATCCTCGGAGACGACATTTTCGGTTCAGGCAAAAGCTTCCACATCCGCATAAGCAAGGGTGCCGGCGCATTTGTCTGCGGCGAGGGCTCAGCGCTGACAGCTTCCATCGAGGGCGGACGCGGTATGCCCAGAACGAAGCCCCCCAGAAGCGTTGACCACGGTCTGTTTGATGCTCCCACATCTCTGAATAACGTTGAAACCTTTGCCAATGTACCCGCTATAATCGACAAGGGTGCCGCCTGGTATAAGACCATCGGCACCGAGACGAGCAGCGGCACAAAGGCTTTCTCGCTCGCCGGAAACATCAAGAACACAGGACTTATTGAGGTTCCTATGGGAACAACCCTCAGAGAAATTATCTTCAATATAGGAGGCGGCGTTAAAAACGGGACATTTAAGGCAGTTCAGATAGGCGGCCCCTCCGGCGGATGTCTGACAACGGAGCATCTTGATCTGCCCCTCGACTTTGAATCGACCAAAAAGATCGGCGCAATAATCGGCTCCGGCGGTCTCGTCGTAATGGGTGACGATACCTGCATGGTCGAGATTGCCCGCTTCTTCATGAACTTCACGAAGAAAGAATCCTGCGGCAAATGCGCTACCTGCCGCGAGGGTATACCCAAGATTCAGGCAATCCTTGAGCGCATAACCCACGGCGGCGGTACACTTGAGGATATAGACATGCTCCAGGAGCTTGCCGTAGTCGTCAAGACCTGTTCGCTGTGCGGCCTGGGCAAGACTGCTCCGAACCCTGTCCTCAGCACCCTTAAATACTTCAAGGATGAATATATAGCCCATGTTAAGGACAAGAAGTGCCCGGCCGGTGCATGCCGCAGCCTGTGCACAATGTGGATAGATCCGCTCAAGTGCATCGGCTGTACAAAGTGCGCAAGGCTCTGCCCCGTCGGCGCGATAAGCGGTGAACTCCGCAAGCCGCACAAGATTGACCCCGAAAAGTGCATCAAGTGCCGCGAATGCAAGAACGGATGCCCGAAGCATGCGATAAAGGAGGTATGATGATATGAAGCAAATGGTCATAGACGGCATAAGCTGTGAATTTGAAAATGAACGCAATGTCCTTGAGGTCGCACGCAAATATCATATCGACATACCGAACCTTTGCTACTGCGAGAGCCTTTCGATATACGGCGGCTGCCGCCTGTGCGTGGTCGAAAACGACCGCGGCGGTGTTGAGGCTGCCTGCTCAATGAAGCCGAAGGACGGGCTTGTCATCAAAACCAACACCGCCCGCCTGAGAAAGCACCGTCAAATGATCCTCGAGCTTCTGCTCGCAGGACACAGAGCAGAGTGCACGACCTGCGAAAAATCCGGCAGGTGCAAGCTTCAGACCTACGCCCGCCGCTATAATGTCACAAATATCCGCTTTGCAAACGACTATTGTAAGCTCCCGATCGACGACTCCTCCCCCGCCCTTGTTCGTGATCCTTCAAAGTGCATACTCTGCGGAAAATGCGTTAGGATGTGC
Source organism: Oscillospiraceae bacterium (assembly GCA_963629425.1). Lineage (GTDB taxonomy): Bacteria > Bacillota > Clostridia > Oscillospirales > Oscillospiraceae > F23-B02. The sequence goes on from CAVGIU010000079.1 coordinate 6,302, forward strand.
TCGGAGGTGCAGAACATACACGCCGTCGATTTTGCAGAGCGCGGCATAGATACTTATATCTCCTGCGGCTTTGAAAACAAACTTGCGGACACAAAATGCGTAAGCTGCGGTCAGTGCGCGGCAGTATGCCCCACGGGCGCTATCGTTATTAAAAACGAGGTTGCTAAGCTTTGGAGCGCAATATACGACCCCACAAGGAAGGTCGCAGTCCAGGTCGCGCCGGCTGTGCGCGTAGGCATAGGCGAGGAATTCGGCCTGCCGGCATCTCAGCCTGTAATGGGCAAGATAGTCACCGCGCTGAAGATGCTCGGTGCAGACTATGTTTTCGATACCTCACTGACAGCTGACCTCACAATAATGGAGGAATCGGCGGAGTTCATGGAAAAGCTCAAGACCGGCGCAAAGCTCCCCTTGTTCACTTCCTGCTGCCCCGGCTGGATAAAGCATGTTGAGAATATGCACCCCGAGCTCATGCCTCAGGTCTCCACCTGCGGCTCGCCTATGGAGATGTTCGGTGCCGTCCTCAGACAGTATTACACCGACGATGAGCTGTACTCGGTTGCGATAATGCCCTGCACGGCAAAGAAGGCCGAGGCTGCGCGTCCCGAGCTCGTAAAGGACGGAGAGAGGCTTATAGACCTCGTACTCACCACTCAGGAGCTTGCCAGGATGATAAAGGAGGCCGGTATTGACTTTGCCGAGCTTCCCGATACCCCGCCCGACGATCCCTTTGCCGAATATACCGGCGCGGGCGTCATCTTCGGTGTCACCGGCGGCGTAACTGAGGCCGTTATCCGCCACGTTCTCGGAACCGTAACCACCGAACAGATAGCCGGCGTTGCCGAATGCGGCGTGCGTGGGCTTGAGGGCATCAAGGCATTTGAGGTTAAAGCCGGTGATTTGACGCTTAAGATTGCCGTTGCAAGCGGCCTCGGAAATGCCGACAAGCTCATTGAGAAGATCGAAAGCGGTGAAGAATTTTTCCACTTTGTTGAGATCATGGCCTGCCCCGGCGGCTGCATTGGAGGCGGCGGTCAGCCTGAAGCATGTTTTGCTCAGAAGAAGGTGCGCAACCACGGCATCTTCATTGCCGACGAGGACTGCACGCTACGCTCCTCCGAGCAGAATACCGCGCTCGACGGAGTGTACGCCATGCTGCGCGGCAGGGCTCACGAGCTTCTGCACGTTCATTATCCCACCCACGGTCACAAATAAATTAAAGCAAAAAATCCCCGTCAAAGACGGGGATTTTTTCAGACTTTCAAAGAACCTATGTTGCAGAGGAAAAGCATCCGCGCAGCAGGGGAGCGCGAGGG
>CAVGIU010000080.1:0-7586 GCA_963629425.1 Oscillospiraceae bacterium
ACGTTATAGTAAATGCTCATGGGGAAGGGATTGGGCTTCTGGAACACCATGCCCACACAGCGCCGGAGCTCGTTCACATCCGTGCCGGGTGCGTAGATATTCTGCTCCTTATACTTCACCTCGCCCGTTATCTTAACGCCGGGGACAAGGTCGTTCATGCGGTCAAGCGTCTTTAAAAACGTCGATTTGCCGCAGCCGGAGGGGCCGATAAGCGCGGTTATGCTCTTTTCGGGGATCTCCATATTTATATTTTTAAGCGCCTGAGTCTGCCCATACCACAGGCACAGCTCGTTTACGCTTATGATGCTGCTCATATGCTTCTCCTCTTCTGATAATGTTTGCCGATAAGCGTGGCGGCGAGGTTTATTATCACCGTCAGCGCCATGAGTATCGCGGCGATGGCAAAGGCTATGCCGAACTCGCCCTGCTCCTTGGCGTAGACGTAAAGGGCGACGGTAAGCGTCGCACCCGGGCCGGAAAGGCCGTCGACGAACAGATCATAGATATTGTGCGCAAAGCCTGCGGTGAACAGCAGCGCAGCCGATTCGCCGAGGATACGCCCAACGGCGAGTATGCAGCCGGTTATGATGCCGTCCACACAGCCGGGGAATACGACGGTGCGTATAACGCGCCACTTGCCCGCTCCGAGTCCGAACGCGCCCTCGCGCAGGCTCTGCGGAACGGTCTTGAGGCTCTCCTGCGTCGTGCGCATGACCGTCGGCAGGTTCATGATGACGAGCGTCATTGCGCCGGCTTGTAATGAGGTCTGATAGCCGAGAAATTCGCAGAAAAACAGCATGCCGACAAGACCGTAGATTATACTCGGTATGCCGGAAAGCGTCTCGGCCGCGTATTCGATAGCGCCGACGATGCGGTGGTTTTTCGCGTATTCCGTGAGGTAGATCGCCGCTCCAACGCCGAGGGGCAGAACCCACAGGAGCGTACCGAGGACGATGTACAGCGTATTGAGTATATCCGGCAGGATGCCGACCGAGCCGTTTAAATAGCTCGGCTTTGTGGAGAGAAACTCCCATGATATATTAGGTATGCCCCTTATAAGAACATACGCTATCAGAAACAGCACCAGCGCCGAGGTGAGGAGGGCGCACAGGCCGGACAGGCCACGCATCGTAATCTCATAAGCCCTGCGCCGGGCTTTTATGTTTTTGTTATCCATTCGACTTATCCCTCTTCAAGAAGAAGTTGAGCGTCGCGTTTATGAGCATGATAAACAGGAACAGCACCAACGCAATGGAGAAAAGCGCCTGACGCTGGAGGCCCGAGGAGTAGCTCATTTCGCTTGCGACCGCAGTGGTGAGAAACCTTACGCTCTGGAAAAGCTCCGGCATGTTCGGCGTGTTGCCCGATACCATCATGACCGCCATCGCTTCGCCTATCGCTCTGCCGACGCCGAGAACGACGGCCGCGGCGATGCCGCTTTTCGCCGCCGGTACGGACACGCGGAAATACGTCTCTGTCGGCGTTGCGCCGAGGGCGAGGGACGCGTCCTCATACTCCTTCGGCACCGCCTCGAGCGAGGTCATCGAAACCTTGATAATAGACGGCAGGATCATGATCGCAAGCACGATTATCGCGGCCAGAAGGCTCGCGCCGTCGGGAACGTTAAAAACCTTCCTTATGCCCGGAACGAGCACCATCATGCCCACAAGGCCGTACACAACAGAGGGTATGCCCGCGAGCAGCGACACCGCCTCGACAACGACGGCTCGAACGCGCGGCCGCGCCATTTTTGCAAGATACACCGAGGCCATGAAGCCCACCGGTACGCCGAGGCAGATAGCGCCCGCCGTGCCGTAAACGCTCGTGAGGATAAAGGGCAGAATACCGTAGCTCGGAGTCGCCGCGGTCGACGCCCATTTCTTGCCGAACAGGAAGTTCGATATCCCGATCTCGCGTATGGCCGGTATGCCGGAGCCGATGAGGTAGACCGTTATCAGCAAAACGGCGGCCACCGTCACGAGCCCGAGGATCAGGAATATCGCATGGACTATATTTTCAAGCAGTTTTTTCGTTTTCGTCTTCATAAATTCCAATGTGGCGGCTGTTTATCTTTGCCGCCTGCTCCAAAAAGGCAGTATTATGACCGGCGTAAGACGAACATCTGTCGGAGGCGTCGTCTTACGCCGGTCAACAAATTACTTCGCTACGGGAACTGCGCCTGCTGCGGAGATGATGTCCGCCGCGTCCTTGCCGGTCGCGTAGTCGAAGAACTTCTGTGCCTCTGCGGAGAGCTCCACGCCGTCCTTGGTTACGAGGACAAAGGGACGCTGTACCGCGTAGCTGCCGTCGGATACGGTTGCCTCGCCGGGAGCTACGCCGTTTACGGAGAGTGCCTTGACGCTGTCCTTAACGGAGGCCAGGGATGCGTAGCCGATTGCGTTGGGGTTGCCTGCAACGGTGGTGATAACGTCGCCGGTGCTGGTCAGCTCCTGGCGGTATTTGCAGGAGTCCTCGGTGCCGGTTATGCTCTCGAAGCCGTCGCGGGTGCCGCTCCCTGCCTCGCGGCCGATGAGAACGATCTCTGCGTCGTCGCCGCCGACGTCTTTCCAGTTGGTGATCTCACCGGTGTAGATCTTTGCGATCTGCTCAATGGTGAGGTCTGAGACCTTGTTTTCGGGGTTAACGATTATTGCGATACCGTCGAGCGCGAGGACGGTCTCTTTAAGTCCTGCCGACTTCTCGTCGTCCTTGAGTGCGCGGGAGGCCAGGCCGATATCGCAGCGGCCTTCGCTCACGGCGGTGATGCCGGAGCCCGAGCCGGTCGGGTTGTAGCCGACGGTAATGCCATCGTTCTCCGCCCGGAACGATTCGCTCAGAGACATAATGACCTTTTCCATCGAGGTCGAGCCGTCGGTGCTCACGGTGCCGGTGACTTCGGCGCTGCCGCTGTCATTATTGCTGTCGGTATTGTCGTCGCTTGTCTTGCCGCAGGCCGCGAACAGCGTAAGTGCCATCAGCGCCGCGAGGACTAAACTTATAAGCTTTTTCATTTAAAAAGCTCCTTTCTTTTTCGTTTGATTTCCGGGTACACCCTTAGATTATGCCCCGTTTATCAAATCCGAAAGCTGACTTTTGTAAAAACAACTTAAAGACTTTTCAGCGGCGAATTGAGGCACCTACTGATACGGTGATTGCGGGTGCCCGGTATCGAAGCTTCCGTCAAAACCGCGAATCTGCCGCTTCCCGTGAGTGCGCCCTTGCCTTCCCCTTCGAGGGGAAGGTGTCGGCGCAGCCGACGGATGAGGTGAAAATAAAATAGAGTGCGGATTTTCATCTGCACTCTATTTTTACACTTGTATCAAATTTAGGTTTCGACTATGCGGAACGGGCAAGCCCGTTCCCTACAATGGTGCGGCGCAAAAACGGTCTTCTCGGCACCTTCGACACCGGGCAACCGCAATATATGTATAGGTACAGCCTCAATGCGCCTCCAAAATCTCGCCGCTGTTTGATATCGTCACGACGTGCAGGGGGATCTTTTTGCCCGTGGCGGCGATGGCACGGGTCAGAGCCATTTGCATGCCGCCGCAGCAGGGCACCTGCATGCGCGTCAGGGTGACGGACTTAATGTCGTTTGCCGCAAGGATCTCACCGAGCTTCTCGGCGTAATCGACGGGGTCGAGCTTCGGGCAGCCGACGAGCGTCACGCGTCCTTTGATGAAGTCGTTGTGGAAGTTGCCGTAGGCATAGGCGCTGCAGTCGGCGGCGACGAGCAAGTCCGCGCCGTCAAAATACGCGGCCTTTACCGGCGCGAGGCGTATCTGAACCGGCCAGTTGCAAAGCTGCGCCGGAGCGTGGACATCCTCTCCCCCGCGCGTCTCAATGCGCCTCGGGGCTGAGCCGGGGCAGCCGGAGAACGCCTGCTTTTTGGCCTTCTGCGCGGCCTTAACCGCGGCCTCGTCATAGGCTGCCGCCTCGCGCTCGATAAAACTTATCGCGCCCGTCGGGCAGTTGGGCAAACAGTCGCCGAGCCCGTCGCAGTAATCGTCGCGCATGAGATGCGCCTTGCCGCCGACAAGCCCGATCGCACCCTCGTGACAGGCGTGGACGCACCTGCCGCAGCCGTTGCACTTATCTTCGTCTATCTGAATAACTCTGCGTATCATTTAATTTACCTCCCGATATTATCACACTTATGCAATGTTATATTATACCCAAACGCGAAGCGTCGGTGTAGCAAATGCTACACCGACGTAATTTTAATTGTTATAATCCTCAAGCCTGCGGATGCTGCCGCTGCGCGGGACGTAGGCGGCAAGCTGCTCCATCGCCTGCTGCGGCGTTTTTGCGACGGAATACAGCGTCAGGCAGTTTTTCGACATAAATCGCCGCTCGGCAAGCTCATTTAGCATGCTTATCATCGCATCCTGCGCGCCCAGCGTATTTAAAAGCACGATGGCGCGCTCGTCACGGCCGAGCTGCTTAAGTGTGAGTATCTCGAAAAACTCCTCGAGCGTGCCGATACCGCCGGGCAGAACGATGCAGGCGTCGGAATTTTCCTGCATGAGCTGCTTGCGTTCGCGCATGGTCTCGGTGAAGATCATGCGGCTGCATTTATCGTACAGGATGCCGGGCTCGGCGAAAAATCGCGGGGCTATACCGACGATCTCGCCGCCGGTGCTGTGCACTCCGCGTGCGCAGGCACCCATGAGCCCCTCGGCTCCGCCGCCGAAAACGATCGAGTCGCCGTTTTTGCCTATGAGCTCACCGAGAGTTTCGGCCTCGGCATAGAAGCGCTCATCCAGCTCACGGCCGGATGCGCCGAAAATGCATATCCTCATCAGTCGTCAAGATCCTCGAAAGCGTCGAGACCGCGCTTGGCCTCGGGCTTATTGTCGCCGTGCTTTACGAAGATCATCGTCACAAAGCTGAGCGCAACGAACAGTGCGGCATAGGGAAACAGCACCGTATAGCTTATGTTGCGCATCAGCGAGCCCGCGACGATCGGGGTCACGACCTGTGCGACCATCGAGAAAGTGTAGTAATATCCGGTGAATTTGCCGATATCCGAGCCGCGGCACATTTCGACGACCATCGGCAGAGAGTTAACGTTTATCGCCGCCCAGGCAAGGCCGACGAGCGCGAAGACGATAAACATGATGAGGTTTATGCTGCTGTAGGCCGTGGTCAGGAAGTAGCCCAGGGCAAAGCAGGCCGCCAGCAGGATGATTCCGGCCATGATAGTGCGCTTTCTGCCGACCTTGGAGGCAACGATGCCGATGGGTATGTAGCTGATGACAGCGCCGCCGGTCGCGATAAGCAGGCAGGTCGACGCGCCGCCCAGTGCCTGACCCATGACCTGACTGACGTAGGTCGTGAACCATGTTTCAACGGCGTTATATCCGATAAACCACAGGCATATCGACAAAAGCAGGAAGATGAGGCTTTTCTTTACGGGCTTGGGCAGGGTCTCGTTGCCGCTGCCGTCGTCCTCGGCGAGGTTCCACTCGGGATGCTGTTTTTCAAGCTCCTGTTGCTCGGCGACGAGCTTGGGCTCCTTGATCGTCAGAAACAGAATGGCGATAGCGACGAACATGATCGCGGAAACGACCATGAACAGGGGCTGATAGTTAACGTGCTCAAGACCCGCGACCTTGCTGTTGGGGTACATGACCGCCGCGATGCCGAGATAGATAACGCCGCCGAGCGCGCCCATTAGGTTTATTATCGCGTTGCCCTTACTGCGCAGGGGTTTGGGGGTGATGTCCGGCATCAGGGCGACCGCGGGTGAGCGGTAGGTTCCCATGGCAACGAGCAGCAGGCCGAGCACGACCACGAAGGATATGGTCTTGAAGGTGCCGGGTGCGGCAGCGTAGCTGTTATCGATCATAGGCAGCAGGTTCATCAGGATGATCGCAAGGCCCGTGCCGAACAGGATAAAAGGCATACGCTTACCGATCTTGGTGCTTGTCTTGTCCGATATCGCGCCGAACAGCGGCAGCAGGAACAGTGCAAGCACGTTGTCGGCAGCCATTATCGCGCCGGAATACGTCTCGTTGAGGTGGAATGTGTTTGTGAGTATAAGCGGTACAATGCTGTTATACATCTGCCAAAACGCGCAAATTGACAAGAATGCAAAGCCTGTCAGTATGGTGCGTTTGTTGTCAAGCTTCATTTCCGATTTTCCTCCAATTTCATTGTGCCACGATTATAACATACCGTTTCGCAAATTAACAGATATTTTTAGATGCGAATTAAGGCTGTACCTATACACATATATTGCGGTTGCCCGGTGTCGCACCTGCCGACGAAACCGGCTTTGCATCGCACTACGGTACTGCGTCCATTGCCTTCCCCTTGAGGGGAAGGTGTCAGCGCAGCTGACGGATGAGGTGTAATTAAAACAGGGTGGCGTTGCCGCACCCCTATAGCTATCGGCTGTCTGCGGTTTTGCCGGTAGTTTCGATACCGGGATACCGCAAAAGCCGTAGCGGAATATTCCCAATGCACCGCCAAAAACCATCTAATATTGAATATCAGGTCTTGACAAGTCGAATACACTGTATTATAGTGCGATTATCACATTTAACCGACAAAATTGGTGGGATTTCAGAGGCGCACGGACGCAGTCACCAATACGGCAATTGCGTGAACCCGATGTCGAAAATAACGGCAAAACCGAAAGGCTGTCGCTTCCCGCAAGCGTGATGCGACACCGGGCTGCCGCAATATATGTATTGGAATAATGTGAATTCGCCACTGAAAAAGGGAGTATGGAAAATGAAAGACAAGACGATCAAAAAGCTGGTGTTTGCGGCGCTTTTTGCGGCGCTCATCTGCGTTGCGACAATGGTCATACGCATACCCACACCCATTGGCGGCTATATACATGCCGGCGACGCGGTCGTTCTGCTTTCGGCGTTCCTGCTCGGACCGTGGTGGGGCGCGGCGGCGGCCGGACTCGGCTCGGGTCTTGCCGACCTCATGGCAGGCTACGGCCTCTACGTTCCCGGCACGTTTGCGATAAAATTCATCGTTGCGCTGCTGGCGGGATTCCTGCTCGGCTGCAAATTTGTCAAGTCCCCGCTCGCCCGCGCGATCATTGCAGGCGTGATCGGCGAGATCTTCATGGTGCTCGGCTACCTCGCTTACGAGGCGCTCGTCCTCGGCTACGGCGCGGCGGCTGTCGGCGGCGTGCCGATGAACTGCATCCAGGGTGCGTTCGGCGTTATCGCCGGCTCGGCGCTGTATGTGGCCCTGTCAAAAACGAAGTTTTTTAATACGCTTTAAGGCTGCACCTATACGGTAATTGCAGGCGCACGGTATCGAGAGTGCGGAGGTTCGCCGCAAAAAAACTTGCTACTAAAAATGTACATTAGTCAATGATGTGAGACCAAGAAGTGATTGGTTCGGTCGCCGCGAGCTTCCGCTGCATCTGGTTCGGGGAAAGCCGGCCAAGCACGGACATCGGAATGTTGTTGCTGCGATGCAGATAGCGCCTCATCTGCTTCTGCAAGTCGTCAAAAGAATAGAAACGTAACCGCTCCGACTTTTGTAGAAAGTTCATGTGGCAAATACCGTTTGACTTGTGTTATACTATTCATGGCGGTTGAGTCCTTTCGTTA
>CAVGIU010000081.1:0-7573 GCA_963629425.1 Oscillospiraceae bacterium
TCGCAGTACCATGCCGGTATTCTGTGTCCCCACCAAAGCTGACGTGAGATGCACCAGTCGTGGACGTTTTCCATCCAGTTCATATAGGTCTTTGTGAAACGCTCTGGAACGAATTTGATCCTTCCGTCCTTTACGACCTCGATGGCGGCCTCAGCCAGGGGCTTCATCTTGACAAACCACTGGGGGCTTGTGAGCGGCTCAACGACGGTGCCGCAGCGGTAGCAACAGCCGACATTATGGTTATACGGCTCGACCTTGACGAGGTAGCCCTGCTCCTCGAGATCGGCAACTATGGCCTTGCGGGCCTCGTAGCGATCCATGCCGTTATATTTTCCGCCGTTTATGATCTTTGCGTCCTCGTCGATGCAGAGTATCTGCTCAAGGTTATGCCGGAGGCCGACCTCGTAGTCGTTCGGGTCGTGGCAGGGCGTCATCTTGACGGCTCCCGTGCCGAAGCCGAGCTCAACGTATTCGTCGGCGACAATGGGGAGCTTTCTTCCTACCAGCGGCAGGATAGCATTTTTGCCGACAAGGTGCTTATAACGCTCATCGTCGGGATGCACGGCAACACCGGAGTCGCCGAGCATGGTCTCAGGACGGGTGGTAGCGATGATAAATTCCTCATCCGAGTCCTCAATGGGGTATCTTATGTGCCAGAACGATCCCGGCATATCTTTATATTCGACCTCAGCGTCGGAAAGCGCCGTGCGGCACTTCGGGCACCAGTTTATTATGCGGCTGCCCTTGTAGATAAGGCCCTTTTCGTACAGCTCACAGAAGGTCTCGCGCACGCTCTTTGCGCGCGTCTCGTCCATTGTAAATGCGCTTCTGTCCCAATCGCAGGACGCGCCGAGCACCTTCTGCTGCTCAACGATGCGGTTGCCGTATTTATTCTTCCATTCCCAAACGCGCTCGAGGAATTTCTCGCGGCCGAGATCATAGCGAGTAAGGCCTTCCTTGACGCGCAGCTCTTCCTCGACCTTTATCTGCGTTGCGATGCCTGCGTGATCGGTGCCCGGAAGCCACAGAGCGGCATAGCCCTGCATGCGCTTATAACGAGTCAGGATATCCTGCAGGGTCGAGTCGAGCGCATGCCCCATATGCAGCTGGCCTGTTACGTTGGGGGGCGGCATAACTATCGAAAACGGCTTTTTGTCGTGGTCTATGACGCCCTTGAAGCAGCCGTGCGACTGCCACATTTCATATATTCTCTTTTCCACCGTACCGGGGTCATACACCTTCGGCAGTTCTTTCATATCTGATCCTCCTTAACAAATAAAAAAACTGCGCCCCGAACATCAGGGCGCAGTATTACGCGGTACCACCTGAATTCCGCGCATAAGGCGCGGCACTCATCGCTCTGTAACGGGAGCTCCCGTCCGGCCTACTGAAATTTCGGCTCGGCTGCTCGGGACCGACCTTCGGCGGCATGCTTTAGGAACTTGCACCAATCGTTCCCTCTCTGAAAAGCAAGCTTAGCCTACTCCTGTCCGTCATTGCCTTTAACAAATCTATTATATGCACTTTTCGCCTGAAAAGTCAAGCCCGGGAATTACTCGCCGCGCTCGACGCCCCAGAAGAACAGTGCAACCGTGCCGGGGCCGGTGTGGCTGCCGATGGTCGTTCCGACATAGTTTATCTCGACCTTGCCGCTCAGCTTCGGGAAGCGCTCCTCGACGAGAGCGGCGACTGCCTTCGCGTCCTCAACGCAGCCCGACTGCGATATGTAGCACTTGCCGGAGTAATCGAGGCCGTCGTTTGCGCACTGCTCCATGCGCTCGACGATGGTCTTTATGACCTTTTTCTTCGTGCGGATCTTTTCCCTGGGAATAAGTCTGCCGAGGTTGTCCATATTCAGCAGCGGGCAGATGTTGAGCATCGTTCCGAAGAAGCCTGCCGCCTTGGAGATTCTGCCGCCCTTGACGTAAAAGCTCAGGTCAGTTGAGAAAAACCAGTGGTGCAGGTGAAGCTTGTTTTCTTCGATCCAGTCGTGAGCCTCGTCGATGCTCATACCCTCGTCGCGCTTATCGGCGAGCGTGTCCATCAAGAGGCCGTAGCCCGAGGATGCGCCGAGAGAGTCGACGATGTATATCTTGCGCTCGGGGAAGTCCTGCGCAAGTATCTCGGCCGCGCTGCGGGCGGAGTTGACTGTGCCGGAGATGCCGCTCGAGAGCGTAACATGCAGGATGTCCTTGCCCTCTTCGAGAAAAGGCGTAAAGAAATCGACGTACTCGGCAACGTTTACCTGACTGGTTTTGGTATCCGCGCCCTCGGCCATTTTTTTATAAAATTCCTCAAACGGGATGCTCTGACCGAGGTCATCGCTGTAGTCCTCGCCGTCGAGCATGTAGTGGAAGCAAACGTACTTGATATCTCGTGCTTCAAAATGTTCCTTTGAAAGGTCTGCCGTCGAGCAGCAGCTGATTATATAGTCAGACATAATTTCCTCCAACGATCAATAAATATGCCCGTATACAACGGATAATCCATTATATACGGGCAGAATTTGAAAAGCAATAAATTTTTCGACTTTTCAGCTTACAAAAGGGCAATCAGCCGAACATAAGCATCAGTTCCTCGCAGCTTGTTACGCCGACCTCTTTGCTGATCTGCTTTCCGTCCCTGAAAGCTATGAGTGTGGGGATGCTCATAACGCCGAAACGCTGCGCGATGGCCGGCACCTGATCAACATCGAGCTTGCATACCTGGACGCGGCCTTCCATCTGTTTGTCGAACTCCTCAAGTATCGGAGCCTGCATTTGACAGGGTCCGCACCAGGTCGCCCAAAAATCAACCAGCACGAGACCGGAGGAGGTCACGGAATCGAAATTATCCTTCGTAAGATGCATTATCATGATTTATATCTCCTTTTCGATGGTATTTATATATTCGCAGGCAGAAAGCGCGGCGACATTGCCCTCGCCCACTGCCCTTGCTATCTGATACGGAGCGCCGGTGCAGTCACCTGCGGCATAAACGCCCTTTATGTTAGTTTTGCCGCTGCGGTCTGTTTTTATTACGCCGCGCTCGGTCTCGATGCCGGAAACAAGGCTCTCGGCCGTGAGCGTGTCTTTTAAAATAAAAACGCAGTCTGCCTTATACTCCCGTCCGTCAGCAATGAGCGTATCGGCCTTCATTCCGCCGCGGATATCAAATTTCTCTTTGCCGGTGAATGACAGCACCTCACAGCCGATATCGCGCAAAAACTGCGCATCGTGCGCCGCCTCCACGCTGTCGCCGATGACGGCAACGGTCTTTCCTTTATAAAGCATCCCGTCGCAGGTCGCGCAATAGCTGACTCCCCTGCCGAGAAACTCCGTTTCTCCCTTACATATGGGGCGGCGGCTTATGCCGCTTGCAACGATCACGGCGCTTGCCGAATAAAACTCTCGTCCGACGGCTACACCGATGCTTTTACCGATCGGCACGACACTGAGCGCACGTCCGCGGATAATGACGGCGTCACTTTCCTCAAGCTGTTTTGTCATTGTCTTTATGATATCTGCGCCGCTGCCGGAGATGCCGGGATAATTGGTAACGCTTTCGGCAAGACAGAGCTTGCTGCTCTCAGGCGGGTTTGAAATAACGCCGGTCTTCTTGCCGCGATTGCAGGCCGTTAGCGCCGCCGAGACCCCTGCAGGCCCCGCGCCGATGATGAGTATATCAAATTTGCTGTCCATTTTTATCACCTGTAAGCATATTATCACAGTTTCTGCGTTTTCTCAACGGCATATGCAACCACACTCAAATTTATTTTTATATTGTAATTACGTGAGATTTCGTTTATAATTTTTCTATCCAAGTTAACAGGAGTATGAACCATGGAAGAGATAAGCAAAAACTTTATTGAAAACTTTATCGACGAGGACCTTGCCGAGGGCGGCAGATTTGCCGGGATGCAGGTGCACACCCGTTTCCCGCCCGAGCCGAACGGCTATCTGCACATCGGCCATTGCAAGGCGCTTATCATAGATTTCGGCACCGCCGAGAAGTACGGCGGCATCTGCAACCTGCGTATGGACGACACCAACCCCGCCAAGGAGGATACCGAATACGTCGACGCCATTCAGGAGGATATCCACTGGCTCGGCTTTGACTGGGGTGACCGCTTCTTCTATGGCTCGGACTATTTTGAGAAGACCTACGAATATGCGGTCGAGCTCATAAAAAAGGGACTTGCCTATGTCTGCGAGCTCACGCCTGAGCAGTTTAAGGAATACCGCGGCGATACGACAAAGCCCGCGGTGAGCCCCTATCGTGACAGACCCATTGAGGAAAACCTCGAGCTGTTCGAGCGCATGAAAAACGGCGAATTCCCCGAGGGCAAATACACACTGCGTGCAAAAATTGACCTTGCCTCCGGCAACTTCAACATGCGCGACCCCGTGCTGTACCGCATCAGATACATTGAACATCACCGTCAGGGCACAAAGTGGTGCATCTTCCCCATGTACGATTTTGCACACCCCATTCAGGACGCGCTTGAGGGCATAACTCACTCGCTGTGCTCACTTGAATACGAGGATCACCGCCCGCTGTACGACTGGGTCATAAACAATGTCTCCGTGCCCTCCAAGCCGCGCCAGATTGAGTTTGCGCGCCTCGGCATAAACTACACCGTGCTCAGCAAGCGCAAGCTCAGAAGGCTTGTGGAGGAAGGTCTTGTTTCCGGCTGGGACGATCCGCGTATGCCGACCCTCTGCGGTCTGCGCCGCCGCGGCTATACTCCCGCATCGATTCGCAATTTCTGCGAGAGGATCGGCGTTGCGAAGGTTCCGAGCACCGTTGAATTTTCATTCCTTGAGCATTGCCTGCGCGAGGATCTTAACGATCACGCTCAGCGTGCGATGGCCGTCCTGCGCCCCATAAAGCTTACGATAACGAACTATCCCGAGGGGCAGAGCGAGGAGCTCGACGTTGAAAATAACCCCAACGATCCGAACGCCGGTACGAGAAAGCTGACCTTCTCCCGCGAGCTTTGGATCGAGGCGGAGGATTTCCTTGAAACGCCCGTTCCCAAGTACAAAAGGCTTTATCCCGACGGCCCCGAGTGCCGTCTGAAGGGCGCATACCTCATAAAATGCACCGGCTGCGTCAAGGATGGTGACGGCAACATCGTCGAGGTGCTCGCGACCTATGATCCCGAGAGCCGCGGCGGCGATCCTGCCGACGGCCGCAAGGTCAAGGGCGCGACGATCCATTGGGTCGATGCGGGCAACTGCGCCGACGCCGAGATAAGGCTGTACAGCAATCTGTTCTCTGACCCGGATCCCGACGCGGCGGACAAGGATTATATAAGCTGCCTCAATCCCGACTCGCTCGAGGTGCTCACAGGCTGCAAGCTGGAGAAAATGCTCGAATGCGCTGCCGCTCCGGCACAGTTCCAGTTCCTGCGCATGGGATATTTCTGCGTCGACAGCAAGGATTCTACGCCGGGGCACCTTGTGTTCAACCGCGCTGTTGCTCTCAAGGACAGCTTCAAGAAATAAGGAGGATCATATGGATTACACTGCTGCGCTCATCACCGTAAGCGACGGCTGCGCTTCCGGCAAAAGGGCCGACAAGGTCGGTCCCTCGATCATTCAGATGCTTGAGGAGGCCGGCTTCAAAGTCATTTATCACGGCCTCGTTCCCGACGAGCGGCACGAGATATCCTCTGAGTTTATAAAATGCGCCTATGAGCTCGGCGCGGACCTCATAATTTCCACCGGCGGCACGGGCTTCGGCAGGCGTGACATTACGCCCGAGGCAACACGCGACGTCATCTCGCGCGAGATACCCGCCATTCCGCAGGCGATGCTGCACTACAGTCTCGAGCTCACTCCGCGAGCCATGCTCACAAGAGGCGTTGCCGGCATACGCGGCAAGAGCCTTATCCTCAATCTCCCCGGCAACGAGAGCGGAGCAAAGCAGAACCTCAGCGCCGTGATCGGCATTTTGGAGCATGCCCTTCAAATGATATCAAAAGACGAATAAGATTTGAAAAACCACGGTTTTTAACCGTGGTTTTTTAATTCGCCGAGCGTCATTATTTCCGCACCGATGCGCTGCATATCATCGAGGTTTGCCGTCTGTACTGCGTCGTTTAAGGACGATGTGCAGTCGCTTAAAACGACGACGTCATAGTCAAGCGACAGAGCGTCATAGCAAGTCGTGCGGATGCAGTTTGGCGTTGTCGTTCCCGCAAGCACGACAGTCTGCACGCCGAGTCGGCGCAGAAGGAGATCGAGGCTTGTTGCAAAAAACGCGGAAAAGCGCGGTTTCACAAAAATGCGGTCGCTATCGAGCACCTCGAACGATTCAGGGAACGCATCGGACATATGCTCGTCGCAGACCTCCGACATGGGCTTTCCGCCTTCCGCCCAGGTCTTTGCCCTCGCCTTCTCGACATCACTGCCGTCGGCGCGATAGTGGCGCACGGCGTAGAACACCGGAAGCTCGTTTTCGTGAAAAAAGCGTATAACCTCGGCACAGGCGGGCACCGTCGCGGCCGCGCCGGCAATGCACAGCGGCGACGACGGATCAATAAAGCCGCGCTGCATATCTATCATTATAAGCGCTGTGTTGTTCATTTGCTCCTCCTGAAAGTTTGTTGAGGATATGATAACACAGCCGCTCGCACTATGGCAAGCGCAAAACAGCTCCCCACGGTAACCGTGGGGAGCTGAATCTTTATTTGGATTTATTTTGCGAGCTGGGCGAGGCGGTACATGAATGCCGCCGCCTGGCCGCGGGTGCAGGTGTCATTGGGAGCGAAGCGATTATCGCCGACACCCTTGGTGATGCCGTTTTCGACCGCCCATGCAACTGCGTCCTTGTACCAGTCCTGAGTCAGGTCGGTGAAGCTTGCAGCCGCCGCGGGAGCGGGCTTGTTGTTCGCGCGATGCAGGAAGGTCACGATCTCGGCACGGGTGCAGACGCGATCGGGCTCAAAGCCGAGGTCTGTGCCCTTGGTGATGCCGTTCTCGACCGCCCATGCGACCGCCTTTGCATACCATGCGCCGTCCTTCACGTCGGCAAAGCCGGAGGGCTTGGAGGCCTCCTTGTTTCCTGCCGCGTTCCACAGGATCATGACGATCTGCGCGCGGGTGATGCCGTCGTTGGGATTGTAATTTCCGGTGCCGTCGCCATTGATGATGCCCTTATCGGCTGCCCACATGATTTCGTCGTAGAACGCATCGCCTTCCTTGACGTCATCGAACGGGTTCTTGATCTCGGGCTTGTAGCCGGGGTCAGCCGCGCCGCAGACGCTGCACTTGCCGTTTGCAAACTTGTGCTCGGTCTTGGGAGTTTCCTTCTGCGCAACGAGCACCTCATTGCAAGCCGAGCAGTGCTTGCCTTCGGTAAGGCCGGTCTTCTCGCAGGTCGCTGCGACTGCTGCATCGACGACCTCGGTGTGACCCTTAGCGTCGACATAGTTACCAACATAGCTGTTGCCGCAGGTGCAGGTGTATGTTGTGTAGCCCTTTTCGGTGCAGGTCGGTGCGGTCACTGCTTCGGTGTAGCTGTGAGTGTGGACAGGCGATATGTATGGTCTGTAGCTTGGGTCTTTCGCGCCGCAGACAGTGCACTT
>CAVGIU010000082.1:0-1410 GCA_963629425.1 Oscillospiraceae bacterium
GCTTTTTCTATTCCCATCTGCAATTTTTCATGTCCACACAGCCGTTGGGTTTAAATTTAACTCCCTCGGATTCGAGCCGCTCGCGCTGCTCAGAAAATCCTGGAGCCGTGCGTCCCGCGGCATTGACTACGCGGTGGCAGGGATATTCGCCGTAAAGCTCCGCGCAGCTTAAAATTTTGCCGACAAGGCGCGCGTTTTTCTCGCGCCCGATAAGCGCCGCTATCTGCCCGTAGCTCGCAACGCGGCCGTACGGTATCTCCTCAACGACGGACAGGACCTCGTATACAACATCATCGTCCATGTTTTCACTTCCCGCGCTTACGCTCAAGCTCTAAAAGCCTCGCTTTTTTGACCACTCCCCCGGCGTAGCCCGTGAGGCTGCCGTCCGCGCCGATGACCCTGTGACAGGGCACGATAATTGATATGGGGTTATGCCCCACCGCTCCGCCGACGGCCTGCGCGGACTTAACTCCGAGCTTTTCTGCCAGCTCACCGTAGGTCACTGTCTCGGCATAGGGAATTTTCATAAGCTCTGCCCACACTCGACGGCGAAAATCCGAGCCGTGCAGCTCGACAGGCGGCGTGAAGCCGGGCTCGGAGCCTTGGAAATACTCATCGAGCCAGCGCAGAGTTTTTTTAAGCGCGGGCGTTAACTTTTCCTCCCGCTCGTCTTCCAGCCCAGCGGCAAAATATTTCGCACCGCAAAACCACAGACCGGTGAGGCTGTAGTCATTTGCAGCGAGCAGCATCTCGCCCAGCGGCGAGGAATATTTATATGTATACGTCACTTCATTTGCCCTCCCAACTCACAGCGCAGCTCTGCTTTGCGCACACGCCGTCCGCGCGGCAATACAGCGCCGATATGCGCGCCCCGAAGCACCGCGAGCGTAAGCCGATGCCATCGCACCGAATATCACGGCGGCAATTATGATAGTTTTTACTGTCTTATTCATTTTCGTCCTCCAATACGCCGTCAAATTTCAGAATATCGCCCACGTCGCAGCCAAGATAGTAGCATATCTTATTGATCGTTCCGAATCTGATGCCCTTTGCCTTGCCGCTGCGCAGGATAGAGAGGTTTGCCTCCGTTATGCCGATGAGCGCGCACAGCTCCTTTGATGTCATGCCGCGCTGCTTCAAAACCTCCTCAAGATGCACCTGTATCGCCATTTTGCACCTCAAATGAAAAGGTCGTTATCATCGCGCAGCTTGCGGTTTTCAACGACGATACGCGTAAAAAGCAGGGCAAAGAGCGTAAATGCTATGCTGAAAACGGGTATTTGCATGGTCGTTACGACGTGCGAAAGGGAATCCAAAAACAGCACCTGAAGGACATTGAAGCCCGCCGACAGCGCCGCGGTCGCTATAAGCGTCGAGCAGCACATCCTGGTCAGGCGCTCTGCCTTCTGC
>CAVGIU010000082.1:1420-7363 GCA_963629425.1 Oscillospiraceae bacterium
GCCGCCCCACGCGGTGTCCATAAGCTCGCCGATATAAATGATTATAACGATGTTCAGGGCATACGGCAGCTTGTTTGCCGCGAAAAGCAGCAGCGAAAACAGCGCGTCAAGGCCGCCAAGCAACGCGGCCGAGATCATCCGCAGCGTGCTCACGCCGTAGGCTATGATATTCGCGGCGCACAGCATCGCAAACGCGTACAGCATCGTGTAAAAATAGCCCGTGAGCTTATCCCTGTCGCCCTCGCGCAGAAGGCGGACGATGCGCACGACAAAATACAGGATCAGCACCGACCAGGTCATCATGCTGAATATGAGCTTTGCAAAGCTTCCGGTCTCGTCATACGGCGTTATCAGCTCAATGGGGTTTGTCATGATGTACAGCGTCGCGCCGACTGAAGCGGCAAACAGCACAAGAAGCCCCCGCTCCCACGGCGTTTTGCCGCGCCCTCGCACGGCCGGTATGATAGGCAGCAGCGACAGCCCCACCCACAGGGCGCAGGCTATGCCGACGCCGGCGCTTCCGAGATCGTGCAGCGCAAGCAGCCCCGCACCGATCTGCTCAAAGGGGAAGTTCCCGATCGACGTGAACGAATCAGGCACGCTGACCGTCAGCACATCGAGCAGGATAATAAACGCGCTCTCCGCGGCGAGAAGGGCATAAAGCTTTTTTCTGTTCATTGTAGCTTCCTCCTGAAATTATTGTTTTTCGATAATTTCACTATAGAGGCAAAATTATCGTTTGTCAATAATTTTTTGAGATATTAATTTTAAAATATCCATAAGAATTATCATCATTTGCCTTTTTGATTTGATGCTTTTAAGTAATGACCTCCGGCTTAGCCGTTATTTCCCCTAACCAATGTGAACAAGCACCCCATTAGGGTGCTTTTTTGCCGAAAATATGCTGCCTAAAAGGTGCTTACCTGACTGAGTCTTAAAAACGATACCGTGTATGTTTCCGTCCGAAAGGCGGATCATCTTTTCAGCGGCGGCCGCAACAGTCATGGCCATCCTCCTCAGATTAATCACACCATGATTATAGGTATCAGCCTTTGATTGCAAGTATCGTCAGCACGAGCATAACGGCAAATACCACGCCTCCGATGACGCTTACGATGGTGTAGATTTTCTTCGATTCCGAATCGTTTTTCTCAGTCTTGAGATAATACAGTCCTGCGATCAGGATAAGTACTCCGATTATTGTTCCTATGATTCTAACTGCCATTATTTTTTCCTCCAACTTAATAAAAATGCTGAATTTGTGATCACGAGTACCGAGCCGGCATTATGTATCAGCGCACCGACAACGGGGTCGATGCTACCGATGATGGCCAGCGTTATCGCCAGGAAGTTCAGTCCCATGGAAAAGCTCATATTCAGTTTGATGGTCGTCATCATATGCTTTGCTAGAGCGATCAGGTGCGGCAGCTCTTTGACCTCATCGTCGACGAGCGCTATATCCGCAGCGTAGACCGCTATATCGCTGCCCACGCCTCCCATGGCAATGCCGATATCGGCGGCCTTGAGCGCCGGTGCGTCGTTCACGCCGTCGCCGATCATGCACACGTGCTCGCCGCCCTGCTGATATTTGCGGATAAAGCCGAGCTTATCCTCCGGGCGGCAGTCGGAGTGCACCTCGGCTATGTGCAGCTGCGCGGCTATAGCACCCGCTGCGTTTTCGTGGTCACCGGTGAGCAGCACAGGCTGAACGCCGATGGAATTGAGGCTGTCTATCATATCGGCGCTTTCCTTGCGTACGGTGTCCGACAGGGCGATGAAGCCGCCGAACGCTCCGTCGAGCGCGGCATAGATAACGGTGCAGCCCTGCGACAGGAACTCTTCTGCGTCACGCTGCGCGCCCTCGGGCATGCTCAAGCCGTGCTCTGTGAGCATCTGAGCGTTTCCCGCAAGGACGTCTCTGCCATCTGATTTCGCCGCTACGCCGCGGCCGGGGATCATGCTGAAATCGTCCGCCACGCCGATGGTCTTGCCGGTGTCGCGCTTAAAGCAGCGCGTGACTGCCTTGCCGAGCGGATGCTCTGAAAGCTGCTCTGCAGCGGCGCACAGGCCGTACAGCTCGTCATCGGATACATCGCCGCAGAAGCTGCGAACACACACAACCTCGGGGATGCCGTAGGTCAGGGTACCGGTCTTGTCAAAGGTGATCTTTTTTACACGGGCAAGACGCTCGAGCGCGTCGCCCTCGCGCACGAGGAAGCCGTGCTTTGTCGCGTTGCCGATCGCGGCCATGATCGCCGTCGGCGTTGCGAGCACGAGCGCGCAGGGGCAGAACACAACGAGTATAGTCACCGCGCGGATGATCTCGCCCGATATCGCCCATGTCACAATAGCGGCGCTGACCGCGACTATGACTATCCAAGTCGCCCAGCGGTCGGCAAGGCCGACGATCTTTGCCTTGCCCGCATCTGCCGACTGCACAAGGCGTATCATGCGCTGAATAGAGCTGTCCTCGCCGACCTTCGTCGCGCGCATCTCAAATGCGCCGAATTGATTGACCGTGCCCGATGATACATCGTCGCCGATGCCCTTATCCACCGGCAGCGACTCGCCCGTCATGACCGCCTGATTGACCGAGGTTTGACCGGAGACGATCATCCCGTCAACGGGTATCGTCTCACCCGGCAGAACGCGCAGAATATCGCCCACCTGCACCTGCTCGGCGGGGATGACCCTCTCGGCTTCACTGGATATGACTCGCGCCGTCTGCGGCGTCAGATGCACGAGCTTCTCGATCCCGGCCCGCGCCTTTGCGACCGTCAGATCCTCCAGCAGCGCACCGAGCTGCATGATAAACGCTACCTCGCCCGCGGCAAAGTCCTCACCGATACACACCGACGCGATAAGCGCCATAGAAACTAGCACGTCGGCCTTGATATCAAAGGCCGTGACGAGCCCGATGACAGCTTCCAGCACAATCGGCAGGCCGCAGAGTATGATCGCGACCCATGATGCATCAAATGGAAGCGGAACGAGGTCGAATATGCTGACGATCAGCGAGATGCCCGATATGACCAGCAGCGTGATGTCCTTTTTTGTGCCGCCGAGCTCGAGCAGCTGTTCTAATTTGTCCATTGCTTTTTGCATTGGGAAATCCTCCTTATATACCCCACGGGGTATATTCGCATTATACCTATAGGGGTATAGGTTGTCAATAGGTAAAAGAAAAAGGTGGAGGCAAAATGCCTCCGCCTTTATTGCATATTTGCAAAGCGCTCGACCGCTTTTGTGAAGCTTTCAATGGTCTTGTCCGCGTCACCATGCTCAATACCGTCGCGCACGCAGTGCTTTATGTGCCCTTCGAGCACGACCTTGCCGCAGCCGTTGAGCGCACTCTTTGCGGCGTTTATCTGCGAGAGTATCTCCTCGCAAGGTACGTCCTCGTCGATCATGCGGTCAATGGCCTGCACCTGGCCGATTATTTTTTTGAGTCTGCGATGCAGATTATCTGAATCCATGCACTGTTTCATAGCAGCTCCTCCTTACCGTTAGGGGTATGTGTATGATATACCAGCCGGCAGCCGCTTGTCAAGCAAACCGGCGACAGATGCTCTGCCGCAGGGCAAGTGTGTTATTTCCATTTGCCGAACCAAACCGCCGTCTGAGCTTTTATATAATGTTTATATGCACAGCACGTTTTTAAGCGAGTTGATCAACTTCGTATAGGACACTGCGAGGCATGTGCACACAAGCGCATAAATTCCGAGAGGTATAGTGAGAATCGCAAACCACGCGCTGACTTTCACTGCAAGGAAAACTGATGCGGCGCACAAAATCCAGCTGATTGCCGCACCGAACGGCATTGGGCGGCGGATGCTCTCACAGATTTCAAGCTCCTCTTTCCCCTTGTAAAGCTCAAAGTCATGTTCGCTGCGAAAGATTGCCCAAAACGAATAACGGGAGACATATTCGATACCATCTGCGGCAAGCTTTGCCTTGAGCACTTCAACATCCTTATCGGATTTACCTCGCAGATAGCAGACACGGTAGGTGTACCGGCCGGGTCTGCACGGCTCGAATGTCCAGACGCCCTCGACAAGGCTTGTGGCCGCCCAGCCTTCGGCGCACATTTGGGCCATATATGCCTCGTCCGCTTTGTGATTCATGGTATAGTTGAATTTTTTCATAGCTCTTTTCCTCTCACCGCTAAATCAAGGCAATAAGTCCGGCAATCAGACAACACGGCAGACCGATCAGCATTCCCGCACACGAACCTTTTATATGGAACATATAGTCGTGATAGGCATCGCTCAGATCCTCCGTTCCCGGAATGATGCAGCGTTTGGAGTGGCAGAACCACAGGCAATCGAGAACAAACGCATCATACCAGTCAACGATCGTCCAAAGCAGATAGGAAACGCCGAAGCCCGAAAGGAATGTCGTGCATCCGTTTATATAGCGGACGATCAATCCCATCAGCAGCCCCACGACAATCATTGCGGGCCATTTCTTTTTTATTCTCTCTGTCAGCGGAAGCGGTTTGTCGCCGGACACCAAACCGAGGTCGATAAGTCTCTGAACGATCTTCGGCGGATAGTTCAGCTTTGCGAGTTCGAGATGCTCCATTATATTTTTAACCAGCGCAAAACAGCTCAAGGTAAAAATCAGGCAGATAACGACTGCCTCAATGATAAATGCTAACATAATATTCTCCCTTAAAACAGCAGCACAATCAGTGCCGAAAGTGCCGCAATTACCGCAAACAGCGGAATACCGCGCACAAAAGATCCGATGTGCTTCTGCGGATTTTGATAGGCCTCTTTCTCCGGCAGGAACGAGAATCGGATACGCATTGTGTTCCGCCACCAGAGCAGATCGATTATAAGCAGGTCGAACAGACCGAGTCCCTCGCCGAGAACGAGAAAATACCAAAAAGCGGAGAGATATCCGTCAAAGGCGAGGACGTTTTTGAAAATCAACCCGATTACCGAGAACACCACCGTGAAAAGAAGCAGATTGCCGAGCAGAATCGACGGAATTGACTTCTCTTTCGGATCGGCATCGGGGAGTTTTTCACGAACACAGGTCTGTACCTCATCGGGATAAGAGCGCAGTCCCGCAAGATTTTTCTTGTCCGTTCCCGTGCAAAGGAAGCAAACGCCCCAGTACAGAAACCAGAACATAATTGCAATCAGCCACTTCACTCTACCGCCTCCCTTGTCCATTCATTCAGCGCCTGCCTCATACGGTGATCGATATCCTCGCGGGTTGCTTTGCATTCATTCGGATGCTCCTTTGCCGAGCGGAAGGCTCTGCTGATTAAGAAGTCCGGAAAAACGGGGATAATCTCCTTGATCATGGATTCCGGAAAGCCGTAATGTGTGCCGTACTTATAGACCAATGCGTCATATTCGCAGTTATGTTCGCAGTTTTGGAGCCTTCCATCCATGCGGCGGATATAGCGTGCGGTCGGCCAGAGGCAATCATCTTCACAGCCGATGAGCAGAAGTCTGCCGCGGATCTTCTCGACAGAAATCATGACCTCTTCGGTGAGCGGCGTCTTCGCTTCGGTGTCGTTAAACACTTTTCCTGAAGAAAGCATATTACCGGAGCCCTTTGTCTCCGCCTGCACGGTATGCCAGTAATCGGGATGCTGATAGGCATACGGCACATATGGCAGAGGTTCGCCTTTCCATGTGAGCATGGATTCGCCCTCGAGCGGCCATTCTCTGCAGCCGTCACGCTTGCCCTGCGTAAATCCCTGAAGGACATAATCGCAGGGTGCGACGGCCATTGTCAATGTGATATCCGAAAACATGGCTGCCGCCGTAAGTGCCGGAATAGTCGTGATCGACGCTCCCAGAATGCCGATTTTGCGATTGCCCAGTTTTTTTAGCTCGCCGATTGCTTCCTCCACTCTTTCGAGCGGGAAGCTGTGGTACCCGACAACGCCTTCCTCCGGGCCGAGAGACAGTACACTTACTC
>CAVGIU010000083.1:0-7037 GCA_963629425.1 Oscillospiraceae bacterium
TAGCCGAGCCAGGTGAACTTCTTGCTGATCTTGCGATAAGCCGCGACAGGGCTCATGCCGGTCTTACGACCGATGGTGAATTCGCCGATCATAACGGCGAGACCAACGAATACCGCAAGAGCGAGGTAAACGAGCAGGAAGGCGAAGCCGCCGCTCATACCCATCTTGTACGGGAAGCCCCAAATGTTACCCAGGCCGACTGCGGAACCGATAGCGGCCATCAGGAAGCCAAAGTTGGAGCCAAACGAAGCGCGATTGTTTTCCATAACTTTCTCTCCTTAAAAATTAATGCTTTCGCTGAAACCTATTTTATTTGTTAAAAATTAGATTACAATAGCTTTATACCGAAATTAACGCAATCTTAACGCACGTTAATAATGCCTTTACAGAAATTTATGCGATTTGCTGCATAAATGGTAATAGTTTGTTCACAAGCATGGTCAAAATAGCTCGAAAATGCCGATATCGAGTCGCTAAACGTTAACAAATTGGCAAAAAACATGTTAATTATCTTAGTGGCTTTGAGGTTATGACAGGGCGTTTAGCTATAAACTAAATTAATATCGGTATTATCAAAACGTATATGAAAGACATCAATGTATATGGAAAATGTGAATACGCCGCAATGATCTGCGGCGCGAGGAATATTTGATTTTCAATAATGTGATCGTATGTAGCTTCAATGCCGGTCATCGGCAGTAAGCGTATCGGCAGGTGAGGTGATGTGCTAAAAAAGGGGCAGCCGAAGCTGCCCCTTAAATCTTATGTTATGTTGCTTTTATATTAGAAGAAGCTTGTGATCTGACCGTAAAGGACGAGGATCATGCCAAGCGGAGTGATGACCTTGTAGCACAGATTGAAGAAGCCGCGGGCCCTGAACTTGTGTCCTGAGGATTCGCACTCCCCGACAATGAAGTCGAGCTTGAGCACATAGCCTATCAGGATACACATTACCAGTGCACCGAGCGGCATCATGATGCCTTCGGAGAACACGTCGTAGAAGTCGAGCCAGTCGCCGTTCCAGGTCTTGGCCGTCTTCACAAAGTAGGTCTCGGATGCGTCAAACTCAGCATCCTCGGCTACTGCCGTATAAATTCCGTCGTCACCGAGAGTGTAGTAGGTAGTGCCCTCTTCAAACTCGCTGATGGGGGCTTCCCCCCAGTTCATGCCGAGAATCTCGGCGGGAGTGCCCAGCGTGGCACCGCCGTTTACGCCTGCGCCCAGACCGTCAAGGCAGGTGGGCAGGCAGAAAATGAAGATGATGCAGGCGGCGAGGATAGCGTACTTTTTGCGTCCGGGAGCCTTGCCCTGCTCGACGTTCTTGTCGACCTTGTAAGCGGTGATGACCTCAAGCAGAGAGATCGAGGAGGTTATTGCGGCGATGAATACGAGCGTGTAGAACAGGAAGCCCATGATATTGCCGACGTAACCCATGTTGTGGAATACTTCCTGCATGGACTTGAAGAGCAGTCCGGGGCCTGCACCGGCATTGTCGCCGAGGAAGGCGAAGCAGGCGGGAACGACGACCATTGCGGCCATGATTGCGACGGTGGTATCGCTGATGACAACGATAAGCGCGTTCTTCTGAATGCTTTCCTTCTTCTGCAGGTAGGAGCCGTAGGTGATCATAGCGCCCATGCCGAGGGACAGGGAGAAGAACATCTGACCTGCGGCACTCTTGAGAACGAGCAGCCAGTCTTCCTTGAGCGGAGAGAGATCCCAGCCGAAGATGAACTTGTAGCCCTCGCCTGCACCGGGCTGGCATGCAACGTAGATGATGATGACGATGAGCATCACGAACAGGGCGGGCATACCGACCTTGCAGAATTTCTCGATGCCTTCGCCGATACCGCCTGCGACGATCGCAACGTTCAGTGCGATGAAGAGCGCCGTCCAAAGTATCATGCCGCCGCCGTTCATTATGAACGTACCGAAGAAGTCGGAGATATTTGCGACCTGCCAGGTGTCCCATCCGAAGATGGCCGTCAGGTAGCCGACAGCGTAGCGCATGACCATGCCGCCGAGGACGAAGTAGAAGCACAGAACGAGGAAGGGACAGATGACCGCCATGTATCCGAGCCATGTGTACTTCTTGCTGAGCTTGCGGTAAGCTGCGATCGGGCTCAGGCCGGTCTTACGGCCTATGCAAAACTCGCCGACCATAACGGCGAAGCCTACGAATACGCCCAGTGCAAGATAAACCAGCAGGAAGGCGAAGCCGCCATATGCGCTTATCTTGTACGGGAAGCCCCAAATGTTGCCCAAACCGACTGCTGAGCCGACAGCAGCCATAAGAAAACCAAAATTGGAGCCAAAAGAGTCGCGATTGTTTTCCATAACTTTCTCTCCTTTATTTTAATGCTTTCGCTGAAATCTATTTTATTTGTTAAAAAATTGATTACAATAGCTGCCGAGTGATATTAACTTGCTGCTAACGGCTGTACATAGTCTCTTCACGGGACTTTATGCGATTTGCCGCCAAAAGGGTAATGGTTTGTTCACGCGTATGGTCAAAATAGCTCGAAAATGCCTCTAAGAGCCTGTAAGCTGTTAACAAACAGGTCAAAAATACGTTAATCCAGCTAACACATTGTTAAATGCCTGACGCTTATCGGCTATGTATACGATTAATATGTGTATTATGAATATGCATATGGCAGAATAAAAATGCCGCCGTTTAATAATAAAAAAGCCCCCTCAGCTACAAAAACTGTGGGGGCTTCGCTATGTTCGGATCAATGTGTGTTGTAGTAGTCAACGGCTGCCTCATTTGTGAGTATGAGGTCGCAGTCGCCGTTATCCAAGGCACTGAAGTATTCCGCTGCACCGCCGTTAACGCGTGTTATCTGCCCGAGCCTGCGGCTTACGGAGGCATTGTTGTTTATAGTATCGAGCGCGGTCTGCGTCGTGCCGATGTATAAAAGCTTATCGCGCACGGAGCTTGAACCGCTGCCGAGACCGGCAAGAACAATGTCCGTGGACATGTAGGTGTTAAGTATGGTGTAGTCGGCGCACTCGGTATCGAGTGCCACGCCTCCCCAGGCACAGTCGATGTTGCCGGAGTTTAATTCAACATAGGCATCCTCGGAGTGTATCGGCTGGATCTTAAGTACCCAGCCGAGCTTTTCGCAGACCTTTTTGGCAAGGTCGATATCAAAGCCGACGTAATCGCCGTCTTTTTCAAAGCTCAGCGGCGCGGATTCGAGGTCGACGCCGACTATGAACGTCCTTTCCTCTATATAGCCGAGCTCATCGAGCGCGTCCTTTTTTGACGGGAAGTCGACAGTGCGGCTGCTTCCGAACCACTGCGTGCTCAGATCGTCGATAACGCCCTCGTAGGACAGCTCCTTGAGTGCCTTGTCGATGTAGTGATATGTCGAGTCACCGTTTCGGAAGCCTATGGAGTACTCCTGCGAGCCAAGCGACTTTACGACCTTATATTTTCCGCTCCCGCCGCAGGCGCACAGACCGAAAACCATAGCCAGCGCCAGCGACAGGCATATTATTCTTTTCTTCATTGGAGTAATACCGCCTTTCGGGAAAATAATACGCGAAAAATGTTAAGAAATCAAGGCAGTGAATTTTCCGCGAGTTATCGCGCTGCCGCTCAGCTTCAGGCTTCTTACCTGCGAGCCGGAGTAGGTAGCGGCGGCGCTTAGCTTACCGCGCGGCTCTATAAGGCGCGCGCTTGCGTATTCACCGTCGAGCTCGGCAAGATACGAGACGACGGCGGCTGTACCGCTCGCGCATGAGCCCTCCCACACGGCCGTTCCGGTAGATTCGACGTAAACAAGCGGTGTGAGCGAGCTTTTTTCTCTGTCAAAGAACATGAGACCCAGCGCATCGGCCTTTATCTGCCTGCACCATGCGGCAATGACGCGCTCTGCATTTTCACGCGTGATCGCACCGGCGGGAACAATGGCGTGGCATATTCCCGGAAAGCGCACGAGCGGCAGAGTGTAGCAGTCAAAGCCGTCAAGGAAGCTGAACTCGGATATGGATTCCGGAAGGGGCATTGCGACTCTGCCTTCGAAAATGCTCGGAGTAAGGACACAGCCAAATACCTTCACGGGCTCCGGAGCGCCGGAAACCTCAATGAACATGTCTCCCGTGTCAAGGCCGATCTGCTGCATGACGACCGACGCTGCGGAAAGCGTTGCATTGCCGCAGAACTCGCCGCCCATCATCTGCAGGCGTACCGCGCAGCAGGGATCGCTCGGTGCTTCGAGAAAGCCGACCTGCTCTGCCTCGGGATCTCGCTCCATGAGGAGCGCGGCAATGCGGCTCTGCTCTTCGCGCGGCACGAAGCTGTCTACAATAAGCGTTATGTTTCCGGAGGGATCTATTTTAGTATAGCTTATTTTCATGACTGACCGTAATTTTTAAGAAACTGCTTCGTGCGCTCCATTTTCGGCGCACCGAATACATCCTCGGGATCGCCCTGCTCGACGATAACGCCGCCGTCCATGAATATAACACGGTCGGACACGGCGCGGGCGAAGGCCATCTCGTGCGTTACGATGACCATGGTCATGTGCTCCTCGGCGAGCTTTTTTATGACCTTGAGCACCTCGCCCGTGAGCTCGGGGTCGAGCGCACTTGTCGGCTCGTCAAAAAACAGTATCTGCGGATCCATGGCCAGTGCGCGCGCGATGGCTACGCGCTGCTGCTGACCGCCCGAGAGCTGGCAGGGGTAAGCGTCGGCCTTCTCCTCGAGGTTCATTTTTTTCAGCAGCTCCATGGCCTTCTCGCGGGCCTCCTCCTTGCTGCGGCCGAGCACATTTATCTGCGGATCGGTGAGATTTTTAAGTACACTGTAGTGGGGGAAGAGGTTGAAGTTTTGGAAAACGAGGCCGAAGATGCTGCGTATCTTTTTAAGCTCGGCTTTGTCTGAATAGACCGACTTGCCGTCGGGACCGATCTTCGCCGCGTACTTGCCGGAATAGATGAGCTCGCCGCTGTCCATCTCGGTAAGCATCGTTGCGCAGCGCAGAAGCGTACTTTTGCCCGAACCGGAGGGGCCGATGACCGATACGACCTCGCCCTCGGAAACGCTCAGGCTTATATCCTTAAGTACGTGGAGCGTTTCATTGTTGAAGCTTTTCTGAACGTGGTTTAATTCTAATATCTTCATTGTAAACGCTCCTTACTGATAGTAGTTCATGGACTTTTCAACCCTGCCCATGACAAAGTCGACGATGGCGTTAAACAGGAAGTAGAATACGCCGGCGACGACGAAGGGCACGAAGCTCGTCTGCGAGTTTGCGAGATTTTTGCCGATGGTGAACATCTCGACATAGGAGACGGTGAAGGCCAAAGAGGTATCCTTTACAAGGGTGACGACCTCGTTAGTCACACTGGGCATGATGCGTTTAATGACCTGGGGCAGAATGATGCGGAAGAAAGTCTGCACCTTGGAGTAGCCCAGTATCTCCGAGGCCTCATACTGGCCGACGGGTATCGATTCTATGCCGCTGCGGTAGATCTCGGCAAAATATGCCGCATAATTTATCGCGAAGGCTATAACGACCGGGATAAGCTTGTTCTTGGAGACGGAAAACTGGAACAGATAATACGGACCGTAGGTCACCGCGATGAGCTGGAGCATAAGCGGGGTGCCGCGCAGAACGGATATGACGGCGCGGGTCACGTTTGAAACGACCTTGTTTTTGCTCATTCTGAGCAGGGCAACGCCCATGCCGAGCGGCAGGGAGAACAGCAGCGTCAGAAAAAATATTGCGCAGGTACCGCCCATGCCCTCGAGCATCAGGTTTATCATTGTTATAAGCTTCATAATATCCTCATTATTAACGCACGCATTCCCGAAGGTGCATGCACCTTCGGGAAACGTGCTTTTTTATACCTGTTTAATTATTTGTTGAGAAAGATCAGGTTGTTTACGATGTCGGGGTAATTGTCGGCAATCTCCTGATAGGTGCCGTCAGCGACGAGCTCGTCTATAGCGGCCTGGATTTGGTCGCACAGCTCCTGATCGCCGGAGCGGAAGGCAATGCCGTACTGCTCTGCGCCGAGGTTTTCGTTGATTATGGAGTAGCCCTCGTTCTCTGCAACGTATGCAGCCGCAACGGGGTAATCGACGAACACCGCGTCAACGCTGCCGCCGCCGAGTTCGGTGAAGCAGCTCAGGAAGCTGTTGCAGGTGACCACTTCCTTGAAGGTAGCTTTGAGATCGGCGAGGTCGCCGTCGAGGAGGGTCTGACCGGAGGTGCCGAGCTGAACGGCAACGGTCTTGCCTGCGAGATCCTTGGAAGAGGTGTAGCCGCTGTCGGACTTAACGAGAAGGACCTGAGTGTTATCGTAGTAGGGCTCGGAGATGACGTAGCCGGCTTCCTTCATGCTGTCGAGGATGGTCATGCCGGCCCAAATGCAGTCGCATTCATTGCTGTCGAGCTGAACGAGCTTCTGATCCCAGTTGAGTGCGAAGAACTCAACGTTCCAGCCGAGCTTTTCGCAGACTGCCTTGGCGGTCTCTACGTCAAAGCCGGTATACTCACCGTCGTCTCCCATGTAGGCATAGGGGGGATATTCGGGGTCGATGCCGACTACGAGAGTCTTTACGTCGTCGCTTGTTTGGTCGTCATCGTTAGTGGTGTTGCTGCTGCAGGCGCACAGTGCGAAGACCATCATCAGCGCCAGTATCATAGCGATAATTCGTTTCATTTTCTTTTCCTCCAAAACGTGTTACTGAGTTTTAGTTTGTTATCACGCTGCTATAATAACACATTAGCGAAATAAAGCAAGACTTTTTTGCAAATTTATCTGTGCAGTTTCTGCACAGCGCTTTTACATCCACGATGTTATAACAGAAAAAGAGGCTCGCACACCCTTCACTACGGGTCTATCCGCAAAAAACGGGGAAGATACCCGAGGTGCACAACGCCTCTATATAACTAATATAATCCGTAATGCCTTACAAGTCAAGCAGAATGCTGGCGGGGCAGAAAAGTATTCTCTTGAGCCTGTTAAACCAATACAGCCGAAAAACGGCGAATGGGAGCGCGGCAGCACAACAGACG
>CAVGIU010000084.1:0-6761 GCA_963629425.1 Oscillospiraceae bacterium
ACCGCCCTTTCACGGCGGTAACATGGGTTCGATTCCCGTACGGGTCACCAAAAAAGCCTTCACGCAGAAGCGTGGAGGCTTTTTTACGTTTTTCTTGCGACGACGATGAAGCGGCCGTCCTCGGTGTGATATGCGCAGGTTGAGAGAGTGAGTATCTTATCACCCGGCGAGAGCTCGGCATCGGTGTCGTAGAGCTTATTTTCCTTAATGAATTTAACGTACTCGTTAAACGAGGCCTCGTCGCCGCTGCCGGTGTATTCGTAATATTTGAAGCTGTCGTCACCCTCGGGCATGAGCTCGGTCTTTATCGCCGCGACTATCTCATAGGTCTGCTTTTCGTATATCGTGTCAAAGCTTATGAGCTTATGCTGCTTGTAAAAATCTTCACTGACATAGTACATGAGCGAGCCGAACATCGAGTTGTCCTTCATGTTGTGCCCGTAGATTATCAGATTGTCGGACGAGAGTATATCGCAGTATTCATCTACAAACAGACAGCCGCGATAGGCGTAATTGCCGTAAAAGTCCGTGTGCAGATACTTATCGATCTCATTCGGGGCGTACATCACGACATTATCTATGCCCGTTCCATCTATCTTCAGCCAGCCGATGGTGTCGGGGTTTTCGGCGTACAAAGCTTCATATTCCGGCAGAATATCGGGAATAGTGAAGGTGGTCTGTGCGTCCTTGAGACCTTTGAGCTTATCATCGGTGCTTTTGCTGCGCAGACCGTCTACCGCATAGAATATCAGGATGCCGACAGAGACAATGAGCGCTATCAAAGCTATCAGGCGGATGATTTTTCGCATCTTTATGTTCATTTGTGTTCCTCGGGATAATAAAAATAGGAGCGGCTTTCGCCACTCCTATTTTATATGCACTATTGCAATAAGTCAACTAATCGCCCACATATGATCAGTTTGCCTTTTTCTTGCGATAAGTACCTGCAAGCACTGCCAGGCTGATAACTGCTATCGCAGACATCATGACAACGCTTCTTGTGTCGCCGGTCTCAGACGGAGTCTTGGGCTCTGTCGGTTTATCCGGCGTATTCGGATTGTCGGGATTGCTCGGTTTATCCGGCGTATTCGGATTGTCGGGATTGCTCGGCTTATCCGGGGTATTCGGATCGTCGGGATTGCTCGGCTTATCCGGAGTGTCGGGGTTGTCGCCACCGGGGTTGTCACCGCCGGGGTTGTCGCCGCCGGGATTGTCGCCACCGGGATTGTCGCCGCCGGGGTTGTCACCACCGGGGTTGTCACCGCCGGGATTGTCACCGCCGGGATTGTCAGGATCGTCGACATCGCCACCGGGATTGCTGCCGTTGCCATGCACACCGTCGATTGCCAGATGGACAACATGACCGCCGACATTGCTCATAAACATGTATGTAGCATTGCCGGGGACATAGTCAGTGGCTGTTCCGGTGAGGCCACTGCTCATATGCCATATGGTGGCTTCTTCAACAGTGCTGCCGTAGATAAGATCCCATCCGTCGATGTCCGCTCCGTTAACCTCTATCTTGAGCGTGCATGCGCCGGGAAGCCTGAGTACGGTGCCATGACCGACTATATTAACCGCATCCTTTAAAACCAAGTAGTCCTTAGTAAAGGTAGAGCGCCAAAAAACGGTGTTCGTAACAGGCAGATAAGCCGTAACGGTTACGGTTGCATCATCAGGCAGAGCCTCATAGCCATGCAGGCAAAGCAGGAAGTTGATGAAGTTTGCGTCGGGATACTCCTGGTTACGAAGTCCGATTCCGCTAAAGTAAGACGAAAGGGTCGAGGCAACGTCGGTATCCGCATCTACATCAAGTCCGTCAGCATTTGCGTTGGTACTCAAAGCAAAAACAGCAATCAGGAAAACAGCAAGCACAAAAAGTGCCGTAAGCACAGGCCCGCTGAGCTTTTCCGTTTTTACCATGCTATTCAGTTTTCCTCCTTTCCCCAAAGAATACATACTAATACCTACACCGCAATGAATTATCCATGCAGCATCGATTATCCCTGCTGCCTTGCAGGGAAGCAGTCAACCGTTATTCACAGAAGCAACACGGCGGTTATTAATTAATATTGCAAATATGATACTATATTGTAACTGATATTTCAATGCAAAATATGGTAAATATAGCTTTTTACAAATAAAATTATATAAAAATTTAGTTTGAATTTTTGGAAGATATATACGATGAAGCGATATTGCCCGGTGTTGCTAACGAGCGACTTTTGTGCTAAAATTAAAAAACATTTTATGCTTATATTAAGGTAGGATACACTATGGAAAAACTGCCGAAGCTGCCGAGAATGGCGGCTATTCACGATCTTTCCGGACTTGGGAAGTGTTCGCTTACCGTTGCGCTTCCTATAGTTTCCGCGACGGGCGTTGAGTGCTGCTGCATACCGACGGCGCTTTTGTCGACGCATACAGGCGGCTTTACAGACTGGACATTTACTGACCTGAGCGGCGATATTGTTCCCATAGCCGAGCACTGGCATGGGCTTGGCGTTGGCTTTGATGCGATATATTCCGGCTATCTTGCGTCCGAGGCTCAGGGAAAGCTGCTCGAACGGGCGATAGAACTTCTGCGCGGAGAGAATACACTGGTGATCGTCGACCCCGCGATGGCCGATAACGGCAGATACTATGCCAATCTCGGCGAGGGAATGACGGAGTGTTTCCGCGGACTTATAAAAAAGGCGGATATCATAACGCCGAATGTGACCGAGGCCTGCTTCCTGACCGGCATGGAGTACAGACCCGCCGTACACGATGTGGCATATGTCACCGAGCTTATCGACCGCCTGTCCGAGTTGGGGCCTTCCTTCGTTGCCATAACGGGCGTCAGCACCGAAAGCGGCAGGGTGGGCATAGCCGCGCGCGATAACAGAAGCGGAAAAATGTGCTCTGTCATGAACAAAACGCTTGACGGGATGTTCCACGGCTCGGGTGATGTGTTCGCTTCGGCCTTTGCGGCGCTGCTCACGCGGGGCGCCTCTCTCGAGGATGCACTTGCCACAGCCGAGGAATTCGTGACGGCTGCCATAGAGCGCACGGCCGCGCGCGGAACTCCGCGTCAATACGGTCTCGATTTCGAGGGATTGCTGCCCGATTACATAGATGCATGCCGCGAGCTGTTCAAGTAGACAGACAGTATGTTGACCATATGTTTATGATGCTGAAATTACCGCGATTAATTTCCAAATACTCTTGACATAAACTTGACATTTGCGAGGAAGTTACAGTATAATTATTCGAAGGAGTATGGGAGCTTCTCATGCTGAAAATAACTGGTAGGCAAAAATTTTAAATAAGCGGAAGGGGTTGCAAATGAAAGACCTAAAACATCTGATTTATTTTGAAAAACTGCTGCAGGACGCTCAGAATGAGCTTGTCACCAAAGCGGTAGAGGATGGGCAGATAGCACTTGGTTATAACTGCTATTACATACCCGAGGTCCTCCTCAATCTTGAAGGCTGCTTTTCTTCAAGACTTCGCGCACCCAATTGCACATCCAGCGACATCGCAAACTACTACATGACCAACCGCACATGCCCCTATGCCCGTTCCATTCTCGAGCGCGCTATTGAAGGTGGATACAACTATCTGAGCGCTCTGTTCGGAGCGGAGTGCTGCGCCACCATGGAACGTATGGAAGAGCACTTCTTCCTCATCAATCCCGTAAAGCACGACGGCTTCTTCGTTACCCAGATCGATCCTCCCATGAAGGGCGATCAGACAAACCTTGATTACTATAAGGTTCAGCTTAAGCTCAAGGTTGTTGACGAAATGAGAGATCGCCTCGGCGTCGATGTTTCCGAAGATGCCATGCGTAAGGCCATTGAACTGCACAATGAGCTCAGCCGTGTTATCACTGAGATAGGCGATTATCGCAAGCTTGATAATCCTCCCATCACCGGCTATGAGTTCCACGTCATCCAGCTCGTAAGCCAGGTCTGCCCGCACAAGCTGATCCTGCCTTACCTCAAGGAGACTCTTGAAGAGATAAAGACACGCGAGCCGGAGAAAAAATTCCCGTTCCGTGCGCGCGTTGCACTTGTCGGAAGTGAGATCGACGATCCTGAGTTTACAAAGCTCATCGAAATGTGCGGCGCAATGGTTGTTGCAGACCGTTACTGCTTCGGCTCCTTCCCAAGCAGAGAGCAGATTGAAATTAAGGAAGGCGAGACCGCGTTCGACGCTATCTGCCGCCACTACCTGTACTGGAATCTGTGCGCACGCTTTATGGACGGCTTCAAGATTGATCAGCGTCATGCTGTATCGGCACAACTCATCGAGGACTTCAAAGCCGATGGCGTTATATACGAAAACATGAAGTTCTGCGAGTTCTGGAGTTATGAGAAGGTTCTCGCAAACCACATTTTCACGAACGAAAAGCACATTCCTTGCTGCACCATTGAGAAGGAATATTCTCTCGGTGCAGTCGGACAGCTTCGTACACGTTTCCAGGCGTTCATCGAATCTCTGGAGATCAAGTCCATTCAGGGAGGTAAGTAATGATGTTCGATAAAGTTATAGCAGCAGTAGATAAAAAGCTTGAGCGCTTTGATCCCATATGGCAGGCCGAGCACGGAGTCGGCGGCCAAAGAGACCGTTATTACGATAAAACCGGTGTTGCAAAATGGCGTGAATGGCGCGGCGTTAAAGACACTATGGTTGACTATGGTGCATGGCTTAAGAATCTGACGGCCATGGTCAAAATGGTCGCTTCGGCTCCCATTCCCATCATGAAGGGCTTTTGGGAATACCGCTGGATGGGTTCCTTCCTCGGAACATTTATGTTCATCGATCGCCTGTTTGAAGGCTACCGTGACCAGGAACTTAAAATTGCACATATGCATATGTACGCAATCGTACAGAATCTGACCAAGCGTATTGCATATATTCTTTCTCATGATCGCCGCCTTGGTGCCAGCGAAGAAAAGAGCGGCAAGCTTGTGCCTATGGATGAGGTCCTGCCGGAGCTGTTCATGACCGGATTCCCCGATCTTTACCCGGTGCCGCTACAGACTCTGCCTGAGTTTATCATCTGCGATATTGACCAGCATATTGAGCCGTATTACATCGATGTTGCAGAGTCATTCGGTCTCCCTGCTGATGTCTGTTCCCGCTGTGCGGCAGAGACCGGTGTTGCACTTGACGATGCATTCCCTCTCGTCGGCAAGGTTATGGTTTCCACCAATATGCCGTGTAATGCATCCGAGGCAACATCCATGTTCCAGCGCCGCCGTATCGGTATGCCCGATTATCAGGCAACCCTCGCCATGATTCATAATGAGCCTGCGGCTCTGCCGTTCTCACGCAAGATTATGGAAGAGACCATTGCGTTTATCGAAGAGCACTACAACACAAAGTTTAACTGGAAAGAATTCTTTAAGGGCGCCAAGCGCATGAATGAGCAGAATATGATCGAGCTTGAAAAGTGGGACTACTTCAAGACTCCGTATTCTCCGCTTGTCGGCATTTCCGAAACACTTTATAAGCTCTACGAGTGGCAGTCTGTTAACGGCGCAGATCCGTATTATAACAAGGTTGACCGCAAGGTTATAAAGATTATGCGCAAGGCTTATGAGAATAAATATGAGCCCTTTGGAGGCCGCACACGCCACCGCGCATTCCTGTGGGGACCTTCCGCTGTTTACTACACTGATTTCCCGACCTGGACTCAGAACTGCTGGGGCATCAACATTGTCCTGAACATGGACTCCACCATGGGTCACAATATGATTAACACGGAAGATCCGAATGCTGCGATGGACGATCTGACACGTCTTACAGAGAAAGCATGTATGCGTCATATGGCTGTCGGCGGCTGGGACAATGTAAATGCTGTTTGGGAATGGGCCAAGAGCTTCAACTGCGACATGGTTCTCATGAACGACAATATCGCCTGCAAAGGTATGCTCGGTGTCCATGCTCTTATGGAAGAGCAGGCAAGAGATCTCGGATTCCACTTCATTTTCATTGAGCATGACCTTGAGGACAGCCGTACGGTTTCACGCCAGGATATGCGTAACTGCGTCAACAGTTACATGTCTGTTGTTCTTAATGAAAAGCCCCTCGACCCGACCATCGTCGAGTTTGATGACAGTGCAGCATATTAATAGGAGGATATAATAACGATGAAGAACGTTGCAAAGATAGGCGGCAAGCTCGCCATGTTCGCATTCCTCGCTTTTGTCGGCACCTTTACCCTGTATATCACCAACGGCGAAAACAAGCTCATATATTATGTCATTCGCCCGCTGCTGAATAAGCATTACGATTCCCAGGTCCGCGACCGCAGAATCGTCTGATTGCGTATTTTAATCACTGAGAGACCCCGAACTTCGGGGTCTCTTTTTTGCCTGCGTCCAAATTGACATTTTTGTTGAATGTGTATAGCAGAGCGCTGATTTTATGCAAAAAAACCTGAATTTTTCATATAAACAGACGTATATTCTCTTGCAAAACCAAGGCACTTGTGTTAAACTGTTATCAAAATGCGTAAGGTGTGTCTGAGCGCAATTGAAGGGGGGACGTATTATTGGAAAACAAAGCAAAGATCATCGCGGTCGCCGGTAAAGGCGGCGTCGGCAAGACGTCGATCTCGGCGTCGATCGTAAGGCTTTTGGTGGAAAACTTTCCGGACAAAAAGATCCTTGCGATAGATGCAGACCCCGCTGTCGGCCTGTCGGTCGCTCTTGGCGTTGACGTTAAGCTCACGCTTGACGATATCCGTATGAGCATCGTTGACAGCGTCG
>CAVGIU010000085.1:0-6704 GCA_963629425.1 Oscillospiraceae bacterium
GTTCCGCAAGGGCGGTAATCCGTCCAAGAAGCTGATTGCGCTGGAAACCGCTGAATTCTACGCCTTCGTCATCAACAATCAGCATAAGCTGAAAGAGGAATTCCGGGATGTTACGGCGCAGATGGCGCAGCAGATGAGCATGAGGCTGCATCCGAAAACAAGCGTATTCCATATTCCGGAGCAGGATTTCTTTAAATATGACCCTGGCGTAAAAAGCGAGGTGGAATACCTCTCTAACGCCTATCACGAGTATACATCCGGCTTTGCCACAAGTCTCGTCCGCAGCACCTGTGAAATGTTGTTTGAGCAATATTGCGAGAAGCGTGATGATATTGAGTGGGTCTACAAAAACGGCGACACGGGTCAGCAGTACTTCTCCATCGTATATATGGACGGCATACAGAAGCAGTGGCTGTTCTATGCCGACTATATTGTAATGAAAAAAGACGGCACCGTCTGGGTCATCGAAACCAAAGGCGGCGAAAGCAAGGGACAAGACAAGAATATAGACCGCCAGATAGAAAACAAATTCAATGCATTCAAAGCCTACGCTGCCAAGCACGGTTTGCATTGGGGATTTGTGCGAGATAAAGATAACAGGCTGTACATCAACAATACGGAATTTGCTATCGATATGGCAGATGAGCACTGGCATGATATTGACGCAGTCTTTTAATTTCTATCAGCACAAGAGACCACACTGGGGATTTTTCCTCGGTGTGGTCTTTTTTTGCCCGCAAGCGTAAAGGAGGTGAGGCCCGATGTACTCATTTTTCTGTGGGAGGAGGTGTGAAGGAATCATAGATGGCGAAGAAATTAGACGCAGAGCGTATCGAGCAAGCCCGGCAGAATGGTGAAAAAGCAGGTAGCCGAAACGATTCAATAAAACGAGATATCCAAGAAACCATCGCCAAGAATCGCAGAGGGGAACGCAAAGGCCATGTCATTTTGCCGAAAAAGAAGGAGTACGCATATCAGGATGCGCCCAAGGTACGGGTGGCGGCATACTGCCGAGTTAGCACCGCTGAAGAAGCGCAGGAAGGCAGTTTTGAAATGCAGGTACAGCACTTCCAGTCCGTGATAGAAAACAATCCGAATTATGAACTGGTCAAAATCTACACGGATAAAGGCATCAGCGGCACTTCTGTAGACAAGCGGAAAGGTTTTCAAGAGATGATTGAGGCAGCGTGTACTGGTAAAATTGACCTGATCCTCACGAAGAGTATTAGCCGCTTTGGACGGAACATAGTGGATATTCTGACCACACTGCGAAAGCTGAGTGACCTTAATCCTCCGGTGGCGGTTAACTTTGAATCCGAGGGTATCAATACCAGTGATGGCAAGAACAAGCTGATTATTTCCATTCTGTCGGCTTTGGCGGAGCTGGAAAGTCAGCAGAAAAGCATTGCAATCAAGGAAGGCATACGCTACAGGATGCAGGAGGGTCTGTACAAATACTCTGTAAAGAATACCATCGGTTACTATCGAGATTACGCAGGCAGAGTCAAAATCGAGCCCGCCGAAGCGGAAATTGTGCGGTATATCTTCGATAGCTTTACAGAGGGGGCGTCGCCGAGGGAAATTGCTGGATCCCTCACGGCGCAGGGAATACGCTCTCCGAAGGGTATGGAATATTGGCATCAGTCTACCATCAAGAGCATTCTTGGGAATGAGAAGTACTGTGGCGATGTCCGATACCAAAAAACCTACTCCAAAGACTTTCTTACCCACAAAACGGCAAAAAATCGCAATATTCTGCCGCAGTGGTATTGGGAGGATGACCACCCAGCCATCATCAAGAAAGCACAATGGTACCAAGTGCAGGAGATGCTCAAAGCCGGAAACTGGCGTAAAGGCAGTAAGCCGCCGGCTGCAATGCAGAAAAAATTCACTGTGGCCAAGGTCAAATCTGGCGTCCTGCGAGGATATTTTCTCCTCGATATGACGTGGTCAAAGGAAGAACGTGACCAGTTCATACAAATTCTCAACAATATAAGTGAACTTGACGAGGGTCAAGAAGAAAGGAACGAATAATTATGGCAATCGATTTTTCTACTATCAACCTTGAGGTTATTGACATCAGCACCAATGCTACCCCAGACATTTTTATCAACCAGAACTGCATCACCTTCAGCAAGCGTGTTCTGGAGGACTTGAACTACCCGCAGAATGTGCAGTACTGCCTGGATGCTCCCCACAAGATTTTTGCAATCCGCTTCTGCAAGGGCAACGAGGCTAAGGCCACCTCGTTCTCTAAACCGAGAACCGAGCAGACGGCTACGCTCTCTTGCGGCAACAGGAATTTGCGTGATGTGGTCGTTGCGATGATTCCCGGCTTCGACAATAAGAAGCGGTACAAGGTAACCGGTGAGTACGATGCCGAAAACCGGGTGATGTATTTTGACATGACAACGGCAGAGGAGTCCAACTTCCGTAATAACGCAGGCAAAACTGAATAATCGGTAAAATCTGCACCACTGGAAGGTAGTGATACAAAGTTGAAAAAGACCACACAGCCGACATTATAGTCAGTTGTGTGGTCTTTCTGTTGGCACCGCTTGAGGACGTCACTCAAAAATTATCGTTGTTTTCAATAATCCCTAAGTGAACGCTCCAAACACGCCGCTTTTTTGCGTAAATGGGCAAAAAACACACGGAACGCTCATTTTACCGAACGTTCCGTGCGAATATAACTGTGCTTTTTAAATTTCTGCGGCGGTGCCGAGACGGCCATATCCGTCGTATGCATAGAGCTGCTTCCTACTCTCGTCGCCGTAGATGGCGACTGCGTCGGCAACAAAAAATGTATGATCGCCGATGCTCATCATGTCGCTGAGCCTGCATTCGAAAATGACCTTGCTCTCCTGCACAACCTTGGGAGCTATCTCCTTTGCCTCGGCAAGCTCTATGCCGAATTCAGCGGCCTTGTCCGTGTTTCTGCCGGAGCAGCTGCCGCAGCGGAGCGCGGACTCCTTGAGCGTTTCGTCAACGATGCAAAGCGCAAACTCTTTGCCCTCGCGGATATTTCCGCCGCTGTAGCCCTTGTTGCTCAGGCAGGCGCCGAGCTTCACGGGGTGATTGCTCAGATACGTCCACCATGAGACGGCCATGACGTTCGTTTTGCCCTCGGCATCCATCGAGGTGAGCAGCGCAAAGGGTGCCGGTGCGGTCATGCGCTGAGCCTGACCTATTGTGAGATCTTTCATGATATCCCTCCTTGCTTAACTTGTTTAAAAGAGGAGGCAGGACTCTGCCTCCTCTTTAGTTTAACTTAACATGTCGCGCAAGTCTTGGCAAGCTTATTTTTTCGCCATGTAGTCGGCAACGGCCTTGAGGTTATCGCGGAAGCTGCCGTCGGCGACGAATTTTTTCTCGAAGAGAGCGGAGCCCATGGTGAAGGTCCAGGGGGCGATATCGAACATGGTATCGATACGCTCAAAGCTGTTGATGGAGCCTGCAATGCAGATCTCGGCATCGACTGCGGCGCAGAACTCGCGTGCGAGCTTCTCGCCGTCAACGACGTGGCGGTAAGCAAGAATGTCAAAGCCCTTAATGCCCTTTGCCATGAGGTCCTTTGCATTTTGGATGATCTCCTCGTTCGTGCCCTCAAGGATGCTGGGGCTGCCGGATACCTTGCCGACGAAGGGCAGGTAAGCCATGCCGTTTTCCTTCAGAAGCTTTGCGACGGAGTCGTAATATACGGTACCCATGAGATAATCAAAACCGCAGTCGATGGCGGTCTGAGCGCCGTCGAGGCAGCTTGCCTCGTCATAGGTGACGACCTCGAGGAAGGTGGTCTTACCGGCTGCCTTCATTGCTC
Organism: Oscillospiraceae bacterium; assembly: GCA_963629425.1. Taxonomy (GTDB): domain Bacteria; phylum Bacillota; class Clostridia; order Oscillospirales; family Oscillospiraceae; genus F23-B02. The sequence goes on from CAVGIU010000085.1 coordinate 3,821, forward strand.
CGGCGACCTTCTTCATCTCGTCCTTGGGCAGACCCACGTTCTTAAAGCCCCAGAACTTTACCGGCAGATCCTTGCACTGCTCGAATATCTCGCCTGCGTCCTTTACGGTTACGTCGTGATGCGTCAGCATGATTATGATCTCAGGTTTCATTTTTTCGTCTCCTTGTAAAACAATATGTTGATGCTGCGGCCATACAAAACGGATTGAAATGCACAGTCCGCAGAGGGAAGTGACCCTACAAGCACAATATAAAAATAATAGGAATTTCGGCTTTCGTCAACTCGCGGAAGATGCCTCAAATTGTGCGAAAAGGAAGATACCTGCAATTTCGCGCGTTTCGCTCAAAACACTTTCGCTTTTGAGCGTGTTGCTCTCAAAAAATTATTGATCTTTCACAAAAAAACTCTTTATTTTTCTACATCTGCGTCATATAATTGAGTTTATCAGTACACACGTTTTGGACAGAACACGAATTTCAAATCCGGGAGTGACAGCTATGAAGACCAGTATTCGTGAGCAGAAGATAATAAGCATCCTCGAAAGCCGCGGTGAAATGTCCGTCAATGCATTGAGCGAAAACCTCGGTGTTTCCGTCTCAACGCTGCGTAAGCAGCTTGCGGATATGCAGAACAGAAAGCTCATCATCCGCACCTACGGCGGCGTCATGTCGGCAAACCGCTTTCCGGACGAGACCTTCGACAGCAAGCTGCACAAAAGCGTTTCCGAAAAGCGCCGTATCGCAACGCGCGCAAGGCAGCTTGTGCATAACGGCGACTCGATATCCCTTGGCAGCGGAACGACAGTGTACGCGCTCAGCAACCTCCTTGACGACCTCGACACCGCAACGATATACACAAACTCCATGCAGGCGGCGGATTTCCTTGCCCGCTGCGCCTCGCTGGACGTTCACATCTGCGGCGGCATAATCCGAAGCTCCACCGGAACAATCATCGGCAACGAGGCCTTCAACTTTTTTAACGGCATCTGCGTTGACTACGCCTTTATAAGCTGCGATGCCATCGACGATAACGGCGAGGTATACAGCGATAATATTGCCGTAGCCGCGGTAGAGAGCGCGGTTTTGAAAAACGCAAAGCATAAATACGTTCTGTGCGACTCGTCCAAGCTCGGCAAGCGCTCGATAGCGCATATAGTGGATCTCAAGGATTGTGATGCGCTCATAACCGGCCGAAGCGGCGGAACGGTGACGGATAAGCTTGCCTATTCCGTGAATGTTGACTGCGTATGACCATATGACCAAAAAATGCACCGTCTGTTTAGACGGTGCATTTTTGCTATTCCGATTATTCGCCGAAATCGAGGACGCGCAGCATGCGCACAAGGGTGAGTCTGTTGCGGATAGCGGCCGATATCGGCAGCATCTCCTGCTCGAGTGCGGGGTCGATGCCGATGTGCTCGGGCAGATATTTTGCGTTGCAGCCCTTGTAGAGCGCCTCCATCTCCTCAACGGAGGGGATCTCGTTTATCATGGCGCGAATCTCATCCCAGTGGTCGACGATGCTCTGCGGATCGAAGGTCGCCAAAACGTCGTTTTCGTTTTCCTTGATAATGCCCGGGGCGAGTCTGTCACCGAATTTTTCTCTTATCCACTGCTCGCTCAGGGGCTCGAAGGGCTTTGCCTTGGGTGTGGGCAGGGAGGCGAGATGGTGATATTCCTTTATGCAGGCAAAGGTGCCGACACCGACGCATTCGCCGTGGATGCCCTCGGCATTTTCAAAGCGCGGCGGCTGCATCTCGACAAGGTGCGCCATCAGGTGCTCGGCGCCGGATGCTGCGCGAGAGTGGTTCAGCAGCTGCATGGTAAGGCCGCTCTTCATCTGCGCCATGGTCATTGCCTCGTGGTCGGCAACGCCGGTGGCCGCGTATTTGTCGGCTGCCTCGCGCATGATGTCGAGCGCCTCCTTGGCGAGGTCTGCGACCATCGGGCAGTAGTACTCGCCCGCAACGAGGTGGGAGATCTTCCAGTCAAACAGGGAAATGTATTTCGAGAGGATGTCGTTTATGCCGCTTGCGACGAGGCGCGCGGGAGCGCCCTTTATGATATCAAGATCAGCGACGACAAGAACGGGCGCACACATCGGGGTCGATTTCTTCTGACCGTTCAAAATTGCCGAGCAGATGTTCGCGGTGAAGCCGTCGGAGGAGGCGAGGGTAGGCACGGCGACGAAGGGGATGCCGAGCTTGTACGCCGGATAGCGTCCGAAGTCCATGATGGTTCCCGCGCCGTAAGCGACGATGACCTCGGGGTTATCGAGCTTTTTCATCATCTCCTCGATGACGGTATCCTCGGCGCGAAGGCCGTTTGCCTCGAGAACGATCTCCTGATCGGCGGCGACATGCTTGCCCTCGGTAAGCTTATATATGACCGTATCGTAGATAACGGCGCGCTTTTTGCCCGCAAGGCCGACATCGGCCATGTACTGCTCAAAATTGTTTATCGCGCCGTACTCGACGACGACCTTTTTCGTCTCAAGCTCATGGTCTTTGCCGCAGGAGCATTTGCCGACGTATTTTTCGCAATCCATTATCATGATAAAACACCTCAATTAATATTTTTTGAATTTCCATGTAAAAGTTTAACCAAGCGTGGAAATTAAGTCAAGAGCGAATATTGACTAAAAAAACGGGCAAAGCCGCGAGGCTCTGCCCGATATTTTGGTCAAATCATATATTTTCTTATAGCTTCGCCGACCGTGTCGGGGTCAATGGTGACGCTGATAACAAATTCAATGTTTTCTCTCTCTGAGAAGCCGTTGAGCCAATCGAGAAATTCGCCGAACATGACGGGATCCTTATTGCTTACGATTTTGTAGAAATTATCGACAAAAACATGGGTGATATCATAGTTGCCGGAATGCAGAC
>CAVGIU010000086.1:0-6446 GCA_963629425.1 Oscillospiraceae bacterium
GCCGTAGCGCGTGTCGGAAACGGCGCAGGCCGTGCCCGCGCAGCCGCCGATGTATGCTGCTCTCGCGCCTGTGACGGCGCCGTCGATGCCCTGTGCGCGGCGCGAGCCGAACTCGAGCACGACCCTGCCCTCGGCCGCTCGGCAAACTCTGTTTGCCTTGGTCGCGATGAGGCTCTGATGATTTATCTCAAGCAGAACATAGGTCTCGATAAGCTGCGCCTGGATGGCCGGCGCACGAACGACCATGAGCGGCTCCCGCGGGAACACGGGCGTACCCTCGGGAACAGCCCAGATATCGCCCTCGAACCTGAAATCGCGCAGGTATTCGAGAAATTCCTCGGAGAACATCTTCCTGCCGCGCAGATACTCGATATCCTCGTCGTCAAAGTGCAGCTGCTGAATATATTCGACCACCTGCTCAAGTCCCGCAGCGATGGCAAAGCCGCCGTTGTCGGGATTCTGGCGGTAAAAAACATCGAAATATGTTATCTTGTCGCCCATGCCGTGGTCGAAATATCCGTTGCCCATCGTGAGCTCGTAGTAATCGCACAGCATGGTGAGGTTAAGCTTTCTGTCAGTCATGATAGCCTCCGGGTGCATACGTTAAGCGTGTTAAGCGTATATTAATTATACCCATAGTATATAACATATTTCGTTTTATGCAACCATTGATATTAATAAAACGAGCTCTCCGAAACGTTCGGAAAGCTCGAAATATGCTTTGTTTATCAGGCTTAAGCTGAGCCGTGCCGCCGGACGGCTCATGTGCACCGGCGGAGAGATTCCTTTCGACGTTTTCAAGCGCCTTCTTGCCCTCTGCAAGTCCCTTTTCTCCCTGCGTTCCGGGTTGTAACGTAAAAAGCACATTGAAATTTTTGCGCAATTGCGCTATATTTACTTTATACACATTTCGGAGGACAGGTTATGGCAGTAACGATGGAGTTTTTTGACGGAATAAGCTTTGATATCGCAAAGCAGAAATATTATAACGCCAACAAGGTCGACGCGAAGATGGAGGAGATAAAGGCGGCCTTTGCCGAGCTTATCGAGGAAAACAATGAGCTCAAGCGGCAGATAGACGATATCGGCCTTTCAAAGACCAGGGTAGCGGAACTTATTATGAGCGCGCAGGAAAGAGCCGACGATATCATAAAGGACGCAAATGCAAAGTCCGAGGAGATGCTTAAACAGGCCAGGCTTGATGCCGACGGCATAATCATAAGCCGCGAGGCCGAGGCAGGGATAGGCGCCGGCGGTCTTACGCAGGGTCAACTTGCCGCGATAGACAAGCTCAACAGGCAGCTCGACGACTTCAATGTTGCCCAGGCGACTCAGATATTCCGCATAAAGCAGGCGCTCATGAAAATAGCGCTGGATAAATGAAAAAACCGCCCCACGGGCGGTTTTTTCTATATTCCCAAATAGAAGCCGGTGCTTAGTATTTCCTCGGTTCGCGAGAGCACCTCGTGCGCCTCCTCGTAGTTTCGCAGAGCAAGCTCCGCAACGAGATAGTTTGTCAGGCACATGGGCGCCGTCAGTGAGTTTTTGCACGAAACGCTTTTTATCGAGCAGTTAAAGCACACATCGCCATAGGCCTTGACCGGCAGATCGTTATTGGACGTGAACAGCACGACTTTGACACCGCGGCTGCGCATCCAGGCCAGTATGTTGATGCCGATGCGCGAGTAGCGCGGAAAAATGTACGCGATGCACACGTCGCCCTCCTGTGCGTTCACGATCTCCTCGGGATAGATAAGTCCCGTCGTCTGGATAAAATGCACGTTGCGCTTTATCTCGCCCAAACGCGAGACCATGTAGTGCGCCAGCGAAAAGCTGCTGCGCATACCGAGAACGTAAATGTTTTTTGCCCCGCTTATGAGCTCGATGGCTTTTTCAAGATCGTTCGCGTGCAGACCTGCGAGGGTGAGCTGTATGTTTTTTATGTCGGTCGAAAAGGCATCCTCCAGCAGGTCGTTTCGGGACGACACCGCCGCGCGCTCGAGCCTGTCCGGCAGCGAGCCCTTGGTCTGTATCTCCTTTTTGATGCTGTCCTGCATTTCCGAAAAGCCGGAATAGTCGAGGGCGCGGGCGAAGCGAATGACGGTGGTCGTGCTCACGCCGATCTTTTCCGCCAGCTCCTCGAGCGTGGAAAAGGCAATGTCCTCATAATTTTCGTCGACGTAATTCGCGACGACCTTCTGCGAATGCGTCAGCGTATTGTAAGCCGCGCTTACCTTGGAGGTGAAGAGCATATTCACCTGTCCTCCCTATATGTTTTAAATAATACTTCCCAATATTTATTGTACAATATGGCGGCCGATATTGCAAGGTGTGATTTGACGAGGTGCATATACAATGGTATAATTAATTATAAATGTAATATAAAATTCAAAACGGAGGGCAAAATATGCCGCTTCCAAACTATCCGCACGAGAAAAACAGCTCGTCCACAAAGGCCGATATACTTGAAACGATGCAGCGCTGGATAACCGTCATGCAGCTCAAGCCCGGCGAGAAGATATCCGATAATGAGCTTGCCGAGTATTTTAACGTGAGCCGTACGCCGGTGCGCGAGGTGCTCAAAATGCTCGAGCAGCAGAAGCTGATATATATGTACCCCGGCCGCGCGACAGTCGTCGCCGATCTTGCGCTGGACGATATAGAAAGCTACTATCTGCCCATGCAGACGCTTCAGTGCCTCGCCGTGCGCCTTGCCGTGAATAAGGCGACGAGCGCCGACATAGCCGAGCTTGAAGCGCTCAACATGCACTTTGACGAAGCTATGGATAATGGCGATGCCGAGGGCATACTGATGGCTGATAAGGAGTTTCACGAGAAGATACTTGAGATAGCGGGCAATGAGTACATTGATGAGTTTTGCTCGGCACTGTGGGTGCGCATAGCGCGGCTTGATTATATGTTCTTCCGCGATAACACGATGGGTACGTCCTATAACGACCACAGGCTCATGATAGAGAGCTTCCGTATAAAGGATCCTTTCGGCGCGGAGCTTGCGATGAAAAATAACTGGAACTATTCAATGCTCGCCGTCAAGGCCGCCGTCAGCCAAAACGGTATCATATGATGTTAGAGAGTGAAAATCCGCCGCAGATTTCTCTGCGGCGGATTTGGTTTTTCAAGTATCAGAACCTCACGATGTCGTCGATCTTTGCCATGTGGCAGCCGGGATAGGAATCCTTAACGCGCATGAGGAAGTTGAGCTTATCGATCCTTTCGCCGGAGCGCGGGCAGCCGTTTTTGATAAACGGGATCTGAAGGCCGACGGCGAGATCCATGACGACGTCGCCGACGACGCCGCCGCTGCGGCCGGAGGTTATCGAGAACAGACCGTGCTCGCTGGCAAAGCGGTGGGATTCCAAAGCCTCGGATATCGTGCCGACCTGATTGGGCTTGAGAATGAAGCCGTCGATGCTGTCGAGCTCATATGCCTTGCGGATGCGCTCGGGATTGGAGACGGTGAAATCATCGGCAATAATGAAGGTGCGGGTGATCTCCTTGTGAGCCTTCTCGAAGCCGTCCCAGTCGTCCTCGTCGAGCATATCCTCGATGAATACGAAGTTGTGCTTTTCGGTCAGAGCCTTGACATAGGCGATGACCTCGTCGGTCGTGACCTGCTTGCCGTTGAGATAGTAGGTTTTATTCTCGCGGTCGTACATTTCGCTCATCGCGCAGTCGAGCGCGAAGGCGCACTGATCGGTGTAGCCGCAGTCGTCGATGGCCTTCTGGATCAGCTGCAGGCAGACCTCGGGATCCTCAGACGGTGCACACCAGCCGAACGAGCCGCCGACGCGGGGCTCGGAGCCCGTGTACTCGCGGATGACCTTGCCCAGGCGATTGAAGACCTTGACTGCGATCTCGACAGCCTGCTCGATATCGCTTGCGCGGTAGGGCATGACGATGAACTCATTAAACGCCTGTTTGATGCCGGCGTTGCTGCCGCCGTTGAGAACGTTGAAGGAGGGGATGGGAACGGTCTTTATATCGCCGCCGGCGATGTAGTCGTAAAGCGGGCGCTTGAGGCTCGCGGCCGCTGCGCGGTAGGCCGCTACGGAGACGGAGTAGATAGCGTTGCCGCCGAGCTTGGACTTGTTTTCCGTGCCGTCGAGCTCTATCATCTTCCTGTCGATAGCGTCGAGATCGAGCGTGTCCATACCGATGAGGGCGGGGCCGATTATATCGTTTACGTTTGCAACTGCCTTGTGAACCGACATACCGTCGTACTCTGCCGGGTCGTTATCGCGCAGAACGAAGGATTCGTGCATGCCGACAGAGGAGCCGGTGGGTGCTGCCGCGGTGCCGATTGAGCCATCCTCGGTGATAACGTCGACCTCGACCATCGGACGGCACTTGCAGTCGATGATCTGGCGGGCGTGGACGCTCTTTATGCGGCTGCCCTTGAGCTTCTTCGCGGGAAGCTCGGGAACATACATTATATTAAAGTCGCACAGGTTCGTGCCGGTGTTGCCGGTGAACACCGCGTCGCCCATTGCGTCGAGCGCCTCGAAGCAGGCGTGACCGCGCAGGTTCTCGAAAACGTCGATGCCCTTTTCGCAGGCGGTGTCGTAGCTGGTGGAATCGGTCATGCCGCCGGCAACGACGGTCGTGCCGTCGGTGCCCTCGGAGTCGATGGACAGGCAGACGCAGCCGGGCGCCTTCTTGCCTGAGATGGAGTAGGAAAGCGTCAGCTCCTGACCGGGGCCGCCGTGACCGGTGATGGTGGAGTTATCAAGTATCTTGGTGGTAGCCTCGCCGGAGCACAGCAGGACGCAGGGCGGCTTTATGGGGTTGCCGTAGTTCTGTATCTCGCGTGCGAAGGATGCAAATACCGTGCCGACGTCCTTTGCCTCGCCCTCGAGATACGAGGTGAGGATTATAGCGGGAATGCCCATCTCCTCGGAGATGCGCTTTGCCGTCAGGCAGGAGTCGGGCAGGCTGTTTATCAGGAAGTAGGTGTTCTCGGGGAATGCCTTGGGAGTCTCGCCCTCGGGACCTACATTCATTAAATAATCAACGACACTCTTGGGCAGACGGTCGGCGACATCGTAGTCGCGGATGACCTGCCGCGCCTCCTCGAGAGTGGTCTGGTCGGGTCCCATCGGCGTACCCTTGTAGTTTTTGTACGGCTCGCCGATATCACCGGTGGCGGGGGTGCCGACGGCATCGGAGATGCCGAAGCCTATAAGCTCCGCGCCGCGGGAGCGTATGCGCTTTGCGAGCATGCCGCCGTTCATGGCCGAGATGTGGCGGCGGATGGCGTTTATCTCATAAATGCCGGCGCCGGACTTGAGCATTACATCTGTAGTGTCGATCTCGTCCTGAAGGGTGATGCCCTCGATAGGGCAGCTCATCAGCGCCGAGGAGCCGCCGCTTATTACTACTATAAAGAGATCATCCTCGTTTGCGCTGTCGACGAGCTTTATGATCTCCTTGCAGGCGCGCAGACCCTCCTCATTGGGCAGGGGGTGACCGCCGACATAAACGTCGGTGCGGCGGAACACATCGGTGTCTTCCTTTATTTTAACTATGGCAATGCCGCGGGTGAGGTGATCGCCGAGAATCTCGTCAACGGCCATGGCCATATGGTTACAGGCCTTGCCCGCGCCGAGCAGGTACACGTTGCGCTTTTTGCTCAGGTCCCAGCGGCGCGAGCCGATGCACAGCACGTCGCCCTCCATGTGGGCGATGCTTTTAATGCGCTCATACGCGTCAAGATGCTGAAGCGTTTTCTCGGTGATGTCCAGAACGATCTTTCTTCCGTCGATGTCACCGTGGGACAGCAGAGCCTCACGGTTCTTGATCTTTTTCTGCATATGTCATTCCTCCAACAGGTATTGTGAACTTTGTACCTTCGATTGACAAGAGCACATACGGTTTTGGCAGACTGATTTTCACTCATGCTTCGTTAAAACCCTTGAAAATACGTCAGTATTCCCTGCGGGCTTTGCCTTGCCTGAGCAAAAATCAGCTCTGTCAAAACTGCAAAGCACCTGTCGGTGTCAATTTTCAGGTGATTTTCGGTTTTCTTCGATGCAGGTGGGCTGACACCCATCAAAGAGAAAAAGGCGAAAAGCGCCGAAAGGGGGGCGCGACAGGCGGCAGGGGCTCGGCTTCCGTCAGCTTAATTATATCAGCTTTTGCACCGGGGCACAACAAAAACCGCGTTTTTCCGATTAACTCCATGTCAATTTTACCAACTATCCGCTTTCCCCTTTGTACAGCATGCAGAATTTATCAATTTTGTAGAATGATTGTTCCCAGGCCATGATTTCTGTGTATAATATAGGTAACAGTGAATCAAAAATTACTTTTTCGTCGAAAGGATGTGATCCCGATTGGCTTATAAGCCGCACAACAACGTTCACTCTGTACGCAAAAACCACAGAACCTATCACGATCACCACTTATGCTGAATATTAATAACAAAG
>CAVGIU010000087.1:0-6354 GCA_963629425.1 Oscillospiraceae bacterium
AGAATTATGCCGGGTATTCCGAGAATGCCGGCAACTATCGCGCTTATCCAGCCGACGTTGAGGGAAAGCCCGATGAAGCCGCCGAGAAAATTGAATATAAACAGCATAACAAAGCCCAAAAGCGCGTTCAGCAGCAGCTTGAGCGCCCATCTTATAGGTGTTGCGAAGATTTTTATGACAAGCCATATGAGTAATACGGCAATGACAACGGTCAATATGGTATGTAACGCGTCCATATATCCTCCTAAGAAATAAGATTTTTGACATTGACAACGGCACTGTTGTATCTTGACTTGAGCGCGTTTATCTCATAGATACACGCATCCATCATATCACAATCTGTCGTATTGTCAAATGCCGCATATGCTCGTCTGAGCTGCAAGCGTATATCGCTTACCTCGTTAAGACGTCGATTATACTCGGCTTTGAGTCGTTTTTCTTCTTTTCTCGTCATGATATGTGTCTCCTTTGTGTTTTGTAATATTATATTCAGGCCGGGCATAATTTAAACGCTAAAAATTTCCGCGTTTATATCCTGTGGCGCATCATATAATACAAACAGACGAAACATCCGAGACAGAAGTCTGAAAGACACGTCGGATGAAATGCCAAGGCTTATTGCTCAGGCGATAAGAATGCATTGAATTTCGTCGAGCCGGAAAAGCCGAAAGGCATTTCATCCGACGGCGGAGGCAGATTACATCCATCTGCCTCCGTATTGCTGCGTCTTGATTTTTTCTGAACTTTATTATATACTATATAATCTAAAAATGTGTGCAATTTTACGCTATATATTGTATTTGAGGGGAATTTTAAATGAGTAAAACCACCGCAGGATACGGTAATGACAGTATATCTCAGCTCAAGGGTGCGGACAGAGTCAGAAAACGTCCGGGCGTTATTTTCGGCTCGGACGGACTTGACGGCTGCCAGCACGCCGTGTTTGAGATACTTTCAAACGCCATAGATGAGGCACGCGAGGGTTACGGCAATGTCATAACGCTCACGCGCTACGCAGATAAATCCATTGAGGTCGAGGACTTTGGCCGCGGCTGCCCGATGGATTGGAACGCAAACGAAAAACGCTATAACTGGGAGCTCGTTTTCTGCGAGTTGTACGCCGGCGGCAAGTACGCAAATAACGAGGGTGAAAACTATGAGTACTCCCTCGGCCTGAACGGTCTCGGCTCCTGCGCGACGCAGTATTCGTCGGAGTACATGGATGTCACCGTATGGCGCGACGGCAATAAGTACGAGCTGCACTTTAAAAAAGGTAAGGTTATCGGCAAAAAGGGGCAGGAACTCATGGTGAGTCCGGCTGACCGAAAAAAGACCGGCACAACAATAAAATGGCGTCCCGACCTCGAGGTCTTTACGGATATTGATATACCTGAGGAGTTTTTCAAGGATATTCTGCACCGTCAGGCGGTCGTGAACGCGGGCGTGACCTTCCGTTTCCGCAATCAGAACGGCAATAAATTCGATGTAACGGAGTATGTCTATCAAAACGGCATCCTTGACTATGTTAACGAGATCGCCCACGATTTGCCCTTGACCTCACCCTATTTTATAAGCGCTGAGCGCCGCGGCAGAGACAGGGAGGACAAGCCTGAATATAAGGTCAAGCTATCCGCAGCTTTCTGTTTTTCAAATAAGGTCAAGGCGATAGAGTATTACCACAACTCATCGTGGCTGGAGTACGGCGGCGCACCCGAGAAGGCTGCGCGCAGCGCGTTTGTGTACGCTATCGATGCTTACATAAAAAAGATCGGCAAGTATCAGAAAAACGAGAGCAAGATAAATTTTCAGGATGTTGCCGACTGCCTGGTTCTCGTGACGAACTGCTTCTCTACGCAGACCTCGTATGAAAACCAAACGAAGAAGGCTATAACCAACCGCTTCATTCAGGAAGCGATGACTGACTTCTTTAAGGAAAAGCTCGAGGTATATTTCATAGAAAACAAGCCCGAGGCGGATAAAATAGCCGAGCAGGTGCTTGTAAACAAGCGCAGCCGCGAGGCGGCGGAAAAAACGCGCCAGGGCATGAAGAAAAAGCTATCCGGCAGCATCGATATAGCAAACCGCGTGCAGAAATTCGTAGATTGCCGCAGCCGAGATCCCGAAAAGCGCGAGATATACATCGTCGAGGGCGATTCGGCGCTGGGTGCGTGTAAGCTTTCCCGCGATGCGGATTTTCAGGGCATCATGCCCGTTCGAGGAAAAATCCTCAATTGCTTAAAGGCCGATTACGTCCGCATATTCAAAAGTGACGTCATAACAGATCTTCTCAAGGTACTCGGCTGCGGAGTCGAGGTACAGGCCAAAGGGAAGAATGATCTGAACGCCTTTGATATAAACAATCTGCGCTGGAACAAGGTCATCATCTGCACAGATGCCGATGTCGACGGCTTCCAGATCCGCACGCTTATACTGACAATGATCTACCGCCTTGTGCCGACGCTCATCCGTGAGGGCTACGTTTACATTGCCGAGTCGCCGCTTTATGAGATCGAATGCAAGGGCAAAACCTATTTTGCCTATTCCGACAAGGAAAAGGCCGAGATAGTCTCCGGACTCGGTGGAGCGAAGGCAACGATAAATCGCAGCAAGGGACTTGGCGAGAATGACCCGGACATGATGTGGATGACAACAATGAATCCCGAGACACGCCGCCTCATAAAGGTCATGCCCGAGGAGGCCGAGCACATGTCGCAGATGTTCGATCTGCTGCTTGGCGACGATCTTGCGGGTCGAAAAAATCATATTGCCGAGAACGGATATCTGTATTTGGATATGGCCGACATCTCATAAGTGAGGATTTAAAATGAAATTTGATAAAGCTCGAAACTTAGTAAAATTCCTGCTCGCCATGTGTTTGGTGTTTTGCGTCGTCGGGATCGCCGCAAGCGGCAGTCAGGCCGGAGTCGTATCGACACTTATATCAACAGCGTTTTTTGTCACGGCTTTTATAGTCATTGCCTTATACTGCAGATGCCCCCACTGCGGCAAACACATATACCTCGGCCTGTTCAAGGCGGTAAATTGCCCGAAATGCAGGAGAAATCTTATAACCGGCGCAAAAACAAAGGGCAAGAAGCGCTGAAAGGATAATTTATGGCTAAAAAACAGGTACCGGAAAAGAAACAATTCAATAATCCAAACGTCATCGGTCTGCGCGCGGAGGTCCTTGAGCAGCCGATAACCGAAACGCTTGAGCAAAATTACATGCCCTATGCCATGAGCGTTATCATATCCCGCGCCATTCCGGAGATTGACGGCTTTAAGCCCTCACACAGAAAGCTTCTATATACGATGTATAAAATGGGGCTTTTAAGCGGCGGGAGAACCAAAAGCGCGAACATCGTCGGCCAGACCATGCGTCTTAATCCGCACGGCGACGCCGCGATATATGAGACGATGGTGCGTCTTTCAAAGGGCTACGATGCACTGCTGACGCCGTTTGTCGACTCCAAGGGCAACTTCGGCAAGGTCTATTCACGCGATATGTCCTACGCTGCATCACGATACACCGAGGCGAAACTTTCCGCGATATGCGCAGAAATCTTTGGCGATATCGATAAGGACACCGTTGAGTTTAACGATAACTACGACGGCAGCATGAAGGAGCCTGCGCTTTTGCCGACGAGCTTTCCCAACGTCCTTGTCTCGAGCAACACCGGCATTGCGGTCGGCATGGCAAGCCAAATATGCGGCTTTAACCTTGAAGAGACCTGCCGCGCGACGATAGAATATCTTCAGGATCCGGAGTGCGACCTGTTCTTATCCATGCCGGCGCCCGATTTTTCCACAGGCGGCGAGATCGTCTATGACCGCGCCGAGATGGAGGGCATTTATAACACAGGCCGCGGCAGCTTCAAGGTTCGCTCAAGATGGCGCTATCTGCAAAAAGAGAACATAATTGAGATCTACGAGATACCGTACACGACGACGTCGGAGGCTATCGTCGATAAGGTGGCTGAGCTCATAAAGGCCGGTAAAGTCAAAGAAATAAACGACATGCGCGATGAAACGGACCTCAGCGGCCTGAAGCTTGCCATCGACCTCAAGCGCGGCACCGATCCCGAAAAGCTCATGCAGAAGCTTTTTAAGCTTACCCCGCTTATGGACAGCTTCCCGTGCAACTTCAATATTCTCGTCGCCGGAAATCCCCGCGTCATGGGTGTCAGAGAGATACTCGGCGAGTGGACGGCATGGCGCATCGAATGCGTCCGCCGCCGCGTGTATTTTGACCTGTCAAAGAAAAAGGACAAACTGCATCTGCTCAAGGGACTTGCGATGATCCTGCTGGATATCGACAAGGCCATTGAGATAATCCGCAACACGGAGCTTGAAAGTGAGGTCGTTCCGAACCTCATGATGGGCTTCGGTATCGATAAAATTCAGGCCGAATATGTCGCGGAGATAAAGCTGCGCAATATAAACAGGGAATACATCCTCAAGCGCACCTCCGAGATCGAAGAACTCGAAAATGCCATAGCCGAGCTTGAAGAGACGCTCAAAAGCCGACGGAAGATAAAAAATATTATCATCTCCGAGCTCAAGGCAATAATAAAAAAGTACCCCTCGCCAAGAAAAACCGGCATCGTCTATGCAACGGAGATCGAGGAGTACGTCGAGAGCGAAACGGTCGAGGATTACCCCGTGAGCGTATTTCTGTCAAATGAGGGCTACCTTAAAAAGATAACCGCGCAGTCTCTGCGCATGAACAGCGAGCAGAAATTCAAAGACGGCGATGCGCTGCGCATGAGCTTTGAGGCGACAAACCGCACGGAGCTGCTCATATTCACCGACCGCCAGCAGGTGTACAAGACGCGTCTTTCAGATTTTGACGACACCAAGGCCTCCGCGTTGGGCACATATCTGCCGACAAAGCTCAGCATGGATGACGGAGAGCATGTGCTCGAAGTCATATGCCCCGGGAACTATCGCAAAAACCTTCTGCTTTTCTTTGAAAACGGCAAAGTAGCGCGCCTTGACCTTGCAAGCTACGAGACGAAAACAAACCGCAAAAAGCTCATAAACGCTTACAGCGACAAGAGCCCTCTTGCCGCCGTCTATATGATAGGCGAGGAGATAGATATGGCGCTGTTTTCCTCCGACGGCCGCGCGATGGTCTTCAACACAACGCTTTTGCAGCTGAAAACAAGCCGCACCACACAGGGCGTTGCGGTGATGAACCTGAAAAAAAATCATAAGCTTGTCTCGGCTGCGCCTTTGGAGGATACCATTATCAAAAATGTTTCGCGTTACAGAGTCAGAAGTCTGCCTGCCGCCGGAGCATTGCTCAAGGATGAGGACAGGGGAGAGACTCAAATGTCGCTTATCGACTGAGGAGGACGTCATGAAAACAACAAAAGCAGGTGAGTATTTTGCTCAGTATGCGCTGATAATTCTGGGTTCGGCATTGTTTGCAGCGGGCTTTCAGTTTTTCCTGTACCCGAACTCCATAATCGTCGGCGGCGTCAGCGGTATTGCAATGATCATAAACTATCTGACTCAGCTTCCCGTTGGCGTTATGACAATCGTTCTGAATATTCCGCTTTTTATAATCGCCTGGCGCCACTTCGGAACAAAATTCATTGTCGCGTCGTTTGTCGGAATGCTCCTGTCATCAGTGCTCGTAGACCTTTTTGCGCTGGTAAAATATTGCCCGACAAACGACATGCTGCTTGCCTGCATTATAGGCGGCGCTGTGAAGGGTCTCGGTCTCGGCATTGTCTACTATGCCGGAGCTACGACCGGCGGCACGGACATAATCGCAAAATTCGTGCGCCTGAAATTCCCGTATATGAACTTCGGAACGCTCATTCTGCTGACGGACGCAGTTATAATCATCGCGTTTGCGATTATCTTCAAAAAGGTCGAGGGCGCGATGTACGCCGTTATCACAATGTTTGTCGTCTCAAAGGTCGTCGACCTTGTGCTCTACGGTATTGATAACTCAAATGTCTGTTATATCATAAGCGAAAAAAGCGATCAGCTCATTAGGGACATAACCGACAGACTGCACCGCGGCGTTACCATCCTTGAGGGCGAGGGTGCCTATTCCCATCAGAATAAGCAGGTGCTGCTGTGCGTCGTAAAGCGCACTCAGATAGCCGATATCAGAAAAATAATCAGAAATATCGACGAAAACGCGTTCTTTATCATAACCGATGCCAAGAATGTTTTCGGCAAGGGCTTCGGCGATATCAGTGATAATAAGTAAATATTGAGGAATGAGATAAATTGTGCTTGACAAATTCGAAAACTGTGGTATTATTTATCTCGTTCCGTGTGCGGGCATAGCTCATCCGGTAGAGCGCCACCTTGCCAAGGTGGAGGTAGCGAGTT
>CAVGIU010000088.1:0-6323 GCA_963629425.1 Oscillospiraceae bacterium
GAGCAGACCGCCTGTGACTTCATAAGTCATGTCAGCAGTTTCTTCTGCCAGTGCCGCAGTTGGCACCAATGACACCACCATCATCAGCACGAGCAACAGGCTCAGTATTCGTTTCTTCATTGTTTTCCTCCCGATATTTTTCCGCACGGCTGTCAAAAAGTATACTTTTTGACAGTTGCGTTTTTTAGCGGCGATTTGACGCTTTACCGATACGGATATTGCGGTGTCCCGACCGGAGACTGCGGAGAAAACTGAAGCAGGCGGAATGGGCAAGCCCATTCCCTACACGGTGCGGCGCACTGCTGCTGTGCGATGCAAAACCGGTTTCGTCGGCAGGTACGACACCGGGCAACCGCAATATGCGTATCCGTAGCTGCGTCAATTCGCCTCTGAAAAGAAGAAAGCACCCAAGTCATGTGACCTGGGTGCTCCCCTTCCATCCACTATTCTTCGCTATCTCCATCGAGCTCCTCGGAGAGCTCGTCAAATTCTTCGTCATCAGGCTCAAGATCGTTGCCGTTATAGTGCAGCGCGCTGCCGGAAATGAGCCTGCGGTGCGATATCTTCCGCGTTATGCTACCGGCCACGCCGCCAACCATCGCCTGAGCGGCAAGGTGCTTGCCGATGATCGCGGCAAGGTCTGTCTTCGGCGAGAGGTCGGACACCGTGCCCTCCATGATCGAGAGGCTGCGCCAGAACATCGTCAGCGATTTCGGCACCTTGATGCCGAAGTCGCGCGCAATGCGGTACAGGTCGGCAAAAATGTCGACCGTGCTGCTCATCTGCGCCATGGACAGGACGCGGTATTTATCCAGATACGCCTGCATGCGGCCGTAGTAGGCCTCGCGGTCGAGCTCAGGGTCATGCTCGCAGATCTTAAGAACTGCGTCTGAAAAGCTCAGGTAGTCGTTGCTGAATATCGCCTTCATGCAGACCTTTATGAGCTCGGCATCGGCGCTCGTGAGCGTTCCCATCATGCCGAGGTCGAGCCAGACGATGCGCCCGTCCCACACGCGGACATTACCCGGATGCGGGTCGGCGTGGAAAAACCTGTCCTCGGAAAACTGCTTGATGTAGTTATTTATAAACTTCGTGCAGACCTCCTGCACGTTGTAGCCCTGCTCCTCCATCGCGGCCTTATTCGTGAGCTCAAAGCCGCCGATGTATTCCATGACCAAAATATGCTTGGTCGAAAGCTCGTCATACACCTTCGGGCAGTAGACATACTTTATGCCCTCGATATTCTCGCGCACGCGGCGGATGTTGTCGGCCTCGCGCTCGAAGTCCATCTCCTCCTGCGCGACGGCCCACACCTCGTCGATCGTATCGCCGAGGTCCATGACGTTGTTTATCTTCTTGAGCTTCACGACGTTCAGCGCACTTTTCAGAAGCCTTACGTCGCGCTCCATGACCGAATATATCTCCGGTCGCTGGATCTTCACCGCGACATGTGTTCCGTCGAGCAGCACGGCCTCGTGCACCTGCGCTATCGACGCCGCGCCCAGCGGGTACGGCATGATCTGCCTGAACACCTTGTTCCACGGCTGCCCGTATTCCTCGGTGATAAGCTCGCGTATCTGCGCCGTCACGAGGCGCGATGCGTCCGTTCGAAGATCCTCGAGCTTTTTGCAGTGCTCCATTGGGATGATCTCCGGGTGCATCGACAAAAGCTGCCCGAGCTTTACGAAAGTCGGGCCGAGCTCCTTGAGCATGTCACACAGCTCATCCGGGCTTATTCCCTGCGTGACCTTATATTTTCTTATTACCTTAACTATCTCAAGCAGGCGCTTTGCGTCAGCGCCCGTTTCCATCGCGGCATTTGCCATCTATGCTCCTACCTTCAAATTTCAGTGTCGAGAATATAGCATGTGTGCGTAACGTTGCCGTCATCCGTGAAGCTTACGATGCTGCCCTCGACCGTTTTATATGTGTCCGGCCGCACGGCAAGAACGAGATTCGTATCCTTCTCCCAAAGGTATACGGCGTTTTCATAGCTTATCTCGCCGCTGCGCAGTCCGGCACGGATCGTCATGCTGACATTATCGTAGGTGTACTCCTCAGCGTCGCCTATCTCGATCCTGCCGAGCTCGACGGGCTCTGTCGCGGGGTCAATAATAAAGCCCCTGCGCTGCTTTCCCTCGGCATTTATGAACTTGACAGAGGTAAATCCCGTATCCTCGGCGGAGGTGTCAAGCTCCAGCGTGTCGGGCTTCACGAGGTACAGCATACGCTTCCCCGTCCATACCCACGCGCAGCCGGGATACTTCTCGCTCTCGGCAGCAAAGCGCTTATAGTCTGCGCGACAGGCAGCCTGCGCCTCGGCGGGTGTCGTCGCCTCCAGCCCGTCCACATGAACCTGATACACCGGTGCGACCTGCGACACCTTATATTTATGTATGCCGAAAATAACGCCGAGCACAGCAAGCGTCACCACTGCGCATATTATGTAAACTCGATTTGAGTTTTTTCTGCTCCGTCTTTTTGCCGGCATCGTTCTGCCTCCCATAACTAACTTTATATATTCTAACAGAAATCCGCCCGCATAACAAGTCTTTTTAGTTGCGATTTGACGCAGCTACCGATACGGTGATTGCCGTAGCCCGGTGTCGCGGGTACAGACTAAACCGGTTTTGCACCGCACTTTCGGGAGGCGGCAGTCTCACGGTTTAGTCGGCAGTATAGATACCGGGCTGACGCAAATATGTATTGATAGTGGCGCTAAAAAAGACCGGCCACAGATGTGGCCGGTCTGTCCGCGGCATGGTGAGGAAGAAAAGGAAGTTTGTATGGCAGGAAGCGCCGCGGATTGGGGAAGATATAATTATATATGGGGGTACCGTAATCAGATGCGGTCGAATCTTGCGAGGATCGCCGCGAGCTGTGCGCGGGTGATGACCTCGTTCGGGCGGAAGGTTCCGTCGGCATAGCCGGTCACGATATCATTTGCGACTGCCCAGCGAACCGCATTGCGGAATTCATTCGGAATATCCGCGGAATCGGAGAACACTCCGAGGTCACCGCTTGTTTTCGGCGAGCCTGTATATCTGTACATTATCGCAACGAACTGACCGCGCGTCAGACCGTCGTTGGGTCCGAAGGTCGTTTTGTCATAGCCGGTCACTATAGCGTTCTGATATGCCCAAACTATCGCGTCATGCGCCCAATGGCTGTCGGAAACGTCTGCAAAGGGTTCTGTAAGACCGCTCACGTTCGGTGAGCCTGCCATGCGGTACAGAACCGTCACGGCCTGTGCGCGCGTAGTAGTCGCCGCCGGCTCGAAAGTAGTGGCCGATGTTCCGTTTATAAGGCCGTTATACCACGCGTAATAAAGCTCATCGTAGTACCATGCGTCGGCGGGAACGTCGGTAAACGGGAGTGTTCCTCGCTCGGGCAGTACACTGAGTATCTGCTGAGCCATGAACTTATGCCCAGCTAGATTCGGGTGAACCTTTAGAGTGAAATACTGCCAAAAATACGGGTCATCATAGTTCATGTCATACGTCTCTGTGCCTACCACATCAGCGTAATAGAAGTTATCGTACTTATAGGAAAGAGTCTTGAGATGGAGATTTATTCTGTCTACTATCGGAGCCGCGAGTCCGCTGAGGTCAAGATTGCTGCCGTCGGACAGGCGGAAATGCTTAAAGGGATTGAACACGCCGACTGCAACAACGGTGATATCGGGGTTGAGCTCATGGAGCCTTTCCATTACCACATCGTAGTTTTCTTCAAATTGATCATACGCTTTTGCAAATGTTGCGGTTATGGTAGCCGCAAGCTTCGGCATGAGCAGTGCTGACTGACAGTACTCAATGAGCTTGCCGAATGCAGCGCCGATGCTGCCGCCGTTGTTCAGAAATTCCTTGATAGCCTTGAGTGCAGCATTATCGGAATCAGCGGTCATCTCGTTGAGAACAACGCCGAGAGTGAAGGAGAATACGTCGTTTGAGCCGACGTTTACGCTGATGACGTCAGTCTTTTTAACGGCTTCCTTGTAGTTTACCATTGCGTCGATAGCGTCAAGATCGGCGAGTGTAAAGGTACCGTTGCCGTCGGTATCGAAGTAGGTGTTGCCCCAGGAGCAGGTCGTGTCGTAATCGTTATATACGCCCTCGAGGAAGTATCTGAACTCAACGGCGCGCAGGCCGCTGCGGGCGTACTGCAAAAGTTCTGCATCAAGAGCGTTTGCAACTATGCTGTGGTAAGCCGTAGGGACTGCTGAAAAATCGTAGCCATAGTAAATATAATCAGGACTGTATACCGTAGTATAGTCGTCAGTTTCCTGATCGAAATATGTCTCGCTGCCGTCCTTTGTAAGGGCGCAGCCTGCGGCGATGCTGTCACCGACGCACATATAGTATTTATAAGGCTCGTAGCTTCCGTCCGCCAGTGCCGGTGCGCAGAGCGCGAACACCATGACGAGAACGAGAAGCATGCTGAGTATTCTCTTTGTATGTTTCATTTATTCATCCTCCGATATGTCATTCAGACAGCTTCGATTTTATTCTTATTTTCGTTATTGTAGTCTTCCGCGAGCTTGAGATAGTCGATCTTGCCCATGCCGGTGTGCGGCATCGACTCAACGAAGATGATATCGTAGGGCTTTGCGGGGCCTTCAAGCTCCTGACGGCACATTTCGTAAAGCTCATTTTTGATCACCGTCTGCTTTTCAATGGACTTATCCTTTGACTCTATGACAGCAAGGGTGAGCTGACCCTGAGCGTGGGTAGTATCGGTTACGCCGACGACCGCGCAGCTTTCTACCTGCGGATGATGGCCGAGCACGCTTTCAATGTGCGTGGGAAATATCTTGTGGCCGTTATAAAGCGTTATCATGCGCTTGATTCTGCCCTTTATGTACACAAAACCATCGGAATCCATGTGGCCGATATCGCCGCTGTGGACCCAAAGCGTACCGTCGGGGTGACGTCGGATGACCTTGTCTGTCTCGGCCTGATTGTTGAGATATCCGAGCATTATGGACGGACCGCTGATGCAGATCTCGCCCTCTTCGCCGTAGTCGAGCTCGTCGGTTGTGTCGGGTGTGAAGATGCCGATGGTGGTGGTCAGCAGCGGGTAGCCGACAGACAGGCTCTTGAAGTTTCCGTTGCAGCAGCAGGATGCTGCGGAAGAGACCTCGCTCATGCCGTAGCCCTGCGAAAGAGGGTAGCGGCAGCCGCGGCTTTCGAGGAAGCTGTTCAGCTTTGCCTCAAGACCGGCGTTCATCGTATCGCCGCCGGATCCGGCAGTGCGGAAGAAGCTGAGGTCGAAACCCTTCGCCATTTCCTTGCTGTTCATGAGCTTTTCATAGTGCGCCGGAACGAGCAGCGTGTGCTCAGGGCGGTATTTCTTAACGTAGTGACCGACCTTTTCCGCATCGAACTTCGGGATAATGACAACCTCAAGGCCGAGCGTGAGCGGCATATGCAGACTCGATACGATACCGTAGGACGAGAACATCGGAATGATGTTCAGGAAGCGCTGGCCGCGCTTGTAGGAAACGCCGCAGTGCTTGAAGTCAAACGCGATGGCATTGAAGCCGTCGTTCGAGAGCATGACGCCCTTGGGTGCGCCGGTCGTGCCGCCCGTGAGCGTAACGGCCGCGAGATCGTTGTCGCCATAAGCGGCGGTCTCTGTTTCAACACCCTCGCCGGTCGCTGCAAACTGCGTCCATGTGAGAACCTTGTCGCTCGTTTCGATCTTTGGAGCGGGCATCTTAAACTGCTTGAGAAAGCGGATCGACGCGGGAAGCGAGGTGTCGGCCGAGATGACGACTATCTTCTCAACGCCGGCCTCAAAGAGGACACCCTTGAGTGCCTCATAATACAGATCAATGACGATGAATACCTTTGCACCGGTCTCTTTTATGAAGCTCAGCGCACCGGCTGCGCTCGTTCTCGGATCGATAACAAGCGGCGCTGCACCGATTTTATTAAGACCGTAGAGCGCATAGACCATCTCGGGTATCGTAACGGTGGCGGCGGCAACGATATCGCCCTTCTCAATTCCGGCAGCGGTGAATGCTCCGGCGGCTCTGTCGGCTTCTTCGAGAAGCTTTCCATAGCTGATTTTCTTTCCGAAATAATTGAGCGCCGTGTCGCTCAGTCCGCCCTCGCTGCACTCACGCAGTTGGCGATAAATGGTGTTCTTCGGCATGGACGCTTCCCTCGCCTCTTCCGAAAAGAACTTAAGCCACGGCTTCTCAACCGACGGTGTTAGAAGTCTGCACATTTTTTCTTCCTCCTAATTCTGCACTGAACTTTTTTCTTCGTTTTGTCTGATTATAGACTTATACTATGATATTGTCAATCGCAATTTAATAC
>CAVGIU010000089.1:0-5951 GCA_963629425.1 Oscillospiraceae bacterium
TCGGCGCGGCGCAGGGCATAGCCGCAGGCGCTGAACACCGTAATATCGCGCGCAAGGGTCGCCGGATTGCAGGAGACGTACACGATGCGCTCCGGTGCCATGCCGCACAGGGCGCGCACGGCCGCTTCATCCATGCCCTTGCGCGGCGGATCGACGACTATTGCCTCGGGGCGAACACCGTCGCGCAGGAATTTTTCCGCCGCCTCGGACGCATCGGCGCAGATAAAGTCCGCATTCTCTATCCCGTTGCGGCGCGCGTTTTCGCGCGCGTTCTCCACGGCCTCGGGGATTATCTCCGCACCGATGACCCGCTTTGCCGATCTCGCCAAAAACAGGCTTATCGTGCCCGCGCCGCAGTACATATCCAAAACCGTTTTGCCCTCGGGCGAAGCGTACTCGACAGCCTTTTTATACAGCTTTTCCGCCTGCGGAGGGTTAATCTGATAAAACGCCTGCGGGGCGAGCTCATAGACTATGCCGCCTAAGCTGTCGCGTATATAATCTCTGCCCCACAGCGTGTGAAAATCGCCGGCAAGGACGGTGTTGCCGCTCGTTTTATTTACATTCAAAACGATGCCCGTAAGCTCGGGACAGGCTTTGCGCATAAAATCGACAAGCGTCTGCGTTCTCGCGCCGAAGCCGCCTGAAGCGACGATGACCGCGACGGCGTCGTGCGTGTTGACGGCTTTTCGCACATATACGTGCTTCACCAAACCCCGGCGCGTTTTTTCGTCATACGCGCGGATGCCGTTATCATTCATAAACCGAACGACCGCGTCGGCCGCCGCGTCGGCGATATCGCTCTGTATAAGGCATCTCTCGACCGGCACGAGCTCATGACTGCGCGGCGCGAAAAAGCCCTTGCGGACGCGGCCTTCGACCTCGCGCACGGCGTAGATGCCCTTATTGCGATAGTGCGTTGTCTCAACGCTGCCGGTAATGCTCTCGACCGGCACGGACTGATGCCCTATGTGCTCCAGCGCGTCGTTCACGCGCTGCTTTTTAAAGCGCAGCTCCTCGGCATAGCTCATGTGCCGCAGGCCGCAGCCGCCGCAGCGCAGATAATTTTCGCACTCGGGCTCTCTGCGCTCGGGCGATACCTTCAGCGCTTCGAGCGCGCGGCCGTACACCGTCGAGGCCGTGACCTTGACGATGACGATGCGCCACTTTTCGCCGACTATCGTGCGCGGCACGAACACCGCCCTGCCGAGGATGCGTGCAACGCCGCTGCCCTCGGAATTATAAGCCGTGATTTCGGCTTCAAATATCTCGTTTTTCTTTAACTGTTCCATGTTTTTCATGATATCACGGCACGGCATATTTTTCAACGAAAAAGCACGCTCCGTCGGAACGTGCTTTTCATATTCAGTTGCAGGTGAAGAGTATGACCTGCCGCTGCTGCGCGATCTTTTCGAGCAGCGCCATGGCCTGCTTTCTGCGCTCTGCGTCGAAATTCACGAGCGCATCGTCGATGATAAGCGGGCAATTTGCGTCCTCCGGCAGCGCCAGTGAACATACCGCAAGGCGCACGGCAAGATACATAAGATCGAGCGTGCCCGCGCTCAGATACTCCGCGCTGCGCGGGACGTTTTTGCCGTTTTCATGCACCGTCGCCGAGAGGTCTCGGTCGAGCATCACGCCGTCGTATTTGCCCTCGGTTACAAACTGCATATACTCCGCGGCGAGCTTACCCAGTGCCGGAGAGAAGCGGCTCTGGATATCCTCATTTGCCTTGCGCAGCGTGTCGACAGCCAAAGCTATCGCGTCGTACTCGGCAGACAGCTCCGCGTATTCGCTTTCCATCTGGCTGATCTCCGAGCCGAGCACAAGTGGATCACCCATTGCGGCGAGTCTGCCGCTGTGCTCAGCCATCATAGCGGAAATGCGGCTGCATTTCGTGCGCGCCTCGGCAAGCCGGCGGCTCAGCTGCGCGGCCTGATTATCGCCGCCGGTGAAATCGAGCTGCGTAAGCGTTTTGCTTTCGGCCTGCTCCTGGCGGCGGCGCACCGCGGCGAGGACCTCGGCGGTCTCCTTCTCGGCACGCTGCGCCTCGGCGTAGTTTTTATATAGCTCAAGATACTCGTCAAGGCTCGAGGCGATATCCTCCTCGGACTCGGCTCTGTATTTTGAAAGCACCTTGCGCCGCGCCTTTGCGGCCTCATAGGTCTCCGCCTTGATGCGGGAGGCGCGGACGAACAGAATGATGCCGGCAGCCAGCGCGACGGCGGCCGCGGCGAAGGCGTGGAGCATGAAATCCTTAAGCAAAAAGCCCGCCGCGACGAGCGCACCGCACAGCACCATGAGTATTATCGCCAAAGCCGGAGATGCCTTGCGCTCCGATTTTTCCTTCAGGCTCAGTGCCTCGGCAAGATCGGCCTTGACCTCGGTCTTGGCCTCCTCGGGCTTGCGCTCTCCTATCGCGCAGGCGCACAGCGCCGCCCGGCAGCTGTCGCGCCGTTCAACGGCCTTATCGTGCCGCTCGGAAGCGGCGTTTACCTCGCTTCTGACGCTCTGAAGGCTACTGAGCGCCTCCTTGCGGACAATCTTGCGGCTTTCCGTAACCTCGGTTTCGAGACGTTCGCACTCTTTTTTTGCCTCCTCCAGCTCGACGGACATATCCTCGCGCTGCCGCGACGCATCCGTGAGTTCTGATAAAAGCTGCTTTTTATGCGAAAGCTCGTCCTCGAGCTCCGGCAGGCGGCCGTAGCGGTTAAAGCGGCGCTTGCGCTGCCACTGACGCAGGCGCTCGTCTGCCTCGGTGTAGGAGCAATCCTCTTCGCCGGTGGAGACGATGGCGCTGATGCGCTTTTCAAGCTCGGCGCTTTGAGTCACAGTGACCTTGCCCTGCTCGACAAACGCGCTGCGGCGGAAAACGTCACGGCTCACACCGGTGAGCGTCTCTCCCGCGTTGGCGCCTGTAAGTCCGTCGACGGGGAGGCTTGTTCCCGTGTACACGGCTGAAAATTCGCGCATGGGCGCCGAGGCTGTCTTCGTCGTGCGCACGAGCGTTATATCGCGCCCCGCGCTTTCTATCTGCATACTTCCCTGCATCGGCTCGCCCGACCAAGGAGCATAGCGCATTTTATCGGGCAGAAAGCCCGCTTTCTGCCTCTCGGAGCTGTCAACTCCATAGAGCATGGCGCGGATAAACGCGCACCATGTACTCTTGCCGCTCTCGTTCGGGGAGGAGATGACGTTCAGCCCCTCGTGCAGCTCAAGGCTTTCACCCTCGAGCTTACCGAAAGTGGCGTCAAGCCTTTTAATCATCATGGCGCACCACCTCCTCACGGTTATCCAAAGCGGCAAGCCCCCAGCGAGCCGCCTGACTTATTTTTTCGCGCTCGGCATCGGTCTTTGCCGCATCGAGGGCTGCCTTGAGTCTCGAAAGGAAGCGGCCGCGCAGGTTATCCTCTCCCGCGCCCTGCCAAACATCGCGCTTTAACACAGTCTCGTCGCGCACCTGGAGCGAGAAAAACTTATTCTCCAGCGCCGCAGTGACCGCTCCCGGCTGCGGAGGCTCCTCCGCCTCGCCGCGCAGAATGATGCGGTAAACGTCGTTTTCCGTATTCTCCGGCAGCGCGGCCAAAACATCGCTTATAACGTTGCCGCCCGAGAGCTCCGCATTTAATATCTCATATCGTCTCTGCGCGACGCACACCGGCTTTACGCTGCACGAGGAGCCGAGCGAAACGATATAAACGTATTTTTCGCCCGTCTCGTCAAAACCGCGCCCCTCCGGGCAGCCGGGCCATGCGTAGTAGGTTGCGCCGGATTTTTTAAGCCCGCTTTCCTTATGGATATGCCCCATGGCGATATAGTCCATACCCGAAGCCGCAATATTGAGTTCTGTCATGGGATTATAATTTGACGCCGCGGCAACCTCGCCGTGGATGCACATGACATCCTTCATCCCTGCGCTTTTCACGGCGGAAAAGCCGCTAAGCATGGCGGGCGAATATTTATCGCAGAACGCCGCACCCCAAACTCTCACGCCGGGGTTCGGAAGCTCAACGCACTCAAGTGCGGAGCTTTTAAATATGTGCACATTGGGGGAAAACTTCACGCGCGCATACGGAGAGCGAGGCGAATAAAAATCGTGATTGCCCGGCGATATAAATACGGGCGCAGATATGCTGCCGAGAGCCTCCGCGAGCGCCTCGGCCGTTTCGGCATAGGTGCTGTCGGAATCCAAAAGATCGCCTGCAAGCAGGACGAGGTCAACGCGTTCTGCCTCCGCCAGCTGCGCTATGCGGTAAAGCAGCCTGCGCTGCTCCTCTCTGCGCTGCGCGGCCTTGGCCGTTCCGAGTCCCTCAAAGGGTGAGTCAAGGTGCAGATCGGCCGCGTGCAGAATCTTAAGCTCACTCATGTGAATCTCACTCCCTCCGCGCTCAGGCATTTGCCCGTCTCAGGGTCGATGGTGAATATGCAGCCTTCGAGCTTTGCAGGTCCCTTTGCCGAATCGTATCTTCGCGGCGGATCGCCGAAGAATTTGCCGATAGACTGCTCGGGCTCGATGCCGATAACGGAGTTTATCGCGCCTGTCATTCCGAGGTCGGTTATATATCCCGTGCCGTTTGGCAGAACGCAGGCGTCCGAGGTCTGAACATGCGTGTGCGTTCCCCAGACGGCGCTGGCCTTGCCGTCGAGCAGAAAGCCCATAGCGCGTTTTTCACTTGTGCCCTCGGCATGGAAATCTACGAGGATTATCTTCTCGCGTATCTCCTCCATATAACCGTCGGCAATGACGAAGGGATTATCCGTGTTCGTGTCCAGTGTGAAATGACCCATAAGACTCATAACGCACACGTCGCCGAAGCTCGTTTTGTAAACGTCTATGCCGCGCCCCGGGCACTGCGGTGCGCAGTTTGCCGGGCGCAGTATCTTGCGCCGCTCGTCAAGATACGGGCGCAGCTCGGTGCGCGTCCATGTATGGTTGCCGAGTGTGATAACGTCCGCCCCTGCGTGGAAGATCATGTCCGCCTGGCGCGGCGTTATGCCGACAACATTTGCGTTTTCGCCGTTTACGACAACGAAGCTGAGCTCCAGCTCGCTGCGCAGGCGGCGCAAATTTTTAGTAAGATAATCCAGCCCAGGCTCGCCGCATACGTCGCCGACGGCAAGAATCTTTACACTCATCAAAAAATCTCCTCTCCTGGAGTAATGAGTGTAGTATAGCACAAATTGCAGCGGTGTAGCAAAACAAAAATGGTCATAATATATTGCGGAGGTGTAAACAATGCATAAGACAAATTTTCTCGTAGGCATGGGTATAGGCGTGGCCGTCGGCTCGCTGGCCGGGATGACCATGTCCGGCGCTAAAAAGACGCCGAAAAACATCGTCGGTAAGACGCTTAAAACAATGGGTGAGGTAGTCGACGCGGTGTCGAGCTCCATCGGCATGTAATTATTTTGGCCGATATGGCCGAAAATAATTAAAAAAGGCTTGCATTTCCCCTCCGGCTGTGCTAATATACTAAGGCGCTAAGCAATAAGCGCCGTTAGCTCAGCTGGATAGAGCGTCTGGCTACGGACCAGAAGGTCAGGGGTTCGAATCCCTTACGGCGTGCCAAAATAACAGCTTCCATCATCGATGGAGGCTGTTATTTCTTTTTATATTTAACGTAAGGGATTCGAACCCTGAGAGGGTCGGAGCGTTCAGAAAATATGCCGGCGGCATATTTTCAGCTCCGAGGGGCGCAGCAGCTTGCTGCAAGCCCGCGAGATTTTGCACAGCAAAAGCTCTATCCCTTACGGCGTGCCAAAAACAGCAGCCTTCATCAATGGTGAAAGCTGCTGTTTGTTTTTTACTTTCCGATCATGTTCACTTCTCAAACAGCATGTTCAGGTCGCAGTCGGTGTTGATTCCGGGAACGCTGCCGGGGAAACTGTACTGCCACATATCATGGTAGTAATAAAAATACGGATAGCTCCCGATGCCGACACACCACGAC
>CAVGIU010000090.1:0-1877 GCA_963629425.1 Oscillospiraceae bacterium
GTATGCTGCTGTGCATTTTGTAGATATTTTATAACAGGCCGGACATTTTAAGGCCGCCCAAAAGCATCTTCACGCCGAAGGCAGTTACGAGCACGGCGCTGAGCTTTATCATGTATTTTATATATTTGCGCGGGATCAGCGAGCCGAGAGAGCCAAACAGCAGCATCAGCGGCACCGTTCCGAGCGCAAACGAGAGCATGACCAGGGCTCCCCTGCCGGCGCTCCCGCCGGACATCGCAAACAGCCACATCGCGTACATCGAGCCGCAGGGCATCACGCCCGTGAGCAGCCCCACAACGAGCGGCCGCGAGGCAAAGCGGCGGCGGTCTCCCACTGTCACCGAGCAATATGAGTTCTGCTGCGGCATGAGCGAGCGCAGACCCGGCAGCAGCCCCCACATGTTTATGCCGATGAGCGCGACAAGGATGCCGATCATGGTGAAGGCAATGCTCTTTGTCTGCATAGTGTAGCTTATAACCATGCCGAGAGCGCCGAATACAGCGCCCATGACGGTGTAGGAGACGAGTCTGCCCGCATTGTATCCGGCGGCGGCGCGCACAGGCGACGCGGCTGCCCCCCGTCTGGCTGAGCATTATGCCGCCGCACATGGCGATGCAGTGCGTGCCGGTCAGCAATCCTATGAGGAATATGTAGCCGAGCGATGCGCCCTCATAGGCCTCGGGAACGGCATTGAGCTTCAGGTTCGTGAGCACCCAGACGAGGAATGCTGTGAGCGCAACGCACATTATGTCAACCGCACATAGCTCATCAATGCTTTTTTCCATTGTTTCTCTGTTTTGCAGAACATGTGCGGTCTTTGGCTGCATGTGCAGAAGTCTGCGCGCCGAGGCGCCGAGGGCATACACATTTTATGAGCGCAGTCTCCGTCGGGACTTTGAAGCCCGCGCTTTTTACGCACTTTACAATGCCCGCAAGGTCTGTTCTATCCTCGTCGTAGCATATCTCCGCCATACCCGAGGCGTAGTTTACCCGCGCAGACTCAACACCGGGGCACGCAGCAAGGGCGCGGTGCACTCTTCCAACACACGCGGCGCAGTCGATATCACTGATTTTAAGCCTTACTTCAGCCATAGTACACGACCTGCTTTTTATTGACCACTTGGTAAAATTAATATAGCACTTATCCCCGCCTTCGTCAAGTTATTCACCGAATTTCAATAACGGTCAGAATATCGCCTCGGACGCGAAACTTAACCTCTCTGCCGCCATACTCCATGCCGTAAACTCTCTCGGGATCATCATGATATCGCGGGCGCGGATCGTTCTCAAGCACCTCAATGAGTCCCTCGGGCAGCGGCTCGGTTACGCCGCCTGACAGCTCGACGCTGAGCTTTTTAAACTCCGTCGTATCCGTGAAGCCGCCGCTCGCGTCGGGGTGAGAGTCCGCGTAGGCAACGTATGGTTTAATGTCAAATATCGGCGTTCCGTCCATAAGATCGGCCCCTCGAACGTGCAGTACCGGCCCGCGGTCGGCCGTATACTCTATTCTCTCGAGCCTTACGGAGGACAGGCCTATCGGGTTTGGCCTGAACGGCGAACGCGTCGCAAAAACCCCCATGCGCACATTTCCGCCGAGGCGCGGCGGGCGCACGGTCGGCGACCATTTATCGCTCACAGACTCCGAGAAGCACCATAGCAGCCATATATGCGAAAAGCCCTCGAGTCCGCGCACTGCCTCCGGCTCGCGGTAATCAGGCTCGAACACTATCTCGCCTTTTACCTCGGCCGCAACACCGCTTTGGCGAGGAATACCGAATTTCGTTTTAAAAGGCGTGCGTATCCGCGCAATTATCTTCATTTCCGCCATATCCTTTGCCCTCTCTTGTTGATTTTTTCCGATTTATAATATATTATAT
>CAVGIU010000090.1:1887-5892 GCA_963629425.1 Oscillospiraceae bacterium
ATATTATATAGTTAATAAACTAAAAGTCAATTCACCCGGAGGCGAATTCATTGGACTACGTTCTGCGAACACAAAACCTGACCAAGCAGTTCGGCGAAAAGACCGCCGTTAAAAACATAAGCATGCAGATAAAAAAAGGCGAAATATATGGCTTTATAGGCAAAAACGGTGCCGGTAAAACGACGCTTATGCGCCTTATTTTGGGTGCTGCGATGCCCACTGACGGAAGCATCGAGCTTTTCGGCGGCGAAGAGAGCGAAAACGAGGCAAGGCACCGCATCGGCGCGCTGCTGGAGTATCCGTGTATCTACAAAAACTGCACGGCGCTTGAAAACCTGCGTCGTTTTGCCATCCTGACCGATACCGATACCGACGAGCTTGAGGATATACTCGACCTCGTCGGCCTCAAGGATGTCGGGAAGAAAAAGGCCGGGCAGTTTTCTCTCGGCATGAAGCAGCGCCTTGCCATCGGCATCGCCCTGCTCGGGCATCCGGAGTTTCTCGTCCTCGACGAGCCGATAAACGGTCTCGACCCCGCCGGTATCAAGGAGATACGCGACGTTATTCTCACGCTCAATCAGAAAAAAGGCGTTACGCTTCTCGTATCCAGTCATCTGCTCGACGAGCTGTCGAAGATCGTAACGACCTACGGAATAATAAAGGACGGCGTTCTCATAGAGCAGATAACGGCAAAGGAGCTCGAAAGCCGTTGCCGCCACCACCTGAAGCTCAAGGTGAATAACGCTCCCAAGGCCACGGCGCTTCTATCGTGCATTGTGCGGCCCGAGGCGCTCAAGGTGCAGGATGACTGTATTTATATGTATGAGATGCTCGACCAAAGCGACAGGATAAACCGCCTGCTCGTGCGTCACGGAATAAGGGTCAGCGAGCTTTCGGTGCAGACGGCGAGCCTTGAGGAATACTTTCTTGAAAGGATGGGAAAGTGACATGGGAAAGCTTCTGCATTTTGAATTTCATAAGCTTATCCGTCAAAAAAGCTTTTATATTTGTCTTGCCGTCGCCGTGGCTATGCTGTTCGTTTCGACCTACACGACATATCTCATGCAAAAGGACGTCGTGGATGTCAGTCAAATGGGCATAGACGGCATGCAAGTCATGATAGGCGCGGTATCCGGCGGAACTCTGAGCATGGTCATCGGCGTGTTCGTTCCCCTTTTTATTTGTGAGGATTATGTCTCCGGCACGATACGCAACATTGTCACCCGCGGATACACCCGCCTCGGAATTTTTTCGGCAAAGCTGATCTCCGTTTTGTTTGCGGCGGCTGTAATGACGATAGCCTGCATGGCGGCGGGCTATCTCGTCGGAACTGTATTCTGCGCCCCCGGAGAGCAGCCGTTTGATACGGGTACTGTGAAGATACTGCTGTGTCAGCTGGCCGTCATGCTCGCGGAGGCTTCCCTGTTTTTCGCTGTAAGCACCGTTTTGCAGAGAACCGGCGGAGCTATCGCAATATGCCTTGTGATGCCTATGGTGCTGACGATCATCCTCGCGCTGGCGGACACGGCGCTGGCCGAAAAGGAGATACAGCTCTCCGGCTACTGGATCGAGCGCGTAAACGGAACGCTCGCTTCGTTTGACGTTAAAAGTGAGGACATGAAAAAAGCGCTGCTTACAGCGCTGGGCTACTTTGTTGTGACAAGCGCAGGCTCGTTCCTTGCGGTAATGAAAAGAGAATATTGAAAAAATGCAGAGCCGAAAGCTCTGCATTTTTCATTAAAATCTGATCTTACTTATTCTTATTTTCGAGGGTCTCGCTGCTGCCGGCCTTGGCACTGGCTGCGACCAGTCCACTGAGAGCAAGCAGAGCAATAACGTTCGGGATGACCATGAGCTGGTTGAACATGTCCGTCAGCTCCCATACGAGGTCGTTGGACAGAACTGAGCCGAGGAAGATAAACACGATGGCGATGATCGAGTACGGCAAAACCGCCTTTTTACCGAACAGGTACTCAATATTGATGCGGCCGAAAAGGTTCCAGCCGATGATGGTCGTAAACGCGAAGAACAGCAGGCAGATGGCGACGAACGCACTGCCGATGCTCTCGCCAAATACACTGCCGAAAGCCAGCTGAGCGAGATTGGTCTTTGCAACACCCAGTGCATCGAGATTCTCAGAGCTGGTCATAACGCCGGAGAGTATGCCATCGCCGGCGTACATGGTCGAGATAACGACGAGGGCGGTCATGGTGAGAACGATGAAGGTGTCGATAAACACGCCGATCATTGCGACAACGCCCTGCTCATGGGGACTCTTGACCTTTGCCTGCGCGTGTGCGTGAGGAGTCGAGCCCATACCGGCCTCATTGGAGAACAGGCCGCGCTTTACGCCCTGAGAGATAGCCTGCTTTATTGCAAAGCCTATCGAGCCGCCGATGACGGCAGTGGGGTTGAATGCGTACTTGAAGATGAGACCGAAGGTCTCGGGGATGTATTGGATGCGGCAGACGAGGACAACAAGGCCGCCGACAACATACAGGATGGCCATGATGGGGACGATCTTCTCTGCTACAGCCGCAACGCTGTGCGCGCCGCCGATGAAGATGAAAGCGCAGATAACCGCAATTATAGCACCCATGACCCAGGACGGAATGCCGAATGCGTTCTGGCAGCTCTCGCCGATGGAGTTGGACTGAACCATTGCACCCATGAAGCCGAGCGCAAGGATGATCGCAACTGCGAAGAAGCCGGCCATAAACTTGCCGAAGCCGTTATTGAAGGCCTTCTTGATGTAGTAAACAGGGCCGCCTGCAACAGTGCCGTCGGGATTGACAACGCGAGTCTTCTGCGCGAGGACCGCCTCGGCATAGATAGTGCTCATGCCGAAGAAGGCGATGATCCACATCCAAAAGATAGCGCCGGGGCCGCCGATGAGGATAGCGCCGGATGCGCCGACGATGTTTCCTGTGCCGACCTGAGCCGCGACGGCCGTCGCAAGCGCCTGGAACGAGCTCATGCCGCCCTCATGCTTGCCGCCGTGCAGCGAGAAGTTCCCGAAGACCTTGCGCCAGCCCTCGCCGAAGCAGCGAATCTGGACGAACTTGGTCTTAAAGCTGAAATACAGACCGCAGCCGACAAGCAGAATTATAAGGATATAATCCGACAGATAAAGGTTCACGGTCTGGACGATTTTCAATACTGCATCCATTTTCTTTTTTCCTCCTTGTTTTAAAAAACAAAAAACTGCTGAATTTTAATCAGCAGCTCCGGAGACATATCAGAAAAACATATTAAAATCAAAATTTATGCTTTCCTCTGTCCTTTGGCCTGAGAGATTCGGCGCATCGCGCCTTACACCTTCGGCACCCTTTCGGGATTCTCCAGAGCATCCTCCGCCTCCAGTCTCTTGCGATCCTTGAGGTTTCATAGGATTTATGAGCGTATGTTAGCACATTGTTCACAGTATGTCAACAACTTTAAAGCGTTAAATTATTATTTATCTAACTGCACAATTAATCCTTTGTTAACACAAACGAAGTTCACATATACTACAATGGTTGAACTTCCGTAAAGGACATCCGTGAAAGGACAGTTTTAAAATGAAAAAAGTAATTTCCCTTATTCTCTGCGTTTTGATGCTCGGCAGTTGCATGGCCTTTGCCGACACCATTGAGGGTAGCCGCACGGTCATAGGCGCCGACCTCGATGCAGACGATATCTCGTATGTATACAAGGAATTCGGAATCTCTCAGGGCGACGTCAAGGAGCTGACGGTCACGAACGCCGAGGAACGCGAGTACCTCAATGGGCTGGTCGATGAAAGTCTCATCGGCTCGAAGTCTATCTCCTGCGTGTACATTGAGGCATTATCCGAGGGCAAGGGGCTCGACGTTCAGGTCAAAAACATCACCTGGTGCACCCCGGACATGTACATGAACGCAATGGTCACAGCCGGCATCACCGACGCAAACGTGAAGATAGTCGCACCCTTTGAGGTCTCCGGCACGGCGGCACTTACGGGCATATATAAGGCCTATGAGGATA
>CAVGIU010000091.1:0-5491 GCA_963629425.1 Oscillospiraceae bacterium
GTGAAGGGATACTTTTCGGCTTAACCGAAAGAACCTTCACCGCTCCTTGACAATTTAACATACAGGTTATCAAGTACATTACCCCAACATTTATTATAGAGCCTTTTTTTACTTTCAAAACGCCGTGATATTATTTCTCCGTATTTTCCATGCGCAAATAACATTTCTCAACAGCGCCGAGTGACACGCTTCGGAGAATTACATAAGTATAATTATTATTACTTTATGTAAACTTACGGAGGAGAAAAATGGACATGAAAGGTTCAATCGCGGCTATAAAGGGTGCGATAGGAAAAAGTGCGGTGGAGCGCACATCGAAGGAGGTAATAAGCGCAGCCTATGCGGTGATGCACCTGATCGGAGGATTGCTTTTGGCATCGGCGCGTCTGCTCGGCTCGGCAGGGCCGTTCGGCATGGCGGCAGTCGCCGCCTCGGGCGCGGGACTCAGCGGTGTCGGCTGTCTTATAGGTGCGGCGATCGGCTACATAATAAGCAGCGGCCTTGCCGGGAGCATACGCTACCTTGCGGCAATCGTTTTGGCGTATACAATAAGCTTTGCGTTTCAGGACACGAGACTTGCAAAGAAAAGCGTATTTGCGCCGAGCATCGCAGCCATAGCTGCGCTTTCTACGGGAATACTGTCGAGTTTCACCTCGGTGTTCACGCAGGCTCCCGCCGCGGCCGTCGTGCTGGTAGAAACGGTATTTTCCTTTGGCGGATGCTGGTTTTTCCGCGAGGCGCTCAGCGATGCCGAGCGCACGACGGAGGCTGAGGAGCTGAGGTACACCGGCAGCGTTCTGATAACGGCGGCGGTGCTGCTTATGGCAGTGTCGCAGATTGAGCTTTTCGGCGCAGTATCGCTCGGCAGACTTTTGGCGCTGATCATCGTCATGACCTGCACGCTGCGCTGCGGCATCATGACCGGCTGCACTATCGGTACGGCCTTCGGCATCGCTATGGATCTAACGGCGGGCGGCTTGCCTTTCTACACGATGGCCTACGCATTCGCGGGACTGCTGTCGGGCGTGTTCAACCGCCACGGCAGGCTGCTGTTTATTCTCGCATTTATCATCGCGAACGCCGCCGCTGTGGCATGCGCGTGGTCGTTCCAAGCGGAGATAAATTCGCTGTTTGAGGTCTTCGCCGCGTCTGTTATATTTCTGCTCCTGCCCTCGGGCTTTTTGAATCGCGCAGGCTCGATGGTGCAGCCTGTTATGGGCGGCAGCGGCGAATCCGGCTTGCGCCGATACGTTGCGCGCCGGGTCATGGGGCTGAGCAAGGCTTACGGCAACCTGTATGAGATCGTACGCCGCAACGTCGACGAGCAGTATAACGACTCAGACCCCGCAAAGGTTTTTGACCGCGCGGCTGACAGCGTCTGCCTTAAGTGTAAGGAGAAAAACCGCTGCTGGAACAGAGATTATATTGACACGCTTTCCGCACTCAACGACGCGATACCGAAAATGCTCAGCCGCGGCACTCTTGAAAAAGGCGATATCCCTCGCCGCTTCACCGAAAAGTGCAAAACTCCCGACGCGTTCGTGACGGCGGTCAACGCAGAGCTGCGCGCGGCGGCTTATCGCCGTCAGTTTTCCGAGTCACTGCGCGAGAGCCGAAATACGGCATGGGGGCAGTATTCGGATATGGCCGAGATCCTTGGCTCCGTATCAAAGGAGCTGGCAGGAACCAACGGAGCCGACCATCTCGCCGAGAGGCGGCTTATCCGCTATCTTCTCTCGCTGGATATCGACGCAGATGCTGCCGTTTACCGCGATGCACGCGGCAGGCTGCGCGCCGTTATCGAAAGCGGTGCGCTCTCGCTCCTGATAAAGCAGGACGGTTATCTCGATAAGCTGTCCGGCATTCTCGGTGTGCGCCTGTGCAGGCTCAAAAGCCAAAACGAAAGTGAGGCAAAGCTTGTGCTTATGGAGGCAGAGCCCCTGGCTGTGTCCGTCGGTATAGCTGCGCTCAAGAAAAAAGGGGAGAAGGTAAGCGGCGATAAGGGTACCTATTTCAAGACCGATGAGGGTGTCCTGTGTGTTATTCTCTCTGACGGCATGGGCAGCGGTGAGGCCGCCGCGAGTGAGAGTCGCGAGGTAATAGACATTCTCGAGGGCTTCCTGCGGGCGGGAGTGGATCCGGCGGTAGCGATGAAAACGCTTAATTCGGTTATGCTGCTTAAGTGTGGCGATAACTGGGGCTTTGCAACAGTCGATCTCATGTGCGTTGACCTGTTTTCCGGCGAGACCTGCTTTTACAAATACGGTGCTGCACCCAGCTACGTCAGCGGCAGCCGAGGAATACGCAGAATAAAGTGTGAAAACTTTGCGCCGGGGCTCAGCGGCGTTGCCGGTGCCGCGCCGGATATCGTGCGCATGCGCTTAAAGCCCGGCAGCACGGCTATCATAGCCTCTGATGGCGTTGTCGGCGACTCGGACGATGCCTGGCTGCGCAATATGCTGCTTTCCTGCGGCAACGATATGAAGACACTTGCACGCGATACACTTAAGGCAGCCGAGCGCAATTGCAGCTATTCCGACGACATGACCGTCCTTGCCGTTCGCGTTGAAGAGCGAGCTTGAGGTATAAAAGCATGCTCAGACGGTTAAGCTACACACAGAAAACTGACGACAGGGAGGCGTTAGATGTGGTGAAGGGCGTCGCAAAAAGGGTCATAGTCGTGAAATCACCCGACCCTAAGGTGTTCGAGGAGGCGATATTCATCGTCCGCGAGGACTATATGAAAACCGCCGGAGTCACGCGTTCGCAGCTTTTAAGCGAGGCAAAGCAGGCGGCCGGAGCCTACACCGGTTCGCTGCGGGGAGGAAGGATACCGACCGCACTTGTGGCCGCACTGTCAACGCTCATCGGCAGTGGAGCCGCCGCGGCGATAATGTACTTTATAATGTGAGCAAAGCGTCGGTTGACAAGGGCATACACGGCTTTTCGCATGGCAAAACAACGCCCGATGTCTTTATTTTCGCCGATGGGCGGTGCCCATCTTCCTCGGCTGCCTTGCCGGCTGACGCAATTCCCACAGCCAAACATGCGCTGTGGGAATTGCTTTTTGTCGAAAATATCACTTTATTTTTTCTGAGAGCTTGGTATAATATATATGTAAATTGAATTAGCGGATGCTAACTGGAAGTGATACTATGACTGAAAAGACTTTTAAAATAAGCGGAATGCACTGCGCCGCCTGCTCGGCAAGCCTTGAAAAATTCATGCAGCGGCAGGAGGGCGTACAGAGCGTATCCGTAAACCTTACAACCGAAAAAATGGATATTGTCTATGATGACAATATCCTCGACGCTCCCGAGATATGCGAACTCGTCTCGCGTCTGAGCTTCGGCGCGCAGGAATATGTTTCGGCCGACGCTCTCGCAGCTGAAAACCGCAAAAAAGAGGATGCCGAGAAGAAAGCGGAGCTCAATGCGATGAAAAAGCGCGTTATCCTGTGTATATGCTTTGCCGTGCCGCTTTTGTATGTCTCGATGGGGCATATGGCCGGGCTTCCGCTTCCGATGTTCATGATGCCGCATCATGCGCCTCTGACCTTCGCGCTCGTGCAGCTTGCCCTCACGCTGCCCATCGTCATCGGCGGACGCAATTTTTACATTAACGGTTTCGGTAGCTTCGTCAAGGGCCACCCGAATATGGATACGCTCGTCGCGGTCGGTACGTTTTCCGCGCTGGCTTACGGCCTGTATGCCGTTGTTAAGATCGCCCTCGGCGACGCAAGCTATTCGGAGAATCTGTTTTTTGAGAGCGCTGCAGTCGTAATTACGCTCGTCATGCTCGGCAAATACCTTGAAGCACGCAGTAAGCGCCATACCTCCGACGCTATCCGAGCCCTGACCGAGCTCGCGCCGGAGACCGCGTTAGTCACCCGTCACGGCGAGACCGGCGAAGTTCCTGTATCCGAGCTGCGCGAGGGCGATGTGATAACTGTCCGTCCGGGCGAGCGTTTCCCCTGTGACGGAACCGTCACATCCGGCACTTCAAGTGCCGACCTGAGTATGCTCACCGGCGAGAGTCTGCCTGTTACGCTCGATGTCGGAAGCTCCGTTACCGGCGGCAGCATAAACGGCGAGGGGCTTATCGTGTTCACCGCTACAAAGGTCGGAGGAGATACGGCTCTTGCGCAGATAATCCGTATGGTCGAGGACGCACAGGGCAAAAAAGCGCCTATCGCAAAGCTTGCCGATAAGGTCGCGGGAGTTTTTGTGCCCGTAGTCATGGCTATAGCGGTAGTTTCTGCGGTGATTTGGGCACTATACGGCAAGGATATCGAGTTTGTTTTGAATATCTTCGTCTCCGTCCTCGTAGTCGCGTGCCCCTGCTCGCTCGGTCTTGCAACGCCGACGGCGATAATGGTCGGCACGGGGCGCGGAGCCGAGATGGGAGTTTTGTATAAAAGCGGCGAGGCGCTGCAGGCGATGGCCTTTGCAGATACCGTTGTTCTTGATAAGACCGGCACAGTCACCGAGGGTAAACCGAAGCTCAGCAGCATTTACTCCGTCTCGCTTTCCGAAAATGAGCTTCTTTGCATATGCGCTGCCGCAGAATCCGGCTCGGAGCATCCGGTCGCAAAGGCGATAACTCAGGCAGCCGAAGAGAGAGAGCTGAGCTTGCCGACGGCAGAGAACATAACTGCGGTGCCGGGACGCGGCATAAAAGCAAGCGTTTCGGGTCGCGAGGTGCTCATCGGCAATGCGCTGCTCATGCAGGAAA
This sequence comes from Oscillospiraceae bacterium, assembly GCA_963629425.1. Classification (GTDB taxonomy): domain Bacteria; phylum Bacillota; class Clostridia; order Oscillospirales; family Oscillospiraceae; genus F23-B02. Next base: position 4,735 of record CAVGIU010000091.1, read on the forward strand.
ACGACGTTGAAATAACGGCTTCTGATGAGCGCACAAAGCTTGAAGACAGCGGCTGCATGCTTATGTTTGCTGCGATAAACGGCAGCTTTGCAGGACTTTTCGGTGCAGTCGATACTATAAAGAGCGACAGCCCCGAAGCGATATCAGCTTTGCATAATCTCGGTATTGACACAATTATGTTAACCGGTGATAATGAAAAAGCCGCTCACTCGATCGCCGATAAGGCGAATATCGACCGTGTTCTCGCGGGCGTATTGCCCGAGGGCAAGGCAGGTGAGATAGAAAAGCTCATGGCGGCAGGCAAAAAGGTCTGTATGGTCGGCGACGGCATAAACGACGCGCCGGCGCTTGCCTCGGCCGACATCGGCGCGGCGATAGGCAGCGGAACGGACGTTGCGATAGAATCCGCCGACGTTGTGCTCATGGGCTCGCACCTCGGCTCTCTCGTGACGGCTCTGCGCCTGAGCAAGGCCGTTATCCGCAATATCAAGCAGAATCTGTTCTGGGCGTTTTTCTACAACAGTGTCGGCATTCCATTTGCAGCCGGTCTGTTCTACGCTTTCGGCGGGCCGCTTCTGAGCCCGATGTTTGCGGGCGCTGCGATGGCTCTAAGTTCCATCTCTGTCGTGTCCAACGCTCTGAGACTGAAACGCTTTAAATAAGCTCAAAAAACTACAGGATCATTATCCTGTAGTTTTTTCGGGCTCTATGTCAATAGTTGGGGTAGAGCAAAAAACGAAGATCTGAGAGAAGAGAG
>CAVGIU010000092.1:0-5430 GCA_963629425.1 Oscillospiraceae bacterium
TCGGCGCAGCAGAGTATGCTCGCCAGAAGGGTCTTGCAAAGAAGTAATTCTTTAGAGGCGAATTGAGGCTTCAATGGGTCTTTATTGCGGTGCCCGACCGGTGATATTATAGGGTTGGGGTGCATCGCACTGAATAAGACTTGGAGAAGCCGCACTCTAACAGTATTTCTTTGACCTACACAGGCGCCAACAGCTCCGATATATCGAACTGTTTGGCATCAATAACAGCTCAAAAAGGAGAAACGCTAATGTGCAATTTCTGCAAAAAGTCCGTTAAGCTGTTCAGTATGGTAGTCGGCGTTCTGTTCGTAGTTTATTTTTGGAACCTCGATCAGAAGGTGCTCGGCTGGGCATATAAGCAGGTTAACACTATGTTCGACAGAAAGCCTGTTGACATTAAGTTCTAATCTTTAAAACTGTACCGGCGCATGTCCCACATCATGCGCCGGTATTTTTATGCTTAAAAACAGAGGCAAGCATTTTTTTCGCTTGCCTCTGTCCTTTTATAATATGTTGCGCTTTAGCTCAACGCTGTCAGCGGGAGTTATTTTTCTTATAACGCGGCAGGGATTTCCGGCTGCCAAATGACCGGGAGGAATATCCCGCGTAACAACGCTGCCCGCGCCGATAACGCAGCCGTCGCCGATCGTAACGCCGCCGCAGACGGTGACACTTCCGCCGAGCCAGCAGTTATTGCCGATAACTATCGGCTTTGCGTATTCATAGTCATACATACTGCCGTCGGTCTTGAAGCGAATATTGCGCTCTGCGGGGAGAAATGCGTGCATAGGCGTTAGCAGGCTGCAATTCGGCCCAAAGAAAACATCGTCGCCAATTGTCACAGGGCAGCAGTCGAGGACGGTGAAGTTAAAGTTTGCGTAGCAGTTTTTTCCGAAGCGGGTGAATATGCCGTAGTCGAAATAAACAGGCCCCTGCAAAAACAGTCCCGACTGCGCATCCGGCGTGAGCTCAGATAGTATCTCGCCGCGCAGCACGGTCTCATCCTCGTCGGTGTTATTATACCTGCGGCTGAGCTTGTGCGCTTTAAGCCGCAGCTCGGCTAACTCATCATCGGACGGATCATAGAGCTTACCGGCGAGCATACGCTCAAGCTGAGTTTTCACAGCTCGGCAATGACCTCGCACTCAACGAGAACGTCCTTGGGCAGACGGGCGACCTCGACGCAGCTTCTTGCGGGGTAGGGCTCGGTGAAATACTGTGCGTATATGCCGTTTACGAGGCCAAAATCGTTCATATCCTTAATAAAAACGGTGGTTTTTACGACCTTGGACATGTCGCTGCCGGCGGCCTTGAGAAGCTCGGAGAGGTTTTTGAACACCTGATGTGCCTGAGCCTCAACGCCATCGGGGACAAGACCGGTGGCGGGATCGATGCCTACCTGGCCGGAGGTATATACCATGTTTCCGACTATCTGAGCCTGGGAATATGGGCCAATGGCTGCCGGAGCCTTTGTTGTTGATACGGTTTTCATTTAATTTTCCTCCTTATTTATTCAAACTGACAGGGTGCCCTGTCAGCTTAAGCTTACAATAAAACCATTGTCGCCGAGCGCACGCAGGAGCTTTTCGCCGTGCTCCTTACCGCCGACTTCGCAGGCGATGTGTACGTTGGTCTGATTGGGGTTGAGCCCCGCGCTGAGCCTGTCATGCTCAACGGTGAGGATATTCGCGCCCTGCTCCGCAATATCGTTTAGCAGCTTCACGAGGCTGCCGGGCTTATCCAGCAGTGTGACGGTGAACCTCATTCGGCGGTTTCGAGCAACAAGACCCTGTGCGATGATGCACTGGATGAAGCTGACGTCTATGTTGCCGCCGGAGAGCAGGCACACGACCTTTTTACCCTTGACGTCGACCTTGCCCTTGAGGACTGCCGCGACAGGCGTTGCGCCTGAAGGCTCGACTATTTGCTTGCAGCGCTCCATGAGCAGAAGTATTGCCTCTGATATCTCGTTATCGTTTACCGTGACGACGTCGTCGGCGTAGCGGTTTATGAGCTCGACCGTAATATCGCCGGGCGATTTGACCGCGATACCGTCGGCGATCGTGGAGACGGATTCAGTGCATATGTACTTTTTCTCGCGGAAGGACTGTGCGATGGCGCTTGCGCCCTCGGCCTGAACGCCGATGACCTGAACACGCGGATTTATCTGCTTTATGCAGGCTGCGACACCGGCCAAAAGTCCGCCGCCTCCCGCAGGGACGATGACGATATCGGCAGTAGGAAGATCTCCGAGTATCTCAAGACCGAGAGTACCTTGGCCGGCGATGACCTCAAGATCGTTGTAGGGATGCAGGAACGTTGCCCCCTCCGTATCGCAGACGGTGCAGGCCATCGCGTATGCGTCATCGTAACAGTCCCCGTGCAGAATGACCTTTGCGCCGTAGCCCTCGGTAGCCTGTACCTTAGCTATCGGAGCGCTTGCGGGCATGACTATCGTTGCGGGAATGCCGAATTTATGCGCCGCGTAAGCAACGCCCTGCGCGTGGTTTCCGGCGGAGGAGGCAACTACACTTTTGACGTCGCCGCGCTCGACGAGAGCTGCGATCTTATTGCTCGCGCCGCGGATCTTGAATGAGCCGGTTTTCTGACGATTTTCGCATTTGAGATATATCTCTCCGCCGGTCATGGCGGAAAAGGTGGAGGACATATCGAGCTCTGTATGATGCAGTATAGGCTTGAGTCTCTCGGCTGCAAGCTCAATGTCTTTAAGCTGTAATTCCATACGATTCACCTCTCATAGTATATATATAAATTTTACTTCATTCGGTCGGAATATACAAGGTCTTTGGACAAAAAAACGTCCGCAATACAGGTACAAATTTGCGATGTGTCCACTCTGGGAAAACAAATGCTTTTTCTCAGCCGCTCGCCTTTAAATTATTGACAAAGCTCTTCATTTCTTTGCGGCTTCTGAGTTGCTTGCTCTGCTCGATGATCCGTTTTTGCTGCACACCGTCCAGGGCGGAAAAGTATAAAAATGCGTCCGCGTTTTGCATCAGCGCCATACCGAGACCGAGCGGAAGGTCTGCGTTTTTGCCTGTGTTCATAATATCACCTCGGCTATATTTTTCCGCAGATGGCATAAAAAATACGCCGCGCCGCGGCGTATTTTTTCAGTTTCAATTTTTATACGGCAGGGAAGTGAAGAAGCTCGTATCAGGCTGCCCGCCTATAGTCCAGCCTGAGCCGGAGCTCGCTATGGGGATAGAGCCGGTGAAGCCGCCGTCTGTGACGAAGTTTATGACCGAGCTTCCGTCGGTTGAGGTAAAGCGCAGTTTTGTGCCCGTCGCGAGGAGACTGCCGTTTGAGAGCGTAATACTCTTTGAGGTCGTGACATAGCTGGTGTTGTTATCAAAAACAATGTCGCCGGAGGCTTTTGCAAAGCTCTTATCCGACAGCGCATATACGCTCTTGACTTTGTATGTGCCGAGAATGTTCATCTCGGTATCCAAAACGAGCTTTCCATCCTCGAAGTCCTTAATTACGCCGGGCGCGTAACTTTGGCTGTCAAACAGCGCAAGGTGCAGCGGCTGAGCTTCGCCTGCCGAGTAAAGTGCGGTGCAGGTGATGCTCTCGCCGTTTGCGTCCTTGCCGTCGAGGTATATCTCGCGAACACCGTCGCCGTCAAGGTCGAACAGGCGGATGCTGCCGAGCTCCTTTATCCCGGTCGTGACACCAAAGGTGCTGCCGTTTGCTTCAATATTCAGTATGGTAAGCCCCTGCTCGTCGGCGGTGGTGCTGATCGTCTCGTCCTTGTTATCACCGTCGATGTCCCCGGTGTAGGGCAGGCGCGAGGTGATGACGGTTCCGGAGCTCGCGTTGGGGTCTGTTACCTTGACTGCGCCGTTTTCGTCCAGCGAGAGAAGGCGGATCTCCTGTGTCCCGTCTGCAAGCTTAAAGCGCACGACCATGGTGGGCGTCGTACTCTCAAGCTGTGCGTTTATCGCAAGTGCCGCGCCGTCGGACATATCGCTGCAAGCGAGTATCTGCTTTACGATGTTGTATGTTTTTGAAGCTTCGTTGTAGTTTATCGTGTAAACGTCGAGATCGTAGATGCTGCCGCTTGCGGACAGAAGCAGAGACTTCATATCCTCCGCTGCGGGGCTGCCGAGGAAGGTGAGATCGGTCGCCGCATTATCGGCGGCAAATTCGACATTTATATCGCCCTCGGTCCCGTCAAGATCAGATGCAGGGAGGTAGTCCTTTTTTATAATATCGCCGAGCTCGGAGTAGGGCACGGTGAATTCGTAAAATCCGTTTGCCGCGTCGGAGATCTCACCGGGATTTGCGATTATGACGATACCGTCGGCCGACAGATACCAGTGCCCGTCGGAAACGAGCGACTTTATGGTATCAGAATAGCCCTCATTGAAGAATATGCCCTGATACTTGGAATCTTCGTTGAAGGAAACGAGGATCTTCTCCGAAACGGTGTTAACGATCTTTTCGCTGCTGTCGCCGAGGTCGGCGAGCTTCAGCTCCTCGCCGGTCTGCGGATCGTAGCTTACGCCGCTTATCTTAAGCGTACTTGTCGTGCCGAGGGAAGCACGGTCAACAACGCGCAGGGAGATAACTCCGCTGTCGGCCCGCTGAGACCTTATAGTGCGCTCCATCGAAAACGCGCTGAGCCCTTCTGCCGTACCGTCGCCGATATTCTGCGTGTAATGCCCGTAATTATCCTGATATGTCTTGGTAGTGTATTCGGTAGCCAAGGCATCGAGGCTTTCGTTTATCTTCGCGGCCGCGTCGCTGCGCTCGGGCATGAAAACAGTGGGGGACATGTACGAAACATTGTCATCGCCCGTTTCCGTCGTCATTTCGATAACGACATCGCCGCCGCAGCTTCCGGCGTTGGCATTTATGATTTTGTGATCCTCCGTCACGGTGATATCGATGCGCGCCTTGTTGGAGAAATCATCGACGAAGGACTTTGTTGCGAGGATGTTGAGCTCCTTATCGTAGATGCAGATGCTGTATTCGATATCGGCGCGCTCTGTACTCTCGGCCTTGTCTCCGGCAAAGTCAAAGTGAACGACGGTACCGACCTTAATGGCGGACTTGTCCGCGGTTTCGAATGAATCAGAACCGGCCTCGGTGCCGCAGGAAACAGTGAAAACGTCGCTTGCCTGCATCGTTATATATACGCCGCACTCACGCTCGGTTTCGCCCGTATCCTTCTTACCGCAGGCGCAAAGGGATAAAACGCAGCAGATCGCCAGTGCCATAGCTATAAATTTTCGCATGTTATCAACTCCATTCCAAGCAATTATAACATGACTGTATTGCAAAATCCACCGATTGCGAAATTGTTTATAAAAACGTAAAAAATCCCCGTCAAAGACGGGGATTTTTTGCAGCGTGTCAAAAAAGTCTGTGACTTTTTTGCACGCTTCAAAAACGCCACATTTT
>CAVGIU010000093.1:0-5419 GCA_963629425.1 Oscillospiraceae bacterium
GATCGAAAAGAAAATCATCGCTCCGATGCAGAAGACCTACGGCATCGACTATTCCGAGGAAAAACTCATGGACGCTATCGAGCGGCACAATGAGATATGCCGCCTCATAACCGAGATCGGCAGCTACCGCAAGCTCGATAACCCGACCATAACCGGCTACGAGTTCCACATCATCCAGCTCGTTACGCTCGTATGCCCGAAGTACCTCATCGTCGATAAGCTGCGCGAGACGGCCGAGGAGCTCAAGACTCGTGAGCCGGACGAGAAGCACGACTACAGAGCAAAGGTCATGCTCGTAGGCTCGGAGATCGACGATCCTGAGTTCACAAAGCTCATCGAGATGTGCGGCGCACGCGTCGTCGCAGACCGCTACTGCTTCGGCTCACTGCCCGGCAGGGAGGAGATAGTCGTCGAGCCCGGCCGGCATCCGCTGGACGCGCTGGCAGAGCACTATATGAAGATAAACGAGTGCCCCCGCGCCATGGGCACGGAGAATATCATTGCCCGCAAGCAGTATCTGTACGATATCGCAAAGGAATACAAGGCCGACGGCATCATTCTTCAGAACATGAAGTTCTGCGAATACTGGGGCTACGAGCGCGCCATCGCAGCAAAATGGCTGGCCGAGGGTCTGAATGTTCCGTCGGCGATACCGACCTGCCAGATAGAGCGCGACTACGCCAATGCGGCTACCGGTCAGCTCCGCACGAGGTTCCAGGCGTTCGTCGAATCGCTTGAGATCAAAAAGCTCCAGGCTAATTGAGAAGGGGAATAGCTATGTGGAAAAGAAAAATAAGCATCAAAGAGCAGTACGGCACCCTTGAGCACTTCCTCAAAGGCGACGAGCCCTGCCATTACATAGGACAAAGATACATCGAAGGCACAAACTTCTATGCCCGCCGTGAGTGGCGCGGCGTCAAAGATACGGCATTTGCGTTCTGCAAATGGCTGTGCACATGGGCCAAAATGGCTATATTCGTCATGCACGACCCCATACGCATCGCAAAGGCGTTTTGGAAATACCGCTGGCTGTCGGCATATCTTGCCGCTCCCATGATGGTCGATAAGTGGATAGAGGGCGACCGCGGCGAGGCGCTCAGAGCAGACCTGTATGCTCTCGACTGCATGATCTCCGACTCGACCGATACCTTGTGGAAGAGCCTGCGCGCCGACCGTAGGCTCGGCGAGACAAAATGGTCGGATGTCACCGTAGCGTTTGACTACACTCTGCCCAAGCACATAATCTTCGGCTTCCCCGGACATTATGCGATAAACATGCAGCAGCACGCGGCGTTCATGCTTCCGCTTATGCGCAAGCAGCTCGGCTGCTACTACGTTGATCAGTCAGTCGCCTGCGGTATCCCCGGCGATATGTGCACCCTGCCTCTTGTTGAGGTCGGCGTAGCCGTCGACGGCGAGTACCCCGATATCGGCAACTGCTGGCTGACAACGAATAACCCCTGCGATGCGAATATGATGGATAACACCGCGATGTGGCGCGCGCTGTCCAATGACGGCAAGAAGGCCGTGCACCCATTCACCTCGCCTCTTATGTACGATGATCCAACCACCAAGGAGCTTGGAATTCATGAGGTCTATTCCGCGATAGAGTTCCTCGAACAGCAGTTCGGTGTTCCGTTTAACTGGGATACTTTCATTGAGCATATCGAGGATACCAACGAATTTAATCGCGGCTCACTGAACCGTTGGGATATCTACGCAAAGAGTGATAACGGCGCGCTCAACTCCGTCGTTCAGGGGCTATTCCGCATCTACTTCTATCAGCAGGGCGGCACGAAGTACTTCAAGAAGGCAAATAAGAAGATCAACAAGGTCTTTGAAAAGTGCGTCCGCAAGAACATCCACCCGTTCCCGCTCGCGCGTCACCGTGCGCTGGCATGGTCCTGCGGCTCGACATACTACGCCCACGGCGTACAGTGGCTGTATAACTGCTGGGGCATCATGACCGTTATAAACATGGACTCGCTCACCGGCCACAACATCGTTGACACCACCGACCGAGAGACCATGATGAGCGACATAGCCGACTGGCACGCGAGAACTCCCATGCGTACCCACACCGTCGGCGGCAACCGCCACCTCATGCAGATGTGGGAGACCGCTGAGAAGTTCAACTGTGACACCATTATCATGTACGACGATATCGGCTGCAAAGGCATGGCCGGCGCTCAGGGCCTGCTCGAGGAGGAGTTCCATAAGCACCGCGACAGATTCAATATCATTTGGATGCCGCACGCTCTCATGGACTGCCGCATAGTTCCCACGAATGAGGCGCGCAAGACCGTCAACCAGTATATGCAGAGCGTTATGCATGAAGAGCCCGTTGACCCGACCCTCGTCGACTTCGACGATGAGATGGGCTGGTAAGAAAGGAGAAGCAGCATGAAGGTTTTGACTAAAATAATGGGCATGGGCAGCCTTACGCTCACCGCGCTCTTTGCAGTATACTACTTCAATCTCGATATGCGCCTTATGCGCAGCGTCATCGTGCCCTTCCTCGATAAGCATTATGACAGCGTTAAGCGCGAGCATCTGATCTGAGGAGGCGGAACGATGAGCTACACAAATCATAATATCCTCCCGAGAGCCCTCTCCTATGAAGAGAAGGAAAATCGCAAAAAGGGCATTTATGACAGCTTTGCAAACTACCTCGTCTATTGCCCGAAGTGCAAATACGTCGTAAAAACGAATATGTACATCCAGCGCGCCGAGGCTTATATCGACGAGCTGCACGAGAGAGGCACGGTCTGTCCCAAGTGCGGCGATAACGAGTGGATGCTCGGCTATCCCCTCGGAACGCTCACGGGCTTTGTCAAGTTTTCGTGAAGCACGTCAAAATTTAAATAATTTGAAGCATCCAATTGTAAATAATGATGAAAAATATATGGCCGCTGGACTTTGATACGAAAGTGATTTATAGTTGAGTACAGAACAGCGGCATGACCGCTCGAAAAATAATTGAAAAGGAGAACACTTGAATGAAGAAAAGACACTCGCGCCTTCTTGCATTCATACTCGTGCTGTGCATGTGCATAAGTCTTATGCCCGCGGCATTTGCCGACGGGGAGGAGGCCGCAGCTGACAGTGCGAAGGACACATACAGCTTTGCTGTTTTATCCACGACTGACATGCACGGAAGATCAACCGCAAACGATGTTTCGACCCAAAAGGAAGACCTGAACTCCATGCTCAGAGTGGCCACCGCGGTCGCAAAGGAGCGCGCCGAGTACGGTAAGGAAAACACCATACTCATCGATAACGGCGACACTATTCAGGGCACCCTCGTTGCGCAGTATGCCATTACGCAGAATGCCGACAAGGAAAATCCCATGATCACCGCAATGAAATACATCGGCTACGATGTATGGGGAATGGGAAACCATGAGTTCAACTTCACGCCGGAACAGAGAGATGTTCAGACAAAACTGGCCGACGATGCAGGGATAGCGGTCCTGAGCGCAAACCTTACGCTCATCAAGGACGGCACGAATTTCCGCGGCGAGGATGCAGCGGCGGGAAGCTCCTACTATGATCCCTATATCATCAAGACCCTCGATGCGGGCAACGGCCGCACCGTGCGTGTTGCTGTAATAGGCATAGGCAACGCCGCAAACGCGACCTGGGACCTGGCCACCAACTACCCCAATCTCCAGTTCAGCAATCTTGATAATCCCAGCGGCGAACTCGAAAACGAGATCAATAAGTGGACCAAGAAGATAACGGATGAGGATCTTGCGGATATCATCGTTGTTGCGGCTCATACGGGACGCGGCAGCAATGACGGCTATGATCTCGAATCTCAGGCCTATACAGGCGTGACGAAGTCGCACGGCGTTGACCTTCTCATTTACGGCCATGACCACAGAGCCAACATCGAGACTGTCAAAAATGCCGACGGCAAGGAGATATACATCGTAAACGGCGGAGGCACGACGCTTACGAAGAATGTTTTCACAGTCAGCTTTGACGAGCAGGGTAAGGTCTCTGACTTCACCGTTACCGCCGATTCCGTAAAGCTCAGCGAGACCGAGCCCGACAAGACCCTCACAGAGACGCTTCAGCCCTGGTATGACGATACCTATGCATGGGCGTCCGCACCTCTCGGCAAGTTCGATAACGGCTGGGACGCAGTCAGCTCCGAAGCCGAGGGGAAGACCAATAACGACATGGTGCTCAGCCAAACTCAGCTGACAAGCTTCATTCACAAGGCACAGCTATGGGCTTCGTGGCAGAGCTATGAGGAAAAGGGCATAGAAGGCGCTGTAGTCTCCATCGCTTCGCCGGTATTCGGCACCGCAAGCGGCGGCGTTCTGAGCTTTGTTCCGTCCGACGGCATCGGCGTTTCCACGCTCGAGCTGTCAAAGCTCTACCGTTATTCCAATAACCTGCTCTGCGCGGTCGATATGACGCCGCAGCAGCTTTATAACTGGATGAGCACCGTAGCCGACATGTACGCGATCAAGGACGGAAAGCCCGCAGTAGCCGACGGTGTGTCCATATTCGGACTTGACACCTTCTACGGCGTTGACTACACCTTTGATCTTACAAAGCCTGCAGGTGAGCGTGTCGTTTCGGCATCGATAAACGGCGTGGATCTTCTGAAAATCGAAGGCAAGATCCGCGTCACCCTCAACTCCTACCGTCTGTCCGGCGGCTACGGATTCTTCGAGGCAACGGGACTGACCGAAGCCGACTGCTGTTGGACGGCGAGCCAGTACCTGGGCGCCGACCGCGCACCTGTTCCCACCCTGATCGGCGAGTATGTCGCATATATGGGTACGGTATCTCCCTCGGACAAGGTCTCTCACGGCACGGATTCAAAATGGACTCTGCTGACTGAAAGCAAGAGCTTTGAAAATCCGTTTACGGACGTATCCGAGAGCGCATGGTACTATGACAGCGTCATGCAGCTTGCTCAGAGCAGCGTTGTTAAGGGCACGACTGCGACGACCTTCAGCCCCAACGCCACCTGCACCCGCGCACAGGCGGTCACTGTGCTTTGGCGTGCGGCCGGCTGCCCCGAGCCCACGGTCAAGACCACGAACTTCACCGATGTGGAGGCAGGCAGCTTCTACGAGAAGGCAGTTCTGTGGGCAGTCGAAAAGGGTATCACCGAGGGTACCTCCAAGACCACCTTCAGTCCAAACGATGCATGCACCCGTGCACAGATCGTGACCTTCCTGTGGCGTGCAAACGGCTCGGAGGAGGTTCGCACCTGGTGCAACTTCACCGATGTTCCGCAGTTTAACAGCTACTACGCAATGCCCGTATCGTGGGCAGTCGAGAAGGGAATCACCAAGGGCACGACCGATACGACCTTCAATCCAAACGAAGCATGCACCCGCGCACAGCTTGCCGCATTCGTTGCAAGAGCGGTATAATCACATATAAGATACTC
>CAVGIU010000094.1:0-5346 GCA_963629425.1 Oscillospiraceae bacterium
CCTCGACGAGAGCCTCACGTTTCTTGCTCTCGGCGCTCTTTATGGCATCATTAATTATTCTTTTTGCTTCATCTTCTGCACTGGATATCTCACGCTCGGCGACTTTTTTGCGGTAAGTCATACCGAAAACAAATCCTATAACACCAAAAGCAACGATAAGAACGATTGCTAACCATAAGTTCATAGAAAGTAAACACACCTCCATTCTTTAAGAATTTTGCGGTGGTTTAATAAAAATGCCGGGATAATTTAAGGGTAAGACGCAGCATCAAGCGCTTACGTCCGTAAAATTGAATCTAATATTTTCGCAAAGACGCCTCCCCGGGCATCTTATGACAGCCGCGCGCATACTTCATCCCCAAACAGGCGCAGTTGTCTAAAATATTATCCGATTAATTTTAGCTCCAAATGCTCATTATGTCAAGCAGTTACAAAAATATATGTTAAATTTTTAAGACCGCAGTCCTGTTTTGTGGACAAGCGGCAAAGTATTCTATATAATAAATCATTATTTGACTTCGGAGGCGCAACGTGCGGCTTACATATGTTTTTCCGATACTGATACTGCTTTTCATAGGGCTGTTTTTCTTCGGCTGCCCCTCCCCCGCCGCGGCTACGCTTGAGGAAAGGCCGAAAAGCGCCTTCCGCCGGCACGACGCGATAGCTCTCGGCATAATAACGCTCGTGTACGCCGTTGCCGCCTTCGTCGGTCTCGGCGATACCGACGCGCCGCAGTCGTTCCATGAGTTTGAAAGCGGCGAGAGCGTGACGGTCGACCTCGGGCAGGTCAGGGATATAGACGGCATAACCATCTACTCCGGCCTCAACACCGGCAGCTATCGCATCGAAGCTTCCGACGACGGCGAGAGCTGGTTCGACCTTGCAAGCTTTGAGCAAAATTACGTTGCGCTGTTTAAGTGGAACGACGTTGAGCTCGACGAGCTCCGGCTCGGCGCTGCGCGCTATCTCCGCCTTACGGCGGCGGGCGAAGTCTGGCTCGGCGAAATGGCCATAAGCTGCGCCGGCGAGCTCGTGGGCGAAAGCTCCGACGCACCCGAGCTTTTTGACGAGCAGGACACCGTGCCGGAGTATCAGCACTACACAAACAGTACGTATTTTGACGAGATATACCACGCGCGCACGGCGTTTGAGAACATAGAAGGCATCTACCCCTATGAGATCTCGCATCCGCCGCTGGGCAAGCTCATCATCGCAATAGGCATCAGCTTGTTCGGCATGACACCGTTCGGCTGGCGCTTTTCCGGCGCGCTTATCGGCGTGCTGATGCTGCCGGTGATGTACATGCTGCTTAAGCGCATGTTCTCATCAACGCGTATCTGCGCCTGCGCAACGGCGATCTTCGCCTTTGATTTCATGCACTTTGCGCAGACCAGGATCGCGACCATTGACAGCTACGCCGTGTTCTTCATTCTGCTGATGTATCTTTTTATGTATATGTACATAACAGACGGCAGAAGGCGCGACCTTGCGCTGTCAGGGATTTTCTTCGGCGTCGGCGCTGCGTGCAAATGGACCTGCTTCTACGCCGGGGCGGGGCTCGCCGTGATCTGGCTGATCCACCGGATACGCAATTTTGAGCTGAAGGCATTTCTTAAAAACTGTGCGTTCTGCGTCGTTTTCTTCATCGTCGTTCCGGCTATGATTTATTATATGAGCTATTACCCCTACGGTCAGGCGAGCGGCATGCACGGCGTGGGCATGTATTTCACCTCTGACTATGCAAAGCTCGTGCTGGACAATCAGAAGTTCATGTTCAGCTACCACTCGGGCGTACATACCGAGCATCCCTATTCCTCGCGCTGGTGGCAATGGGTGATAGACGAAAGGCCAATACTGTACTATCTTAAATATTTTGACGACGGCACACGCTCGTCCTTCGGCGCATTTTTGAATCCCGTGCTGTGCTGGGCCGGGCTTGCAGCGATGATAGTGTGCGCAGTCTTTGCCGTGAAGCGGCGCGATAATGTTTCGCTTTTTATCGTCATTGGCTACCTTGCTCAGCTGCTGCCCTGGGTGTTCATAACGCGCACGACGTTTGAATATCACTATTTCCCCTCGTCGGTGTTCCTTGTGCTGGCCATCGCGCGTGTGTTTGAGCTCATGAAGGGCAATACAAAGGGCTGGAAGTTTAACGTCTACGGTCTGACGGGTCTTGCCTGCGCACTGTTTATCGCCTTCTACCCCGTCATTTCCGGCATCCGCGTGAACGCGCAGCTGGCGACGAATCTGCTCAAATGGCTGCCGAGCTGGCCGTTTTGAGAATTAGCTTGTAGTCGCGGCGTTTTTGTGAGATAATAAATGCAATATTTATTTTGGGAGGATCAAAGATATGATCGCATTGGGTTCTGATCACGGCGGTTGGGCGCTCAAGCAGGAGGTCATGAAGCACCTCGACGCGCGCGGCCTTGAATACAAAGATTACGGCACTTACTCCGAGGACAGCTGCGACTATCCCGTTTACGGAAAAGCAGTCGCGCACGCTGTTGCCGGCGGCGAGTGCGAAAAGGGCATAATAATCTGCGGCACCGGCATCGGCATCTCCATCACCGCAAACAAGGTCAAGGGCATCCGTGCGGCTCTGTGCGGCGACTGCTTCTCGGCTGAAATGACGAGGCTGCACAACGACGCAAACATCCTTGCGATGGGCGCACGCGTCGTCGGCTACGGTCTTGCGCTGAAGATAGTCGACACTTTCCTTGACACACCATTCTCCGGCGACGAGAGACACATACGCCGCATAAATCAGATCGAGGACTGATATAATTGGCAAACAATTCTGAGTTTTACCGCGGAAAACGCAAAAAGACCGCACCGGCGCTGATAGCCACGATAATCATTTTGGCCGTCATCGCCTTTGTGGTCATGCTTTTCTACGGACTGCAAAAATATATAGTGGTAACAAACTCCGGCCTGCACCTTGAGATACCGTTTCTCGAAGACGACAGCAGCCAAATCGCGCAGACTGACGATGATAATGTCGTCCGGCAGAGCTTCGAGCCCGTGAACGCGCAGCTCGAGATCGGTCAGGCAGACTATTCGAACATCAAGGCCACCGCCGGGGAGGATCTCAGTGCAGTCAAGCTCGTATACGTTCCGGCAGCATCGGTCACGGCCTCGGGCGTCGAATCGTATCTGAGTAAATCCCCCGACGCGACAGGCGTTCTGCTGGACGTAAAAACCGTCACGGGCATGCTCGTTTGGGAATCTCAGGCCGATATCGCCAAGGGCTACGGCACCTCGGGCACGGTTGATCTTGGGTCGATCGTATCCACGCTCAAGGAAAGCGGCAAATACGTCGCCGTGCGCATGTGCTGCTTTGTGGACAACACTCTTGCCTCGCGCTATACCCAGCTCACGTTGAAAACGACCGCCGGGCAGGCCTATTCCGACTCGAGCGGCGCGTGGCTCGACCCGACGAACGCGACGGTAAAGAGCTACATCACCTCGCTGTGCAGCGAGCTTTCAAAAATGGGTGTCGACGAGATCGTGCTGCTGGGCATGCGTCTGCCTGAGGTTAGCGGCGTCGAGTTTGCTTACTCCTCGAGCTCGGCTGTAACGCCCACACCGTTGACGGCAGTTTCCGGCTTCGGAATAAGCGTAACGCGCGCAATGCGCTCTGCGTCGGCGAAGATGAGCGTGCAGATAACGAGCTCGTCTGCCTTTGAAAGCGGCGGCGACACCGTGACAGGGCAGAGCGCGGATATTCTGTTTAAGGTATTCGACAGAGTTTATTACTCGACGGAGAGCTCCTCCGCTGCCGATATCGTCACAAAATGCGCCGACTACGTCACGCTCGGCGACACGAAAATGCGCGTTGTCCCCATATGCTCCACTGCCCCCGACACCGACTGTTGGGTGCTGATGGAGTGATCATAAAACAGCAAAAACCTCGGTGATACCCTGTATCACCGAGGTTTTAATTTTATATGCCTCGTATCAGCCGAGCGGCATTATGCCGAGAGCCGAGCGCAGCGCCTCAATCTTATTCTCTAAATCATAGGACGCGAAGAATATATCCTTGACTCTCTGCGTATCGCCGCCGGTGACAATGCCCGCGAGGATGCAAAGTGCTCCCAATATAAGAGCTATCAACGCAATGGTGGAGAATATCTTCCATGCCTTATCCATTGACCGATACCTCCTTGACGCAGAATTTTCTTCCAATTGACACCACACCGCCGACAACGCCCTTAATGCCGCGCACGAGCATCAGTATACCGAGCCACAGCAGGATGAGCGCAAGCGCGAACGCTATCAGCACCGCTCCGGCACACAGCATGATATCCGCAAATATGACGAGCGTTGAGAACGCGAACGAGATGACTTTCACGCCTATGGCGACCACAAGAACACCCAGTCCGAGCAGGGCGAGCGTGAGCACTATCGAAAGCACCAGCAGCACAAGGCCGATGGGTATTGCAAAGATAAGATAAAGGATAAGCAGCGCAACATTCGTCTTATACCGCACCGTCTCCTCGGGCACTTCGACGCTCTCGAGCTCTTCAAACACGAGTTCTGCCTCGGCTTCCGGTTCCTCGGCAGCTTCTTCGGGCTGCTCGACTTCCGCGGACGCTTCCTCTTCCTGAGTTTCCTCGGGCTGAGCATCCGCCTCCGCCGGGGGCTCCTCAACGACGGTAGTCTCCTCTTCGGGAGCTTCCGCTGCTTCCTCCGTCGCCTCAGGCTCTTCCGTTTCGGCTGCGGACTCGTCCGACTCGGTCTCCGTCTCCTCAGAGGCAGTTTCCTCCTCTGCCGGCACAGATTCCTCTATAGGCGCCTGCTCGGCTGCGGTCTTCTCCGGCTGAGTCTCCTCATGAGCTTCCTCGGCAACCGCTGTTTCCTCTTCGGGAGCTTCCTGAATGGTCGGGGTCTCCTCGGGCTCATCATAGAACATGGGCTTATACTCCACGCCCTCCTCCGCTGCCTTTTCGCGTCGGATCTCCTCAATTATGTCCGCATACGAAAGCCCTGTTTCCGTAACAGACGGCTTTTCCTTCTCCTTTTTCACGGGAGTTACGATTATATGCTCCTCTGCGGGCTTTTCAGTCTTGGAATCGGTCTCGACCGCGAGCTTGCGCTCCGAGCGTTTATATGTGCGTGAGATCGTTACGGCAAGCTTTGTAGGCGAGCCGAAACTTTCGAGCAGTGTCTGCTCATCGTCGGCCTCATCGAGCATTTTGTTGTACTGTGCAAGGATATCTTCCTTATCCTCCTTGAACATGAACGCCAAAAGTTTAGAAAGCTCCGCCATATATTTTTGCCTGTTGATATGCGTCACCTCCGAACTGTTATACCAAATCTATATTATTATAGACAAAAAGTCCACTG
>CAVGIU010000095.1:0-3016 GCA_963629425.1 Oscillospiraceae bacterium
GTGGGAAGCTGGAGAGCGATAACGTCGGGCTCCTCTATATCGTTGCTGTCGAGGGTGGAGCAGGCCATTGCGTAGTAGGGCTCGTCGGGAATGGACGGAGCCAGAGCCTGCATATGCTTCTTTGCGGCCTCAACACTCGGATGCCATTTGAAGGGGGGATTTGCAAGCAGCACGCCATCCCACCAGTCCTGATCCTGCTTGAGCAGGCCGCAGTTTATCGCGCAGTATGTGCTCATGAACTTATCGGCGGTGATGCCGACGGTTATATGGAAGTTTGCACTCATGCCGATTGCCTTGCAGCCGGTGCCGACGCCCCGGAAGAACTGAATGTTGGGGATAGCCTCAGCATCCTCCTTGGTCTTGCAGAACTTCATTGCGACGGCATGCTGTGTCGGGCGCAGGGCGAGCTCATAGCGGTCGCTGAGAGCCTTCCATTCAGCCTTTGTCACTTTCATAGCCTTTTCTCCTCTTTATCTTTATGTTATGTTGTATATTTCGGTTTTTCTCATCAGTGCTGAGCACCAATGGTGGAGAAGTCAACGGACTTGCCTACGCAGTAGCCGTCATCTACATTCAGGATCTGGCCGTTGATGGCGTAGGATGCGTCGCTTGCCAGGAAGTAAGCCGCATCGGCGACCTGCTCGGGCTGAATCCACATGTTGCGCAGGTGCATTTCTGCGAGTGCCTTGTATACGGTGGGGTTTTCCCAAGAGGCCTTTGCCATCGGAGTAACGGTTGCGCCGGGAGCTACGCAGTTTACACGGATCTTATAGTCGGCAAGCTGGAATGCGCAGGTGCGGGTGATGCCCTTAATTGCCCACTTGGAAGTGATGTAGCCGACGGGATCCCAGGTGATGGTCTCGCCATTGAGGGATGAGGTATTTATGATAGCGCCCTCGATCTTGCGCTCGACCATGGTGCGTGCTACGAGCTGGATCATGTACATCGTGCCGAATACGTTGACGTTATATGCTTCCTTGAAAGCTTCGGGGTCAAACTCAAGGATGCCGAGACGGTCGCCGAGGATGCCCGCGTTGTTATACAGGCAGTCGATCTTGCCGTAGCGCTCGATAACTGCCGCGACTGCCGCTGCGCAGTCATCATACTTGGAAACATCGCATCTGAAACCGGTAGCGTCGCCGCCTGCTGCTCTGATAGCCTCGGCCTCACGCATAACGTCGGCCTCGGTGCGGCCGAGCATTGCAACGCTCCAGCCTTCTTTTGCAAACTTCTTAGCGCCTGCAAGACCAATACCCTTACCTGCTCCGGTGATAACAACGACTTTCTTTTCCATGATATTTTCCTCCTAAATTATTTTTTTATTATTTTTTATTACTTTTAGTGAATGATTTATTTTGATTTAAGGTTACTTGCGGATGATCCGTGCGCAGAAGATACTTACTACGGCAAAGATAACAACGGTGATCAGCGGGATGAGACCGGAGCCGGTCGCGTCGATTATCAGCGACATGAGAGGTCCGACGATGATTCCGCCGATGTTTGCGATGAGGGTCAACTCGCCGCAGGCCTCAGCCGTGATCTCGGAGCTGAAAAGCTGGCTGGGCAGAGCCCAGAACGGGCCGCAGCCCATCGAGACGGATGCGTATGCCAGAACAAGGATGACGGGGATGAGCGATGCGGAAACAAATGTTGCGAGTACCATGGTAACTGCGGTCAGTGCAGTTGCGATCATCAGAGTCTGGTAACGCTTGCCGCCGAAAACCTTGTCGGAAATCACGCCGGCGAGGGGCGATGCGATAACGGTGATTATGAATGTGATGGACAGAATTGCAGTTACAGAATCCGAAGGAATTCCGCGGTCATTAATAAGGAATGTTGCGAGGAATGCCGAGAAGCCGTAGGTCAGCCATGCGTTGCCGAAAGCGAAGACGCCGGCAGCAAGATATTTCTTGCTCTTGCGGGCTTCCTTCATGGTTTTGGGAAGAACTTCATTATCTTCATCTGCCGCTGCTGCGACCGTTTCGGTCTGTTCAAGCATATCGTCGATGGCGCTGACGCCGTACTTGTCCTTAACGGAACGAACGGTCATGAAATATACTATTGCAATAACTGCGCTGCTGCCGCCGACGAGAAGTGCGATGGCGAGCTGCCAGCTCATTGTTCCGAGCATTGCCGGTGCAACAGCCGTTGCGATGGAAAAGCCGAGGCCAATGACACCCATTGTGATGCCGGATGCGAGGCCGCGCTGCTTGACGGGGAACCACAGGGTAGTTCCTGCAACGCCTGCCGATGCGATGAAGCCGCCGCAGAAGCCCTGGCAGATACGAAGAGCGAATACTGCCCAGTAGAACTTGCCCAAAGGAATGTACAGCAGCGCCGCGACCATATTAATGAGCAGTGCGAGCGTTACCGTCTTGCGCATTCCGATCTTGCTGTCGAGCTTGCCGCCGAGACCGGCAGTGAATGCGAAAGTTATCATAATTCCGGTGTACAGCAGAGAAAGCTTTGTTGCGTTCAGCCCCCACTGGGCCGAGATCGCGTTGCCGAAGGCGTTGGTGGTCTGTATTGTCATAAAGAACGAGCCGTAAGCAATACAGTTCATTACAAGCACCCACCATCGATAGCCGGGCGCTTTTTTCAGTTTTGCCAGAGCCATAATTGGAACCTCCATTTAAATTTGACGTTTTTGAGCATTTTCAGATTTTGTGTCTAAACCCTCCGCCTGTCAGCATCTGAAGCTTAGCACATGGTTAAATGCTTGTCAAGTGGGTACGAAGCTTTTCTATAATCTTTACAGAATGCGTTCTAATTTTTTGTTTATTTTGGACAAACTTTTAACTAACGCGAAAAAACCTGTTGACGTGCAGCGAAATCTGTATTATTTTAAAACCATAATAGAGCGCGTTCTAATTTTGCTTGACTCTCCGCCTGCCGCGCCTGTCAGCAACTTGGCGCAGCCAGCTCGTCTTGCAGCGCGCTCTATCTTTTTTGAATCTGAATCACATAATTAATATGGAGGCAAATGCTATGGCACTCAAGAAGATATTTGAACCGT
>CAVGIU010000095.1:3026-5260 GCA_963629425.1 Oscillospiraceae bacterium
CTATCAATCAGACTACTATTAAGAACAGACTTATCGTTTCCGCAATGGATTCAAGCTACTGCCGCGGCGGCGGCTACGCGTCCGAGAAGTTCATTGCCTATCATGAAAGAAAGGCACGCGGCGGCTTCGGTCTTATAATAACCGAAGATATATGCATCGTCCCCGAGGCTGCGGCCTCGAATAACCTTGCAGGACTTTGGAAGGACGAGCAGATAGCAAGCTTCAAGATCCTTACCGACAAGGTTCACGCACAGGGCGCAAAGATGTTCGCGCAGATCTACCACGCAGGCCGCGAGACGACCAGCGCCGTCACCGGCGTTCGCTGCGTTGCTCCTTCGGCTATAAAAGACCCCACCATGGGCGAAACTCCCCGTGAGCTCACAGTTGAGGAGATAAAGGAGCTCGTCAAGGCCTTCGGCGACTGCGCACGCCGCGCTCAGCTTGCAGGATTCGACGGCGTTGAGATCCACGGTGCGCACGGCTACCTCATCGAGCAATTCTTCTCCACCTTCTCCAACCACCGCTGCGACGAATACGGCGGAACTATCCAGAACCGCTGCCGCTTCATGATTGAAATCATCGATGATATAAGAGAAAAGTGCGGCAGAGCCTTCCCCATTCAGCTTCGCCTGACCGCAAACGAATATCTGCCCGGCGGCCTTGCCATCGAAGAGGCAAAGGTCATTGCCCGTATCGCCGAGGAGGCCGGTATCGACAGCATTAACGTCTCCCAGGGCGCATACGGCAGCCTGTACGCCGTGCTTCCCCCCTCCTGCACCGCACGCGCCGCATTCATCGACAATGCGTATGAAATAAAGAAGGCCGTCAGCGTTCCCGTCCTCGGCGTCGGCAAGATAAACGACCCCTTCGTTGCCGAATCAATCATTGCATCCGGCAAGGCGGACGCCTGCTGCATGGGGCGCGCATCCCTTGCCGATCCCGACATGCCTCGCAAGGCTGCAGCCGGAAAGTACGACGATATTCTGCGCTGCGTCGGCTGCCTGCAGGGCTGCATAGGCGAGAACAACCGCGGCAACTTCGTAAGATGCATGGTTAACCCCCTGACCGGTATGGAGACCGAGTACGACCTCAGCCCCGTTGCACAACCTAAGAACGTTGTGGTCATCGGCGGCGGCGTAGCCGGCTGCGAGGCTGCGATAGTTGCGGCTCAGCGCGGTCACAAGGTCACCCTGCTTGAGAAGGCCGGCGTTCTCGGCGGCCAGTTCATCGTTGCTTCCGTTCCCGTCGGCAAGGGCGACTTCAGTTCATTCATCGTGTGGCAGAAGCACACACTCAAAAAGCTCGGCGTGGATGTTCGCATGAACACCGAGGCAACCCGTGAGCTCGTTGACAGCCTTGAGCCCGATGCGGTCATCGTTGCAAACGGCTCCAACCCCGCAATGCCTCCCGTTCCCGGGCTGCGCGACAACAGCGAGATCGCCCACAAGTATCTGCGCGGTGAGCTCGAGTTCGGTGATAAAGTTGTCGTTATCGGCGGCGGTCTCGTCGGCGCGGAAACGGCTGACCACATGGCCGTGCATGGCGCAAAGGATGTAACCATCATCGAGATGCAGCCGGATATTATGCTCGACGGCGAGCCTATCCCCAACGAAGTCGTGTTTAAGCGCTTCAAGGAGTACGGCGTCAAGGTCGAGACCTCGGCACGCGTAACGAGCGTTGAGGCCGACGCAGTCAGCTATGAAAAGGACGGCGTTTCCGTACGCATCGACGGCGTGAAAACCATCGTCAATGCCACCGGCGTAAAGCCCGACGGCAGCGTTGCGGCAATGCTCGAAGGCGCAAAGTATGAAGTCATCGTTGCCGGCGACGCATCCAGCGCAAAGAATGGCTTCAAGAACATCCAGGAAGGCTACGAAGCCGGCCTGCACGTCTGAAATTCATCGCGGCACACGACTCCTCCCTACACTTCTTCCTTCCCCTTCTCTCAGATTCCGTAACTTTCCTACCCCGTGTGCCGAAATATAGTAGAAAAGCAGAGCCATTTGGCTCTGCTTTTTCTCAGACTGTCAAAAACCTATGTTGCCAGGTCAAACAACAGAGTAGCAGGGGAGCGCGAGGGGGCAAAGGCCCCGCTCGTGATTAGATTAATAGCCATCAAAAACGTCTGATTCATCAGACTTTTTGACGAGCGCAGCGAGATTTTTCGTGAAAATTTATTTTCACAAAAAATGTGGCGTTTTTGAAGCGTGCAAAAAAGTCACAGACTTTTTTGA
>CAVGIU010000096.1:0-5251 GCA_963629425.1 Oscillospiraceae bacterium
GCTCACGGCGACGCATTGCCACTCGTCGACCTCAAACACCTCATGGTTTGCGCTGTATGACCTCATAAACGGCGTTCCCGGCTACGATGACGAGAGCTACAAGATCATCGTCAGGGGCATTGCCAAGGCAATAGAGCAGGCCTACGACGGCCGCGTTTCGGGTTCTGCCTCGCTCGTTTACGGTGAGACCGATATCAGCGCCTCGAACCGCTCGGCAGATGCGTTTCTCACGAACAAAAACGTCGGCAGCTATGGCTATACCGTAAATGCCGACGGCACATTCAGCTATGAGACCGGCCTCAAAGCCGCAAAGGAAGCCTACAACCACGAGATGGCGGGCATAATTCTCACTGACAGCAGCGGAAAGGATATCGGATTTTTCAACTTCTTCGGCTCGCACGGAACGTCAAACGGCATTGACAATACGCTCGTTGCCTCCGATCATAAGGGCTATGCCGCACTCAAGGTCGAAGAGGAGAATGGCGACGGCTTTGTAGCGGCCTTCGCTCAGGCCGACAGCGGCGATACGAGCCCAAACGCCGTAAACTATTCCGATTATCACGAGGCATTCCTGCGCCCGGATGAGATATATGGCACGGACGTTATCGAAAATCAGATCATCCACGGTTGGGAGGAAGCGGATGCCGCGCTGGAGCTTATAAATTCTGCCGAGCGTATACCGCTCTCGGGCGACTTTGCGGTGAACTATACGGCGGTAGATTTTTCTGACATCACCGTTGACACAAAATACGTCGGCGAATACTACATGCCGTACGATGATCTGAGTGACGGCATAGTCAAAACAAGCGAGCCCTGCATCGGCGCGGGCATAATCGCCGGAGATGAGGAGGGCGCTCCCGTTGATAATGCCGCCGAGGGCGCCGTAAGGCATCAATTCGTGTGGAACGAAGAAACGCAGAGCTATGAGCGCATACCCTGCGACTTCAAGATGATCGACCTCAAGGGTCTGCAATATCTCTTTAAGCCCCTTTGGCCGACCGCGATGAAGATACTGCAATCCGACGGCTATGACGAGGCTCAGGCAGAAAAAGTTGTGTGTCTTGCAGTCGGTAAGTTCATGCAGAAGGCGCAGCCATTGCAGATAATTCGCATGGGCAGCGTTGCCATTGTGGGTGTGCCCTTTGAGCTCACGTTTGAGCAGGCGAATAGGACCCGCGCCGTGCTCGAAGAAACGCTTTCCGCGGCAGGAGTCGGAAAGGTCATAATTGCGACCCATGCCAATGCCTACAGCCAGTACGTCACCACCCGCGAGGAGTACGCCGCGCAGCATTACGAGGGTGCGACCTGCCTGTTCGGACCGTGGTCGGGCGCTGCGCTGACGCAGGAGCTTGACAAGCTTGCGCAAGGCATTGTCAGCGGCGAAAAAGCCGAACCCGGCGCAGCACTCATGCAGAAAACGCCCTTTAAGCTCGTCTACACCGCCGCGGCCATAGCCAATCCCGTTATCGATCGCAAGGGTTATGGTCAGCTTAAAGCCGACGTAAGCAAGACCGAATATGCAAAAGGAGAGTGGGTAACAGCCTCCTTCACCGGCGTAAACCCCAGGCATGTATCGATCCTTACGATCAAGGGCAGCGAGCTTATCGAGGGCTACAGCTATATGGAGGTGCAGAAGCAGACCGGGGAGGACGAATGGGAGACTGTGCTCACGGATGCTGATCCCTACACCACCTTCCACTGCGTAAATTCCGCGCGCGACGGCTGGACCGCCACCGCCGGCTGGCTTATAAAAGGCGATAATTTTGATAACGGAACCTACAGACTTGTCTATAACGGCATCGCAAAGCGCCTTGTCAAGGCGAAAATGAGCTATATACCGTTTAGTGTGGCAAGCTCATCGTTTAACGTCGCTGTGTAAAAAAATAAATAACTAAAAGAGACTTGCCCTTGGCAAGTCTCTTTTAATTCTCCGTAGTTTGTATCGCGCCGAGCATGATGAGCGTTCCGACGGCGGAGACGATAACGCCGATAAGCAGCGTGAATTTCGGCGTCGAGCTGTCGAGCAGAAGACCGCCTATGTAGCTTGCGAATATGCTGCCGAGCGTTATCATAGAGGTAACGAAGGCCTGCCCCTTGACAGCATTGTGCTTTGCGATGACCTCGTCAACATAGCGCACCGATGCCGGAACGAACAGCGCAAAGGAAAAAGCCTGAAGTGCCTCGGCCGCATACAGGGCGGGTATGCTTGAAGCCAGGTATATCATGAGCTCCTTCACGGAGAACATGATGACCGCAAAACGCAGCAGGGAGGAGCACTTAAAGCGCCGCGTCAGGCGACTGAACAGCAGCATAACGGGCACCTCTACGACCGTCATAAAGGCGAGTACGTTGCCCATATCCTCACTGCTGCCGCCTATATTGCGGATAAATTCTATCATAAAATTGCCGATCATACCATGAGTAAAATAAAGCGTTGCCGTGCCGAGAAGAAAGAGCATAAAGCGCTTATTCTCCCACGCAAACTCGAGCAGACCGCTCGACTTTTCAGCCTTGACCTGAGCATGATTCTCGGGAGCCGCGGCGCGATGAGCCCGGTCGCCGGGGATAAACGGCAAAGTTGTAAGTCCCAGCAGCGCCGAGAACAGTATAAATGCCATCGGTACGGCGTTTGCGCTCACGCGCTGCACGAGCATACCGAGGATAACATTGCACGCGGCATATGACAGCGAGCCCAGCGCCCTTGCACGGCTGAAATTTATGCCGCAGCCCCAGCTTTCAATGTAAAAGCTAAGCGATATGCACAGGGGGTTGAGCAGCGTGTTTCCCGCGACCAGCAGGGCATAGGATCCGATGAGCGAAATGCTGTCCGACGGCAGAAGGTACACCGCCAGCATGAGCAGTACAGCCAGCACCGCCGTTAGCCGTATGCACCTCAGAAGCGTTCGGCGGTCGCTGCGGTCGACATACCCTGCGATGAGCGGCTGAATGACAAATCCAATAATGTTGCCCAAGGCGAACACGATGCCGATCTCGTAGTTTGAATAGCCTCGAAACTGCAAAAACACGGTCGTAAAGCAAAAAACCACGGCGCTCGTGACCCAATAGGTGATCTGCAGGAGAGAATAATCTATATTAAGCTCTTTTTCGGATGATTTCATATTCTTACGCTCTCCTTTGGACAATTTTTGCGACAGATATTATACCATCATCGCCCGCGAATAACAAGCAAGCAGCGTCGCGTGAGCCGGCACATTCCAAAATGCACCAGAATTCGTAGGCAGAGGCAAGCTCGCAGATATAAAAGTTTGCAATTGCGCATAAGCATGCCTAAATGTAGCTGTTTCTTTTAGCTGAGGGAATTTACTTCACCGCACGAACCGGCCTTTTCATTTTGTCCTGTGTATTGTATAATCGTGAAAAAGGAGCTGAGACAATGAACGATTTTGAACGCGAGTGGCAAAAGCAGCTTGCCGCCGAGAAAAAATATATAGACGAGCGGGCAAAGCGCGGCGATAGCCGCCTGAACAGTCTTCTGCAGGCCAAGGTACCGAATAAGCTAAAATATACGCTCGACGAGGGCTTTGCAAAGGCCTTTGAGCTTATCTTCGCAAAGGGGACGGGAGTTATAGAAAAAACCTATAACCGCCGCGATATAGAGCGCAGCAGCCGCGTGCGGCGCATTATTGCCGAGAATAACCCGACAAAACGCGCTCTGCGAGATGCGTCACAGGGCTCGGCGGCAAAGAAAATGAAGAACACCGTGCTCTCCGGCGTTTCCGGCATAGGGATGGGGCTTATCGGTGTTGGGATACCGGATATTCCGGTGTTTACCGCTATGCTGCTAAAAAGCATTTACGAGATATCGCTCGGTTACGGATATGACTACGATAAAATGGATGAAAAGTATTTTATCCTGCTTGTGATAGGCGCGGCGCTGCGATACGGGGACGAGCTCAAGGCCGCCGACGACAGAGTGAACTATTTCATCGAGCACGGAGCCGAGCCCGATGCAGAGACGATGAGAACCGAGGTCCGTATTGCTGCCGAGGGATTGTCCGGTGAGCTTCTGTACATGAAATTTTTGCAGGGCATACCCATTGTCGGCGCGGTCGGCGGCGCGTATGACCCAATATACATAGACCGCATCACGCGCTACGCAAGCATGAAATACAATCGCAGATTTCTGCATGATATAAATAACAGGAAATAGAAAGCAGCCGCAATGCGGCTGCTTTAAAATTTTATTTTTTCCCGGACTTCGTTTTTCTGACGGTGGAGAAGGGATCCGCGCCGCCGCCGGAGAACATGGTGAAGTTGAGGCTTGATTTGACATGGTCGGCCATTGCCTGTTTTGCAAGGTCGGGGATGTGCATCTTTATTGCCTCGACGACCGCAACATGATTGTAAATGACGCTCGGTGACCAGGGATTATCCTCGGAGTTGCTGATAAATTTTATCATCGAGGACTGATACATCGTAAGATTCGGCAGAAGCATTTTGTAACACTTTTGGATGTACTTATTACCGCAGGACTCAACGATGAGACCGTGGAAGGGCATGTCGGTTGCTATCATTCCGTCATAGTCCTTACGGATGACGCAGTCGGCAAACTCGCCGGCGAGCTTGTCAAGCTCACGCACGGTGCCGGAGTCTGCGCGTTCGGTACACAGGGCGGCGGCCTCACATTCGATGGCGGAGCGTACATCATAGAGGTCGATCATATCCTTCAGGCTCAGGTCGATGACGAAGAAGCCGCTCGTGTCCGGCTTTGAAACCACAAAGCCCTGCTCGCAGAGGTTCATTATAGCCTCGGCGACGGGAGTGCGGGATATGCCGAGAGCGGAGGCAATGCTGTTGACGTTTAATTTAGTTCCCGGAGCGATGCACAGGGAAACAATCTCGTCATATAGCATCTGCGAAACTATATCGCGCAGCTTCGCGCTCGGATTTGCGTCAAGGTAAACCTGAAACTGGTCACGCTTCAATTGGATCAATCCTTTCGTGTTTAATTGGAAGCAAAAAACTATATGTTAAATAAAAAGTGAGCTTAAATACATCCGCTATTCTACGGCAGATGAAATGAAAATGCAATACCTCAGGTGCATAATTATAAAAAATTTTATAATACTCCCTGCTGCACGAGCATATTCCGCCAAGCACCTGTTAATTTGTCGGCAAAATAGCAAAGAAATACGCACCGATGCTATTGCATCGGTGCGTATGCAGACAGTCAAAAAACCTATGTTGCAGAGGAAAAGCATCCGCGCAGCAGGGGAGCGCGAGGGGGCAA
>CAVGIU010000097.1:0-3597 GCA_963629425.1 Oscillospiraceae bacterium
CACGCTCGTTGCGCTTGTCTGCGCGGTGTATTTCCGCCCGTTTTTAAGCGGCCCTGCCATTGGCGAGGTGGCACAGGGAGTGCTGTGGGTCGCAATGGTGATATTCATCGTGTTCGGCCTCATATTCCTGGGCGTCAGCGTCATCATCATGCGCGACTATAAAAACCGCACATATCGCGGCAAGCTCACAAAGCAGGAGCGTGAGCGCTTCGTCAAAATGAAGCAGCACATCGAATCAAACCGCCATTTCTACGAAAAGGAGCTTGATTACTGCACTGTCTGCGGCCATAAAAAGCCCGGGTATATGAATAAGAAATAAGAAAAAGCCCGTCCGCCGGACGGGCTTTTGACTTTTTAAATTCAGATCTGCTTGAAGGCCTGCTCGAAATCGGCGATTATATCGTCGACGTTCTCAAGGCCGACAGACAGGCGAATGAGACCTGCGGATATACCAGCGGCTTTGAGATCCTCCGGACCGTAGGTGGAGTGGGTCATGGACGCCGGGTGCTCGATGAGCGTTTCCGCGTCGCCGAGCGAGACCGCGATGGTGCACAGCTTGAGCGAGTTGCAGAACTTCATTCCGGCCTCTTTGCCGCCCTTTATCTCGAACGAGATCATGCCGCCGAAGTCGCGCATTTGGCGCTTTGCGATCTCGTGGCCGGGGTGCGAGGGCAGGCCGGGGTAGTTGACATGCTCGACCTTGTCGTTATCGTAGAGGTACTGGGCGATCTTCTTTGCGCTCTCGGTGTGGCGCGCAACGCGAAGCTCAAGGGTCTTAAGCCCGCGCAGGATGAGCCACGCCTCGAACGGTCCGAGCGTGGAGCCGGTCATGTCCTTAAGACCGAACATCTTCACGCGCGTTATGAACTCGTTAGAGCCCACGACAAATCCGGCGATAACGTCGCCGTGGCCGTTGAGGTACTTGGTCGCCGAGTGGACGACAACGTCCGCGCCGAGCTTGAGAGGATTCTGCAGGGCGGGGGAGGCGAAGGTGTTGTCGCATACGACCTTGATATCGGCATTATATTCATGCGCGGTCCTTGCCAGAAGCTCGATGTCGGTTATCTTGAGGTTCGGGTTCGCCGGAGTTTCAAGATAAACGGCAACGGTGTTTTCCCTGAGATTTGCCTTGAGGTTTTCGAGATTGCTGAGGTCGGTGAAGGTAACCTCAACGCCGTACTCGGTCATGCCGTGATTGAGAAGGGCGAAGGTGCATCCATAGAGCGTTTCGTCGGCGATGATGTGCTTTCCCGCGCCTGCTATCGACCACAGGCAGGAGGATATCGCACCCATGCCGGAGGCCGCTGCCGCGCATGCCTCGCCGCCCTCGAGCGAAGCTATCTTGTTTTCGAGCACCGCGGTGGTGGGGTTTCCGAGGCGGCTGTAGATATATCCGCCCTCTTCACCGGCAAAGCGGCGGCCGCCCTGCTCGCAGTTTTCAAAATAGAAGGTCGAGGTCTGATAGATGGGCATCGTCAGCGAGCCGTACTGTGTGTCTCTGATGTTGCCTGCGTGGACTGCGCGTGTGCCGAATCCGGCGTTTTCGAGCATTTCTTTTTCCATTTCATTCTCCAATCTTGCTAAAATTTTATATCGATATTACTAAACTTAATAGCTGCATTATATATTATCACCAAAAACTTGTCAACACTGTATTGGAGAATGAGTCATATAGCACAATTTAAAGCGTAAAACAGCACCTCACAAGATTGTGAGGTGCTGTCAGCTTATTGCTCTACATCGCCTGCGTCCGGCAGGGTGAGCTCAATATTGAGGTTGTTCTGTATCCAGGAGATGCACTCGGTGCAATCGACGCTGATGTCAACCGTGAGATAGTAATAGCCGTCCGGGCTGCTTTCGTCGGAGCTTACGAGGGCGATTTCCATCGTTGCGACGTAATAGGCGTCGGTGTTAAGGATCTTGTTCCCGGCCTCAATGTCGGGTATGAGCGCGTTTTCATAGAAGTCGACCGCCTGCTCGGGCGTGATCGAAAGCTCATTTCCGTCCGATGTATAAAGCTCGGCATAGCTGCAGTTCTCGACGGTCACGGGGATACGCGGAGTGAAGTAATCGAGAAGTACGTCCGACGCGTTCATAAGCTCATAGTATTCGTCAACGAGCTCGTTGTCGAGGGGAAGCTCGTATTCGCGTGTTACGGTATTGCCGTTCTTGAGTGAGTAGCTGAACATGAGCGAAGCGGAATCTTCGACGTAAGAGTTGAAATTTTCGTACTTGTCCTTTTGGCTGAGTATCTTAAGATGTAGCTCACGATAGCTTTCGATAGCTCCGGGGCGTTTTACATCGCTGACCGAGTACAGGCTCACGCTTTCTATCTCATCGGTTTCGGGAACATAGCTGCCGATGCCGAACACGTCAAGGTCGCAGCAGAGCGTGAACACCGCGCACAGGCAGCAGAGAACGATAAATCCGACCCAGCCGCCGCGGAAAACGTGGAAGCTCTTTTCGAGCAGCATTTTCGCGCCGAAATAGCCGATGAAGGCAAATATGATCATGCTCGGTATCATGATAACGACCGACAGCGCAGGAACGTTGAACAGCGAATAGAGCATCGCGTACAGCAGCAGACCGCCGCACAGTGCCGAGCATGCGGCAACGCCGTATTTGAAAACAGGTCTCAGGCAGCGCACGGCAACAACATCTCCGGCAGACTCCATTCTGCGCTTTCTGAACATCAGCAGTGCCGCGGCAGAGAGGATAAGGCCAACGATGCAGTAGATGATAACAGGCAGCCAGTGGTTAAAGGTGAAGGCTATGCACTCATTGGCGTAGGGCATGTCAAATGTATAGGGTACCGACCTGTAAGTGAGTTCCGGAATGAAATCGCCGGTCATGTAGATAATCGGGGACAGGAAGTCGAGCACGCTACTGTAGGCAAAATTCGCCATTCCCCAAATGAGGTAGGAGAAATGCGTGCGGATTATGGCCTCCATGCCGAAAACGAAGAAGTTGAAAATAACATACAGTATCGGCAGAGCGACGATGCTGCCGGTCATGACCGCGGTTATCGAGGCAATGCCGAAAAACAGTATAAACTGCATCGAGTATACGCCCAGCCATGTGCATATCGCCTTGAACGCGAGCGCGGAGTTCACATCGGCGCCCGGGGAGAACAGGAAGGTCAGCAGCGCGACAACGATGTTCGAGCCTATAACCGCGCATACCCCGCCGAGCCACACAGAGCCGAACACCGCCTCGCGGCGGATGGGCAGGGAGGCGATAAGACCCGTGCTGCGGCTTGAATACATGAAGCTGAAAACGGCCATGGCGGATATTATCGCCATGATAAATGCAACGATCGGTGCGGCGAAGATCGCTGATTTCGATATGCCGAACACGAAATCATCGTATCTGTTCGAGCCCATGCTGTTTATAAGCGTCAGCATCGGCATGAACAGGAACCAGCCGGCGAAGTGGATTACCCACAGCGGCCAGAAGCGCCGGAGCGTGCTTTTGAAAAGCCCGGGATTAAAGAACGATATCTTTGACTTCATAGTCGGCACCTCCCAGTTCATAAATAAATATCTCCTCAAGCGTCAGCGGAACAAAGTCCATAAACAGCGGCTTGCACGGCGAGAG
>CAVGIU010000097.1:3641-5057 GCA_963629425.1 Oscillospiraceae bacterium
AGCCCGGCCGATGTTCCGTGCAGAATTATCGTCTGCAGTCTGCCGGTGGATGTCTTGTGCAGGATATCGAGCCCCTCGGGCAGCGTCTCGCCGTCGGGCAGGGCAAGCTGCATCTTGACGATGCCCTCCTGAAGCTCGCTCAGGCTGCGCTCTATCATGATTTTGCCCTTGTTCATTATTCCGACGTGGTCGCAAACATCCTCAAGCTCGCGCAGGTTGTGCGACGAGACGAGGACTGTCGTTCCGTTTTCCGCAACGTCGGACATGATGATGCTCCATATCTGGCGGCGCATAACGGGGTCAAGACCATCGACCGGTTCATCGAGCACGAGAATATCGGGTCTTAGCGCCATCATCATCCAGAATGCGGCCTGCTTCTGCATGCCCTTTGAAAGCTTGCGCATCTGGCGCTTTACGTCGAGGCCGAAAACCTCGCCGAGCTTTTTGAAGCGCTCTGCGTCAAACTGCGGATAAATGCTGCGGTAGAAGTTAGCCATCTCACCGATGCTCGCGTTTGCGAAGAAGAATATGTCGTCGGGGATATACGCGATGCGGTTTTTGACGGCGGGATTTTCAAACACCGGCTGTCCGTCGACGAGTATCTCGCCGGAGTCCTGCTTATATATGCCGGTCAGGTGGCGGATGATCGTGCTTTTGCCGGCACCATTCGGGCCGACAAGGCCGTACACCGAGCCGCCCGGAACGGTCATGTTAAGTCCGTCGAGCGCGCGGAAGCCGTCGAATTCCTTGACGACGTTTTTGATCTCAATCATTGTTCTGCTCTCCTTTCAGACGCTGCGAAAGCATCTGCTTTGTAATGCCGATGTAGCCGAGCTCCGTGACAAGCTCATCGAATTTGCCGAGCAGCTCCGCGCGGTGAAGAGCTTCGGCCTCGTCATTTGAGCATACGAAGCTGCCCTTGCCCGGCACAGAGCAGATATAGCCCTCGGCCTCAAGCTCGCGGTAAGCGCGCTGTATGGTGCTGGGGTTTATCGCAAGGCCGGCCGCCATCTCGCGCACCGAGCTTATCTTGCTGCCGGCAGGCAGCACCCCGGAAACGATCAGGCGGCGCATCCCGTCCTTTATCTGTTCGTATATAGGACGCGGATCACGGAAGTTTATGCTGATCACTGTTTGATCCCTCCATGTTAACTGTGTGGTTTGTCTTCATACACTTAGAATACACACATACAGAGGTCTTGTCAAGATAATTTTAAAAGTTGACTAAAAAATCATATATACGCACCGCTGAAATTGTAAACGTATTTTTCTTGCTTATACAGATAAAAAATGCTAAAATAAAATGCTATATCAGTATAATAGGTAAGGTATGCTTATGTGGATATCAGATAAATGGCAGGACTTTGAGCTAATCGACTGCTCAAAGGGAGAAAAGCTTGAGCGCTGGGGCAAGTT
>CAVGIU010000098.1:0-5010 GCA_963629425.1 Oscillospiraceae bacterium
TAGTCATTGTCAATATTATCGCTTTTGCGGCATTTTCTTTTGCAGCTTTACTAAAGAAACGGGCATAAAACTGTACAAAGCACATAAAAATCGACTCCGAGCGTAAAGAACGGGGTCGATTTTTATGCATAAATTCACGAAATAGGTGAATATTCGCGTAAAAACGAATAATATTCATTAATGACAAGGATTTTATAAAAAATGCGAATATTTTTTCAAAAAAGTGTTGACAAGAGTGAATAAAGATGCTAATATAGGCAACGTCGTAAGGAATGACACACAAAACAGTTTAAAATTTTTTGAGAGGTATAAAAATGAAAAAGTTTATCGCACTTCTGCTCGCGATGGTCATGGTGTTCGCACTGTGCGCCTGCGGCAACAACGACAATAAAGACGACAGCAGCGACCAGGCAAAGGATTATTCGTCCATGACTCTTGATGAGCTCAAGGCAGAGCTCAAGACCGTTGAAGACGGCAAGCTCACGGTTGCTACCAGCCCCGACTTTGCTCCCTACGAGTTCTATGTTGCAGACGAAGACGGCGAGTACGAGATCGTCGGATTCGATATGGCTCTTGCTCAGTACATTGCCGACAAGCTCGGCCTCGAGCTTGAGGTCATCCCCATGGACTTTGACGGCACCATCAACGAGCTCGGCGCCAAGAAGGTAGACCTTGGCATGGCCGGCTACTCTCCCGACCCCGACCGTGAGGGCTTGATGAACTTCTCCTCAATCTACTACACGGGCGGTCAGTCCTTCGTATGCACCAAGGCAACCGCTGACAAGTTCCCGACCCTCGAGGCTGCAAACAATGCAGACTACACCATCGGCGCACAGATCGGCTCCATTCAGGCAGACCTTGCAAAGGAAAACACCCCCGATGCAAACATCGTCGAGATGGCAAAGGTCACTGACATCATTGCCGATATGCTCGCAGGCAAAATGGATGGCGCATTTATCGAGACCGCAGTTGCCGAGACCTACGCAAAGAACTACCCCGACCTGCAGGTCATCTATGATGTCCCCTACGATCAGGAAGGTAGCGTTATCGGCGTAAACAAGGACAACGAAGCACTTCTCGCGGCAGTCAACCTCATCATTGAGGAAGCCGTTTCCGACGGTGTTGTTGACCAGTACGTTGCAGAGGCAAACGAGCTTGCTTCCGGCGATCACTTCATCCTCAGCGACGGCGAGATCGTTGCAGACG
The DNA here is from genome assembly GCA_963629425.1 of Oscillospiraceae bacterium. GTDB lineage: Bacteria > Bacillota > Clostridia > Oscillospirales > Oscillospiraceae > F23-B02. Next base: position 1,207 of record CAVGIU010000098.1, read on the forward strand.
ACTGACAGATCGATAAAAAGCATAGTTATTCTCCCCGGGCATCCCGGGGAGAATTTCCCGTTTATTCAAGCTGAAAGGAAATTCGCTCAATGCTTACTTCTCTGATATCACCGGAGGGCTTCCAGGCAGTAACACGCTTCAAGGGTATGTTCATAGACGGCCTTGTCTGCACGGTGTCTCTCTCTCTTCTGACCGTTTTATTCGGCTTCATACTGGCGCTGTTTCTGGCGGCTATGCGCCTTTCCAATTGGCATCCGTTCAAGGCGCTCGGCCTCGACAAGGACGGTCACCTGCGTGAGCAGGGCCTTTTGTCGGCGATAAGCCGCTTTAATCCTTTGGGCTTCCTGTCAAGCTGCTACGTCGAGGTGTTCCGCGCAACGCCTATGCTCGTTCAGCTGTTCATCATTTATTACATAGTATTTGCCGACATAACGCTGCCGAACTTCAAGCTTTTCGGAACGATCCGCTTTGACAGGTTCCTGCCCGGCGTTGTTGCCCTGAGTCTCAACTCCGCTGCCTACCTGTGCGAGATCATCCGCTCCGGTATCCAGAGCGTTGACGGCGGACAGACCGAGGCTGCGCGCTCACTCGGCCTCACGCAGATGCAGAACATGCGCTTTATCATCCTACCGCAGGCAATTAAGAACATCCTTCCGGCTATCGCAAACGAATTCGTCACGATAATCAAGGAGTCCTCCATCTGCTACACCATCGGCGTGCAGGAGATCATGTATGCTGTTGCCTCCGTCAAGGGAGCGACATACCGTGTGGCCGAGCCCCTGCTCGTCGCTACGGTCGTGTACTTCTGCCTGACATTCCCCACCTCCAAGATAATCGAATACTTTGAAAGGAAGATGAGCGTAGGTGACAGACGATAAGATCATACAGGTCAAAGACCTGAAGAAATATTATAAAAAGGGCGTTATAAAGGCGCTCGACGGTGTTACGGTCGATATTAACCGCGGTGACGTTATGGTCGTCATCGGCCCCTCGGGCTCGGGCAAAAGTACGCTGCTGCGCTCGCTGAATCTGCTCGAAGAGCCCACGAGCGGAAGCATTATCTTCGAAAACGTCGATATAACCAATAAGAAGATAGATATAAACAAGCACCGTCAGAAGATGGGTATGGTGTTCCAGCATTTTAATCTCTTCCCGCACAAGACCATACTTGAGAACATGATCCTTGCGCCCGTCGAGGTCAAAAAAGTGCCCGTCGAAGAGGCTAAAGCAAAGGCAATGCAGCTATTAAAGCGCGTAGGCCTTGAAGATCGCGCCGATGCGTATCCCATCCAGCTCTCCGGCGGCCAAAAGCAGCGTATTGCGATCGTCCGCGCGCTGTGCATGGAGCCCGACGTTATGCTTTTCGATGAGCCTACGAGCGCGCTCGACCCCGAGATGGTCGGCGAGGTGCTCGACGTTATGAAGGAGCTCGCTCACGAAGGCATGACGATGGTCGTCGTCACCCACGAGATGGGCTTTGCCCGCGAGGTCGGCAACCGTGTTTTGTTTATGGCCGCCGGCAAGCTCGTCGAAGAGGGTACGCCAGAGGAAATATTTGAGCATCCTCAGAGTGAGCGCTTGCAGGACTTTTTAGCCAAGGTGCTTTGATATGAATGAAATAAAGACCAAACTCAAAAACGCCGCCATAGATTCTGTTGAATCTATGGCGGACTTCTACGAAAGAACAGCTGACGAGATATGGGATAACCCGGAGCTCTCACTCAAGGAATATAAGGCTGCGGCGCTTTACTGCAAAATACTGCGCGAGCACGGCTTTGAGGTACATGAAAAGCTTTGTGGCATCGAAACCGCGTTCTGCGGCTCGTTTGGCAGCGGAAGACCGTATATCGGCGTGCTCGGCGAGTTCGACGCGCTCTCGGGACTTTCGCAGAAGGCAGGACTTTGCGAAAAAGACCCCATCGTCCATGATGGAAACGGTCACGGCTGCGGACACAATCTGCTGGGTGTGGCCTCACTCGCCGCAGCCTTCGCCGTCAAGAAATATCTTGAAGACAGCGGCAGCGGCGGCACGGTCATTTTCTTCGGCTGCCCCGGCGAAGAGGGCGGCAGCGGCAAAGCGTTCATGGCGCGCGAGCGTGCTTGGGAAAAGCTCGACGCCGCGTTCTGCTGGCACCCCGCGGACGTAAATCAGGTCAAGACCGGCACAAATAATTCGTGTATTCAGGTGCTGTATAAATTCAAGGGTCTTGCTGCGCATGCGGCGGCATGCCCGGAGCTTGGCCGCAGTGCGCTCGATGCCGTTGAGCTCATGAACATCGGCGTGCAGTTTCTGCGCGAGCATATGACAGACGATTGCCGCGTACACTACGCGATAACAAACACGGGCGGCATTTCGCCGAACGTCGTCCAGTCCGAGGCCGAGGTGCTTTATATGGCGCGAGCCAACAAGGTCAAAGACTGCGTTGAGCTTCAAAAGCGCGTGGATAAGATAGCCGAGGGCGCGGCGCTGATGACCGATACGAGCTTTGAGCGCGTTTTCATCGACGGCATGGCGGAGCTCCTGCCGAACTTCACACTCGAGAAGCTCATGTACGATAATTTCGAAAAGATCGGCGTTCCGCAATATACGGATGCAGAGCGCGAATTTGCCGCCGAGCTGCGTAAGACCTTCCCCAAGCAGAGCGCCGCTCCCGGTATCGGCGCGCATTTTGACGCGGATATAGCCGAGACCGTCATGGAAAAGACGCACGAGCTCGCAGAGCCTCTCAACGATTTCCTCATGCCCTACTACTCCGGCACGGGCTTCATGGCCGGCAGCACCGACGTCGGCGATGTCAGCTGGCTGACCCCGGCCGCGCAGATCGAGACCGTAACCTGGCCGAGCGGCATGCCCGGACATACATGGCAGACCGTTGCCTGCGGCAAAAGCAGCATCGCCTATAAGGGCATGCTTTGCGCGGGCAAGGTCATGGCGGCATCGGTCATCGACCTCATCGAAGACCCGGATCTTTTAAACTCTGCGCGCGAGGAGTTCAAGCGCCGCTCAAAGGCCGGATACACCTGCCCGATAGAGCCCGACGCAGTACCCATAGCACTGTGACACGTAATAATTTATTAGTTAACAAATTTGTGCTTTCATTTTTCGTTTGTTTATGCTATACTTCGAGTGTTTGTGCACACTGGAGGCAATGGTATGAAAAATAAGCTTATCTTCGTCCTGGTGCTGCTGCTAATGGTGGCTGCACTGCCGCTTTCGGCAAGCGCCGAGCTCGGGCTCAAGCCCGTTGCCGATCCCTGGGACGATCCCAATAACCTTATAAAGGACGGGCAGACATATACGGCGTATAACGAGGACGGATATATCGTCGCGTGGGAGACGCCCGAATGCGACGTAAACGGCAAATATATGCTGATAAAAAACGACACCGAGCTCAAGGTCGAATACCGCGTGAGCTATATGGGCGATGTGCCCTGGGGGCACGTCACGGTCACGCCCGCCGATGGTGAAAGCTTCACCGGCTGGGTGCTGATGAGTGATCTTCTCGGAGCAGACGGCAAGCCTGCCGCTCAGGCACCGTTAGAGATCCCCGATCATCCGATGATTGCAGACCCGACGCCAGAGCCGACCGAGGAGCCGGAGAACACGGAGGTCACGCCGACGCCGACGGTGCCCGTTCGTCCCGAGCAGGCCATAAGCATCAATAACACCTATAACGCCGCAATAGTGTATACCTCGGTGGCTATAGCGGCTGTTGCAATAGCCTTTGCGATACTTGTTCTCGTTAAACATAAGGCGCTTAACAAAAAAGGCGAGTAAAACGCGAAAGCACGGACATAATAATA
>CAVGIU010000099.1:0-4944 GCA_963629425.1 Oscillospiraceae bacterium
ATCACACCTCATCCGCCGCCGATGGCGGCACCTTCCCCTCAAGGGGAAGGCATTTCAGAGGCGCATTAAGGCACCTACGGATACGCTTATTGCCGGTGCCCGGTATCGAAAGTGCGGGCAAAACCGTGAAACTGCCGCTTTCCGTGAGTATGATGCTGATTTTGCGCCGCACCCCATTGGCTCCCCTGCGTAAGTGGAGCCTGCAGGCAATTAAATTGTTCTGATTTGGTGCAAAATCTACGTCTGCACCATGTAGGGAATGGGCTTGCCCATTCCGCTTGCCGAACCTTGGTCGGCACTGAAATCTACATCGTAGGGGCGAGCATTGCTTGCCTTTTTTTAACGGTTTTTGTCTGTACCCTTGCCTTCCCCTCCGAGGGGAAGGTGTCGGCGAAGCCGACGGATGAGGTGTTTTTTTCAGAGGCGGTTTTACATTATACCTATGCGCATATTGCGCAAGCCCGACTCGGAACTGCCGACGAAACCGTAAAACTGCCGTATCCCAAGAGCGAGATGCAAAGATTTCACCGCTTTTTCGGGTTGCGAAACATTATGGTTTACTCCGATGTTTCGATACCGGGCAAGCGCAATCACCGTATCCGTAGCTGCGTCAATGCGCCACTAAAAGTCAAGGTTGACGGCGTATTTTGCGTTTTCCTCGATGAAGGCCTTGCGCGGCTCGACCTGCTCGCCCATGAGAACGGTGAATATCTCGTCTGCCTTGACCGCGTCCTCGAGACAGATGCGGCGCAGGGTGCGCGTTTCGGGGTTCATCGTGGTCTCCCACAGCTCGTGCGGGTCCATCTCACCGAGGCCCTTGAAGCGCGAGATATCGACCTTTGCATTCGGGTTATCGCCGCGAAGCTCGGAAGAAACGCGGTCGCGCTCCTCGTCGGAGAAGGCAACGCGCGTTGTTTTGCCGCGCGAGAGCTTATACAGCGGCGGAACGGCGGAGTATACATAGCCCTGCTCGATCAGCGGGCGCATGAAGCGGAAGAAGAATGTCAGCATCAGGGTGCGGATGTGCGCACCGTCGACGTCGGCATCGGCCATAATGATGATCTTGTGGTATCTGAGCTTGTTTACGTCGAACTCGTCGCCGATGCCCGCGCCCAGAGCGGTTATGACCGGCGCGAGCTTATCGTTGCCGTAGACCTTGTCAGCGCGCGCCTTTTCGACGTTGAGCATCTTGCCCCACAGCGGAAGGATGGCCTGGAAGCGCGAGTCGCGCCCCTGGGTCGCCGAGCCGCCTGCCGAGTCGCCCTCGACGATGTACAGCTCTGTCAGCGACGCGTCGCGCTCGTTGCAGTCGCGCAGCTTGTCCGGCATCTGCCCGGACTCGAGCCCCGTTTTTCTGCGCACGGATTCGCGCGCCTTTCGCGCGGCCTCGCGGGCGCGGGAGGCTGTCATCGCCTTGTCGAGTATTGCCTTGCCGACGGCGGGGTTTTCCTCTAAAAACTGCTCGAGCTTATCGCTGACGACATTGTCGACGAGCGTGCGCATTTCGCTGTTGCCGAGCTTTGCCTTGGTCTGACCCTCGAACTGCGGCTCGGTGAGCTTTACGGAGATTATCGCGGTTACGCCCTCGCGGCAGTCCTCGCCGGAGAGCTTGTCGTCGTTTTTGAGTATACCGACCTTCGTGCCGTAGGCGTTGAGTACGCGCGTTAAGGCCGTGCGGAAGCCGGTCTCGTGCATGCCGCCCTCGGGTGTGTGAATATTATTTGCAAACGAGACTATCACCTCGTTATAGCTGTCGTTGTACTGCAAAGCGATCTCGGCCTCGGAGTCGGAGCGTTCACCCTTCATGTAGATGACCTCGTTGTGCAGCGGGGTCTTGTTCTGGTTTATGAAGGAAACGAACTCGCGGATGCCGCCGGCATAGCACATCTCGTCCTTCTGCTCCCTGCCCTCACGCTTATCCTCGGTGGAGATGTACAGGCCGCCGTTTAAGAAGGCCTGCTCGCGCATGCGGGTGTGCAGCGTATCGTAATCGTAGACGGTGTCGTCAAACATCTCGGGATCGGGCTTGAATCTTACGGTCGTGCCGGTGCGGTCTGTTTCGCCGACGATCTTCATCTCCTGCGTGATGTTGCCGCGCGAGAACTTCATCTCGTAGATCTTACCGTTTTTGTGGACATGGACAACGAGCCACTCGCTCATGGCGTTGACGACCGACGCGCCGACGCCGTGCAGTCCGCCGGAGACCTTATATCCTCCGCCGCCGAACTTTCCGCCGGCGTGCAGCACGGTGAATACGACTTCGAGAGCGCTCTTGCCGGTCTGCTCCTGGATATCCACGGGGATACCGCGGCCGTTATCGCGCACACAGATGACGTCTCCCGGCTCGATGATGACCTCTATGCGGTCGCAGTAGCCGGCCAGCGCCTCGTCGATGGAGTTATCGACAATCTCGTACACAAGGTGATGCAGACCCGACGACGAGGTCGAGCCGATATACATACCCGGACGCTTTCTGACAGCCTCCAGGCCTTCGAGCACCTGAATTTTTGAAGCGTCATATTCCTGTGTTATCTTCTCGTTAATATCCGACATTTTATATCGCCTTTCAATATAATTTGCTTTGGAAGTTGAAATATCTCTTCATATATACCCTGTTTTCGGGAGAAACTTGTACGTTTGCGTACAAGTAAAATTTTTAGAAGCGCATTAAAAATTTTCTTATACGGTCTTTGCGGTAGCCCGGTATCGGAACTATTGAATAAACCGTAATGCCTCGCATCCCACAAAATTGTGCTATATTGGTGCAAATTTCGTCTGCACCGTGTAGGGAACGGGCTTGCCCGTTCCGCTTTCTGCGGTTTTCTCCGCGCTCTCCGGTCGGGACACCGCAATAACTGTATCGGCACAATGGCAAATCGCCACTGAAAAACCGCCTCATCCGCCGCCGATGGCGGCACCTTCCCCTCAAGGGGAAGGCATTTCAGAGGCGCATTAAGGCACCTACGGATACGCTTATTGCCGGTGCCCGGTATCGAAAGTGCGGGCAAAACCGTGAAACTGCCGCTTTCCGTGAGTATGATGCTGATTTTGCGCCGCACCCCATTGGCTCCCCTGCGTAAGTGGAGCCTGCAGGCAATTAAATTGTTCTGATTTGGTGCAAAATCTACGTCTGCACCATGTAGGGAATGGGCTTGCCCATTCCGCTTGCCGAACCTTGGTCGGCACTGAAATCTATATCGTAGGGGCGAGCATTGCTCGCCATTTTTTAATGGTTTTTGCCTGCACCCTTGCCTTCCCCTTCGAGGGGAAGGTGTCGGCGCAAGCCGACGGATGAGGTGAAATCAAATACGTTTACCTTCGGCAAACAAATTGGGCTATCAGCTATTTTCTAAACGCCTCTGAAGCGTTTGGGTCGACATTTGGCTCAGGTAGACGGTCATTTTTCCGCCGTCGCGGCAGACTACGAAGCTTTTCGGGATATCCTCTGCGACATTCACGACCTGCCCGCTTTTTTCGGCGGCTGTGAGATAACGCCGCGTCAGGTGCGACTGGCTCGTGTTATCGAGATCAAACACGCCTATTATGCTGTCTGTGCGGACGACGGCACCCGCTCCGAGATGCAGATACATCAGCCGATCCTCCCGTTTTTGACGTGCAGCACCTTACCGCCGGTACGGCGCGAGATGCCCTCATCCTCGCAGCAGGTTATAAGCGTCTGTCCGCCGCCGATGCGGTTGAGGACAAACTCCTGCCTCTTTGTGTCGAGCTCCGAGAGCACATCATCGAGCAGCAGTATCGGGTACTCGCCGGTCTCGCTGAGGTATATCTCACGCTCGGCGAGCTTTATGGAAAGCGCGGCCGTGCGCGTCTGCCCCTGACTTGCGAAGCTGCGCGCGTTTCTGCCGTTTATGCTGATTATAAGATCGTCCTTGTGCGCGCCGGAAAGGCACTGGCCGGAGTCGAGCTCGGCCTTTTTGTGTGCCTCCATATGGTCGCACAGGTCGTAAAATATCTCTTTTGCCGACGCGGTCGGATCCTTTACCGAGGACACGGTCGCGTACTCAATGCCGAGCTTTTCGTCCGCGCCGGAAAATTCTCCGTGAATGGGCGCGGCCTCTTCGGCAAGGCGCGCGGCGAACGATGCGCGATAGCGGATAAGCTGCGCCGATGTGCGGCACATACCGTCGGAAAACTCATCGAGCGTATCCAATAGCGAGGGCTTTTCACGCCAGTCCTTTAAAATGCGGGTTTTGCTCTCGTAGAATTTGTTAAACTGCGAAAGATATTCGGCGTAGCGCGGCCTGATCTGGCATATGGCGTTGTCCATGAGCCTTCTTCGCGCCGCCGCGCCCTCCTTTATGAGGTTCAGATCGTCCGGGCAGAACAGCACGACGTTCAGCGTTTCGCCGAGCTCGGAGGCTGTTTTTTTCACGGCGTTGACCGTTATCTGCTTTCTGACACCGTTTCTGAGCAAAATTCTCACGGTCTGCTCACGCTCGTGGCTGACGATGTCGGCCAAAATTTCCGCGCTGTCGCAGCCGAATCCGATGAGCTCCCTGTCAAATCGCGTGCGGAAGCTGCGCCCTGCGGCGAGCATGTACACGGCCTCTAAAAGATTGGTCTTGCCCTGCGCGTTTTCGCCGTAAATGACGTTCGTGCCGGGCGAAAATTCGGCAGTTTCGAAGTCGTAGTTTCTAAAGCCGTTGAGAGCGATGCGGTTTATTCTCATTTTGTTATCTTTACCGTCTCGCCGGCAAACTCGACGATGTCGCCCTCGCGCAGCTTTTTGCCGCGCATGGTGCACGTTTCTCCGTTTACCTTGACAAGACCCTCGGCGATGACGTATTTCGCCTCGCCGCCCGTGCCCACGAGCGCCGCGAACTTAAGCAGCGCGTCGAGCTTTATAAATTCTGTTGTGATCTGTATATCCATTCTTTTAATAGCGCCTTGCCGCACCTGCGGATACGCATATTGCGGTATCCC
>CAVGIU010000100.1:0-4922 GCA_963629425.1 Oscillospiraceae bacterium
CCTGGAAGCGGGTGCGGAGCTGGCCGGATGCGGTGTTTATGTACTCCTTCTCGATCGAGCATACGGGGATGCCGAAGTCGCGCTTCATAACGACTGTGTCGATGACACGCTCATAGCTCCAGTACTCGCAGAACTTGTTGGAGCAAACGATAAGACCGTCTGCATTGTATTCATTAACGAGGTCTGCCAGGCGCTGCTTTCTTGCGCGCATTTCGTCCTGCGGCATGAAGCGCGGGCAGTTGGATGTCTTGAGATAGTGCTTTGCGATAGCATAAAGGGGCTTCTCACCCTTTTCAACTACGATGGGCTGACGTGACTCGACAGCACCGTAGCAGTAACGGTCACAAACGACCTCTGCACCGCAGCTCTCGATAAGCTGAGTGAATCCGGGATCATCATTCTCGGAGCCTGCGAGGACTACTTTGCAGCGGAACGGCCACTTTTCATCGGGCTTACGGGTCTTCATTTCCTTAGCTGTCTCGCGAAGATACGGAAGTATGAGATACTTCGGGCATACCAAAGATACGAGCTGGATTACATGGAACTCATAGCCTGTGATGGTCGGATTTTCGAGCTTGCGGTAGTCACCGATCTCATTGATGAGCTTGCAGACTTCATTGTGCTGCTTGATAGCTTCTTTGAGCGCCTTGTCGGATACATCGATTCCAAGGTTCTCATGCAGCGGGGTAAGAACATGAGCATTCAGCTGTTTTTCAAAATACTCATAATCGGCTTCGCTGTTTTTGAAAGGTACGTCAGTGAATTCGCAGAAGAACTTGTCGTTCTTGATGACGTCCATATCCTTGACGGAAGCAAGATGTTTGGGCTTGATGTGCTCCTGGAAGCGGCAGGTGACGGTGCAGGTCTCGGTTGCCATCTGTGCATCGAGGAAGTTGAAGCCGCCTTCGAGTGCACGCTCGAAAAGGCTACGGCCGTAGTGACATACGCGAGATGACATGTAGTAGGTCGCAATGTCGGGTGAGCTGCAGCGCGGTGCTCTCAGACGAACGGAGAAGCAGCCGGGCAGGTCGAGAAGTACTTCGGGCATGAAGTAGCAGGTATAGCCGATGGCGTATTTGCCCTCAGCCTTTGCCTGCTGAACCAACTCGTTGTTGGCATCCTGAAGCAGGTTCTCAAAATAAATCAGATGCTTAAGGTCTCTCACGGATAACCCCCCATAAAAAATATTTTGCTGAGTCTTTTTTTAAGGGCATATTCTACCCTCTTTTTACTTATCCATTTTAACAAACTGTCATATTATTGTCAATTACATTTTGTCGGATAAATCATCATTTAGTGCAAATTTCGCCCCATTTTTGTTAGACATTTATATATAACGTGTCTAAAACGTGAAGTTGGTCAAAAAATTTTGAATAGTTAGTGAACATGCTGTGCAACTACCCTGTATCATCTCGGGGCTTCCGCCGCCGCGTCCGGAGATGCCCTCATTTATACTTTTTGCCGACTTACGAAGGTCGACCGTGCGGCTTCCGATGATGTAGCGATAGCCGCCATCGTCGCTTCCTGAGAATACCGCGGCAATGCCTGAGCACTTTTTCACGCACTCGTTTACAAGGGCTCTGAGCGCCGGCTCGTCCAAGACGCTGTCGAAAAGGCAGATGTTGCCCTCTGTCGGCGCGATGGCATCGGCCTTCATCTTGGCTAAGGCTCCGCACAGCTCGGCCGAACGGGTCTTCAGCTTTTCGTTTTCGCCCATCAGTCTGCGCACGGCGGCAGCGGTCTCATTTCGCTTTGCCGACAGGAGCACGGATATCTCCGTATTGTTTGCGCCGATGACGACCTCATTGTCATAAGCGTCAAGGCCGCAGAGCATAGTTATACGCACGCCCTCCCCTCCGCGGCGACGGCGCTCGGACGAGAGTATGCGCACTGTGCCGACCTCGGCCGTGGAGCTGACATGCGGTGCACAGCAGGCACAGATATCGGTGTTTTCGATCTCGACGATGCGCACATTCTCCGTGAGTTCGAGCTTGCTGCGGTACTCAAGCTTTTTGAGCACCTCCTCGGGCGGAAACGTCGCCGTTACCTTATAGTTTGCGGCAATGGCGTAATTTGCCTCACGCTCGATCTCCGAAAGCTGTTCCCCGGTGAGTTCGCCGTCAAAATCTATCGTGACAACGTCGCTGCCCATGTGGAAGCCGACATTGTTGTATCCATATTTCTTATGCACGAGCCCCGATACAATATGCTCGCCGGAGTGATTCTGCATTCTGCGAAAGCGCGTTTCCCAGTCGATGGCGCAGTCGTAGCTGCGTTCGATTTCGAGAGGTTGGTTTACATAATGCAGAATTCTGCCATTCTTCTCATGCGTATCGAAAACGCGTACATCGCCTATCACGCCGCTGTCGCCGAGCTGGCCACCTCCCTCCGGGAAAAATGCTGTGCGGTCAAGTGTCACAAGGTATTTATCCCCGCTCTGCTCGCAGGACGTGACGGTCGCCGTAAAGGTCTTCATGTGGCTGTCGATATAGTAAAGCTTTTCAGTCATTTCATTCGCTCCGTTTTTGTTTTTTATGATAATAACATTTTATTGCTCGGGATTCAATCGGGCAATGAGCAAAAAGCTAAATTTGCCGCCGTCGCATCTCCTAAAAGGCAGGCTCGCTGAATGCTATCCGCACCGTACTTTGCTCGGATGCTGTCCATAGCGGCATCGATGCTGCGCTGCTTATTCAAGTTTACATAATTAATAAATATGTCAATTTGTTCATCCTCGTCCGCATGCACGAGCTCAAGCGCGCGCAGCCCGATGCTGTGCAGCGGTTTGGAAAAATCGTGGCTCTGGCGCACAAGCTCGAATCCGCAGGACGTAAGAGACGCAGTCACATCGGTCGCGTATCTCAGGCGCATTCTGTGCGTTCTCCATTGAAGCTGCTCGGATCTGAGCGCGACCTCGACCGTGCGGCAGCGAAGCTTATTCCTGCGCAGACGCGCCGATACGCTCTCGGCCAGCATAAGCAGCGTTTCGCGTGCCTGACGCTCGGTTATTATATCATGTGCGGTAGTCACGCTGTTGCCTATAGACTGCGGCGGCTCCTCCTCCCCCGCTCTGCGCACACGCGAATCGTCCATGCCGTTTGCATACCTCCAAAGCACCGTGCCGTTCTTTCCGAAGCGCGAGCGCAAAAGCTCGGGATCGGTACGCGCGAGCTCTCCGATGGTCTGTATTCCCATGCGCGCGAGCTCGCGGCGCGTACTGCGGCCGACCATCAACATATCCGAGGCCGGGAGTCCCCAAACCATGCTCTTAAAATGCTCTCTGTCGATTACCGTCACGGCATCGGGCTTTTTATAGTCCGAACCGAGCTTTGCCAGCACCTTGTTCCACGACACGCCGACACTGACCGTGAGTCCCGTCTCATTTTTGACTCTGCGGCGGATCTCGTCCGCCGTCCTGCGCGGGTCGGGACAGGCGAGGCAGTTGGTTATATCCAGCCAGTTTTCATCTATGCCGAACGGCTCGCACAGGTCAGTGTACTCGGCGTATATCTCACGCACCATCTCCGAATATTTCGTATAGCGCTCAAAGTGCGGCTCGACAATCTGGAGCTCCGGGCACAGCTGCCGCGCCTGCCATATCGCCATGCCCGTTTTGACCCCGGCGCGCTTTGCCGTCTCGTCCTTCGCGAGCACTATCCCGTGCCGCGTCTCCCGCGAGCCGCACACCGCAAAGGGCTTACCCTCGAGCTCCGGCCTGTAGAGCCGCTCGACACTCGCATAGCACGAATTTATGTCCGAATGAAGTATTACTCTGTCCACATGCAGCATCTCCGTTTAAGATAATGTCGTCATTATACATCTCCATTTTAGATATGTAAACAGGATTTTTTATCTTTTTGAGATATTTTGCTTGATTTTTATATCTTTATGCTTTATACTGTTTACATATGAAAAAGGAGACACGATATGCGCAAAAGTATCGGAGAAATTTTAAATTCAAAACGCCGCGAGCTCGGCTTTTCGCAGTCTGAGCTTGCCGCCGCGCTTGCAAAAGACGGCATTGAGGTCACGAATCAGGCCATCTCAAAATGGGAGACCGGCAGCACGCTGCCGAACGCGAGGCAGTTTCTCGCGCTGTGCCGCGCTTTGGAGATAGAGGACATCGCCGGCACCTTCGGTTCGGCCTCCGAGGGCGGAATACTCGCCGGGCTCAGCCCCGTCGGCAGGCGAAAGGCTCTTGATTATATTGGGCTTCTGCGTGACAGCGGGCGATACTCTTTGCAGCCCGAACCTGTTAAAATGCGCACACTGCCGCTGTATTCGCTGGCTGTATCGGCCGGTACGGGGCAGTTTCTCGACAGCGAGGATTACGATATGACCGAGGTAGGCCCCGAGGTTCCCGACGGCGCAAACTTCGGCGTGCGCGTCGCGGGAGACAGCATGGAGCCGCGCTTTCACGACGGGCAAACAGTATGGGTCAGCCAGCAGCACAGCCTCATGACCGGCGAGATCGGCATTTTTCTCTATGACGGTTGCGCGTACTTAAAGCAGCTCGTCGCCGGAGACGGGTACCTCGCACTGCACTCTTTAAATCCCGCGTATCCGGATATACGCATCTCCCCCACCCTGCCTCTGCGCGTGTTGGGCAAGGTTCTTGCGGCATGATAGCAGCAGAAAAGCCGAATTTATAAAAACGACCGTGGACAATGCCACGGTCGTTTTTGGCTTGCTATAGTCTCCTGAGCCGCTTATTCCCTCCCATAGATGCCGGATTCCCGCACTTTGTTGTCGCCGGGCATACTCCGCCGTGCCGTTTCAGAAAAAAGTTTGTAAAATTGCGTGTGATTTTATTGACAAGCGCACAAATTTATATTAAAGTTTGTAGGTCATTTTTTTGATGTAAATATTTAATTTTCAGGAGAAGAAATATGAGCAAAAAATTAATCAGCATATTGCTGGTC
>CAVGIU010000101.1:0-3406 GCA_963629425.1 Oscillospiraceae bacterium
GCCCCATACTGATCGCTACCACTGTTCCGCCGTGCTTTTCCCTGAGCTGGAGCGCGGTCTCAACGCCGTTTGCGTCAAATGGATTTATAACGCTCTGCACACCGTCGCGCATCAGGTTTCCCGTGCGCGGATCGAGCTTGACGTCGTCAGTATCCGGTACCTGTTTCACAAAAACCAATATTTTCATACTATTCTCTCCGAATGTAAAAAGGCTTATTATTTTTGAGCGAGAACGTTACCGCTGACTATCATGCGCAGGATCTCGGTGCTGCCCTCCATGACGGACCATACGCGTATGTCGCGCAGCAGACGCTCAATATCGTATTCCTTGCTCATACCGTTGCCGCCGAAGACCGCCTGTGCCTGTATGCATATCTGCGTGCCCTTCTCGGTAGCGAAGAGCTTTGCCGCAGCTGCGTCCAGCGTGCATCGACCGCCAGCATCCTTGGTGGTTGCAGCCTCGTATGCCAGCAACTCCATGGCCTTAATTTCGGCATACATATCGGCGAAACGGAACGCCAGTCCCTGGAAAGCCTTGATGGGCTTGCCGAAAGCCTTTCTCTCATTGGCGTAATCTCTGGCAAGGACCATGGCATGCTCACATATACCTGCGCATACCGCAGCCGCACTTATGCGTCCAATATCCAGCGTCTGCATGGCCATCTTAAAGCCTTTGCCGCGAACGCCGAGAAGTGCGTCCTTGGGAAGCTTTATGTTGTCAAAGGCCAGCTCGCAGGTGGCCGAGCCGCGGACACCTATCTTTTCCTCGAACTTGCCTACGGCCAGACCCTCGGCTTCCTTGGGCAGGATGAAGGCCGAAATACCGTTGGTGCCCTGCTCGGGATCGGTCATTGCGAGGATTATATAATAGTCGGCAACGCCGGAGTTCGTTATCCAGGCCTTGCTGCCGTTGAGCACCCAGCCGTCCTCTGTTTCAACAGCCAGAGACTTGATGCCCGCCGCATCGGAGCCGGCGCTTGCTTCGGTCAAACCAAAGGCGAATATTTTGCCGGACACGGCAAGGGGCATATACTTCTGACGCTGCTCCTCTGTACCGTTTTCAAGAATGAGGTTGGATGCCAGCCAGTGACCGCCCATGAAGGTCGCTATGCTTGCGCTGCCCTTGGCAAACTCCTGGGCGATTATCGTGGTATCCACGATGCCGCCGCCGCCTCCGCCGTACTGCTCGGGGATGTTGGCTCCCATGAAGCCGGCGTCGGTGATCTTTCTGCACAGCTCCCAGTCAAAGCCGTTTTCGTCCATCCACTTGTCCCTTGGGGCGATCTCGTTCCGAGTGAATTCCCGCGCCACGTCTCGAAGCATTTTCTGCTCCTCAGTGAATTGTATCAGCATATTTGTCTCCTCCTTTATAAAAGTATAACAGTTCTGTTATAATGCTGTTATAAAAAATGAATAATTTATAATTTTGTTTAGACACTTTGCTATCACGCGACTTTTCGTTTACAAGTTGATTATAAGGCTGCGCGGGCACTATGTCAACAGCGTAACAATGAGGTTCGGCATTTTTGTAAGAATGAGCAATTCCACAAAGCGTGTTATATTTTAAACAGGGACACAATCTGCGCATTTTTCCCGCAAAACTTGACACAGAAAAGCATGACTGTTATAATTATTACACTTGCAATCGCATTTTGAAAATTAAACGCCGGATCATTTCCGACGTATATACGGAGCTGGTGCATCAATGGCCGGAAAGAAAGAAGAAAAACTTATTGAATATATTAGAGAGCTGCCCGCAGGAGCGAGGGTCTCGGTGCGAAATCTGGCAAAAGATAACGGAGTCAGCGAAGGCACGGCATATAGGGCCATAAAAACGGCCGAAAAGCTTCAGCTCGTGGAGACCAAGCTGCGCTCGGGCACAGTCAGGCTGCAAAGCGACGACTTGTGCGAGCACAGAGCACCCACGATCTCAAAGCTCATCGGGCGGCTCGGGCTTGATGTTCTCTCCGGAGGGGAGTATTCGGATGTACCCGCAGGAGAGCTCATATTTGGCGACGGCAGCATAGAGCAGTTCAAGGCAGCCCTTGACGAAGCCGGCGAAAATGCCCTGTGCCTTCTGGGCGACAGACCCGACCTGCTGTTTATCGCGGCCTCGCGCGGCGTGAGCATGATAATAACAGGCGGCATACATCCCGGTGAAGCGCTGCTCAGAGAGGCGTGCGAGCACGGAGCCTGCGTGCTTTCGTCTCAGCAGGACAGCTGCACTGTGCTGAGTCTGCTCAACGCTGAGATGAACGGTCACGATAACGATGCCGGCGCCGATACAGCAGATAAATGGATGCGCATGCCGCCGTACCTATACTATAATGATATGGTCATAGACTGGTATAATTCATATGAGCCGATATTCAGCATGAATTCAAAGCATGCCGTAGTCGACGATTCTCTGCATATCTGCGGGACTGTGGACGCAACGAAGGTAATATCTACATCCGCCTATACGAAGATATCGAGTCTTTACGAAAAGAACGAAGCCGTATACTCGGTCGATGTATCGATGCCCATGACAGAGATCGCGCAGCATATGGTCTCCGAAGAGGTATCCGTTGCCTATATAACGAAAAACGGCGAGCTCTGCGGAATGATAACCGCAAACGACGTTATCAGATATTATCTTATGAACTTAACTCTGAACGCCGCCCCACCGGGCATGCCGAAGCTCGAAGAGCTCAGCTCAGGCGGAAAGCGCAGCGTATATACCATGCAGCCAGGAGCGGAGGGCGCCGCCTCAACGGAGATACTGATGAGAATAGTCAATGCCGCCGCGAAAAACTTCGCGTCCGAGCATCCGGCAGGGGACGGCATTGTGACCAGCGGATCATTTTTTGCGTCGCCCATACCTCAGAATGAGCTTGTCGTATCCTGCGAGCAGAGGCGCTCGTCGGACAAAAGCTCCGTCATCGATATAGATATCTACGACGAGTCTTCAAGCTATGCAAACTGCATGCTGGTCCTGAGCGAGACCGGCGGCAGCGTCTGATATTATCAAGTGGGGGGAGAATGAGTAATATGTATTATCTTTCCGAGGAACAGAAAAATCTGAAAAAGCAGATACGCGAATTTGTCGACAGTGAGATCAGCCCGCAGGCCGAGCGGCTGGACGCGCAGGGAGCCTATCCCCGCGAGCTGGTGCGCAGGATATCCGAGCTGGGCTACTGCTCGCTGCCGTTTCCAAAGGAACTCGGCGGGGCCGGGCTTGGTGTGACCGAGGCCGTTATATTTCTTGAGGAGATATCGCGGGGCATGGCCTCTTTGGGCTTTATTTTCTGTGCGCATATCCTGCCGTGCTGCTACACCGTCAGCTCGCTGATAAACGATAAACAGCGCGAGGACTGGCTGATACCGGCGATAAAGGGCAAGAAGCTGCTGACCTTTGCAATCACCG
>CAVGIU010000101.1:3416-4815 GCA_963629425.1 Oscillospiraceae bacterium
GCGGCTCGGATGCATTCGGGATAGAAACGATCGCGGAGCGCAAGCCGGAGGGCTGGCTGCTGAACGGCTCAAAATGCTGGATAACCAACGCAGGTGTTGCCGACGGCTATATTATCACCGCCAAAAGCGGAGCGAACGTGCGCAGCAGAAATATAAGTCTGTTCTATGTCGACGCAAACACTCCGGGGCTCAGGCTCGGCGAAAGAGAGAACATGACGGGACTGAACAATTCACCTATGGGGACAGTGACCTTCGATAATTGTCTTCTGCCTCCAGATGCGCTCATAGGCGAGGAGAGCAATGCCTATAAGCCCATGAAGATGGCGCTCAATTTCGGACGTCTCGGACTTTCGGCTGTATCCGTCGGCATGGCGCAGTCCGCCTTTGAGCACTCCGTCAGCTTTGCCGGAAGCAGAGGCACCTACGGGAGAACGATCTTCTCGCATCAGGGCGTGAGTTTCCCGATAGCGGAAATGTATTCAAATATAAGCATCGCAAGAAACATGCTTTATCACGTGGCGGCAATAACCGAGGCGGGAGAAAAAGCAACGCTGGAGACAGCGGCGCTGAAGCTGTTCTCGTCCGAGATGTGCCGTAAGGTGTGCGCCGATGCCGTGCTTATCCACGGCGGCCGGGGATTCAGGAGCCATTGCGACATCGAGCGGATGCTGCGCGACTCGCAGCTGTTGACCGTCGCAGAGGGTACCTCGCAGATATGCAAGGTTATAATCTCAAACGGAATATATAACGCCGGCGAGGATATGCGTGATCTTATGTAAGCGAAAAAGAGCTAAGGAAAAGTCCGAAAAATAAATTTTCAGACATAAATTTTGCGCTTTGAACGTAAAACGACGACGTTCATTTCGGCAAGCCGGAAACGGCAAAAATTCAAAAAGAGAGGCATGATCACCGTTATGACAGATGTAGTTGCCGCCTTGATATGGGCCAATGATAAATTTATGATATGTCAGCGTCCGGCATATAAGGCAAGAGGACTTCTTTGGGAATTCGTCGGAGGAAAGGTCGAATCGGGAGAGACCAAGGAGCAGGCGCTCATTCGTGAATGCCGTGAGGAGCTTGCCGTTACACTTGATGTCGGTTCGGTTTTTATGGAAGTTATCCATGAGTATCCCGATATTACAATAACACTTACTCTCTTTAACGCCGAAATTGCCGAAGGTGTTCCGCAGATGCTCGAGCATAACGATATCCGCTGGATTACCCCTGCCGAAATTCCGCAATATGATTTCTGCCCTGCGGATACCGAGATCTTGAAAAAGCTGATTTCATTAAAAGACTGAACATGCTCCAAAGACGGTTTTCGGATGGCTTAACCTAAACCCCTATCCGAAGAAAACAATGGCTCTTTTGAAAAAGTCCACAGAGGAATAACTACTCT
>CAVGIU010000102.1:0-4810 GCA_963629425.1 Oscillospiraceae bacterium
GCGACAAGCTCTGCGACCCGTTTGCCGAACCGCTCCTCGATCCGGCTCATCGTTATGTCGGTATCCTCCACAACGTCATGCAGCGCCGCTGCGGCAATGACATTCTGATCGCCGGTTATCGTACCGACAATTGCGGCAGCCTCCATGGGGTGCAGAATGTACGGGATATCGGCCTGCTTTCGGCGCATTCCGTCATGCGCCTCGGCCGCAAAAATAATCGCTCTGTTTGCAAGTTCCATCATTCGATCACCATAAAATCGGTAAAGCCCGTCATTTCCAGTACGCCGAGCACGGTCTCGCATACGCCGCAAAGCGTCAGTGAACCTTTTTTATTCATCTTCTTCTGTGCACCGAGCAGCACTCGAAGCCCCGCTGAAGAGATATATGACAGCCCGGTCATATCCAAAGTCAGAGCGGTGACCTCAGGTGAAAGCGCAGCGATTGCCTTTTCAAGCTCCGGTGCCGTGACAGTGTCAAGCCTTCCCGAAATATGAATGGTTAAGGTCTCGTTTCTTTGTTCGGAGCTAATCGTCATTTGTCGGTTCTCCTTTCCAAATGCTTGGTCATTGTAAGCCTGTTCTCACCGTTTTCACGGGTATATGTAAGCGTATCCATCGTCTTTTTTACGATAAAGATGCCGAGACCTCCGACCTCACGCTCTTCGGCAGAAAGCGTGATATCGGGCTCTGCCTTTGCCAATGGGTCAAAAGCGATGCCCGTATCCGAAACGGTGAAGGTCGCCGTATCCGTGTCATCATCTATCGCGACACAGATCGTTGCGCTTCCGTTGCCGTCGGGGTAGGCGTAGTGTGCTATGTTCGTAAATAGCTCCTCAATCGCCATACACAGCGGCATTTGCAGTTTCGGTGAGCAGCCAGCGCGCTCAAGCTCACCCTCGACAAAGTCGAGTACCGGCTCAGTATTCTCGACCTTTGCCTCAAAGCTGCGCTTTGCCGCGGTCTGAGCACCTTTGAAGTCCATAAGGAGCATGGTTATATCGTCAAACTGAGGTCCCCCGCCGGCATAGGTCTGAAGTTCGCCGAGAACTTCGCCGAGAAGTTCCTCCGTTCCGTCTGCGGAATGGACGTTCAGGAATTCCTTGAGTCGCTCCTCACCATAGAGCCGGTGTTCGGTATCAGCAGTCTCGGTAACACCGTCCGTGTAAAGGAACAGCCTGTCGCCGGGTTTTACAGTCAATGTCTCTTGACGGTATTTTGTGTCATCCATACCGGCCAAAACGAATCCGCCTCTTTTGCGCAGATACTCAAACCGGCCGTCTGCTCTTTTGAGAAGCGGGGGATTGTGCCCTGCGTTCACATATATCAGCTCTCCGCTGTTTATATCGAGAACACCCATCCATGCCGTTACGAACAGTCCCGCATCGTTGCCGTCGCACAAAAGCTTGTTGACCGTTGTGAAAACCTCCGACGGAGCCGCCCCCATTTGGCCATGATTTTTAATGAGCGTTTTCGTAATGACCATGAATAAAGCGGCGGGAACTCCCTTGCCGGATACATCTGCGACTACGAGAGCAAGCTTATCTTTTCCTATCATGAAAAAGTCATAGAAATCGCCGCCGACCTCTTTTGCCGGATGCATAACCGCGTAAAGCTCAAACTCGCCGTGCTCGGGAAAGGGAGGGAAGATGCAAGGCAGCATGTGCGCCTGAATGTCCGACGCGAGCTTGAGCTCGGCATTTATCCGCTCCTTTTCCGCCATGATATTCTGAAGATTGTCAACATAGCTCCCGAGATCGCGAATCATAGACATGTATGAGCGAGCCAGCTCGCCGACCTCGGTCGAATCCTCTGCATAGGCCTCACAGTCACTGAGCATCTTGCTGCGCTGCTTATCCGTTGACTGTCCGGAGTAGTAGCTTCCGGCGATCTTTGCAAGATCTTCGATCGGGCGTGAAATTCTTCTTTCCGTAAAGCGCATAAAGCCGACGGAAAGCGCAAAATAGATGTTCATCGCGAGCGTTTCAAATATATACACCTTGCCCAAAATGCTGATATTGCCCGCCCCATATCTGTCGGACAGATAGACGATCGTTCCCACCAGCACACAGATGCAAATGCCGGTAACGAGCGTATTAAGTATCATTCGCTCGTTCATCGAAAAGCTCACGGCCTCCGTTGCTCCGCCGCTCTGCAGGTTATCCAGCCGTATTTGGAGAAAGCTCCCCAATATCAGGAGCGGAGTGCCGAAGAGAAGACCGGCATCAAAGCTGTTTATGAAGAGATAAAGATTATCAATCGAAACGATATCCGCAATATTGTACGCATGGTTGAGAATGCTCGTGAAGAGCACTGTCAAAAGTGCGTTCAGCCCCAGCAGCAGGCAGAACTTCAGTATCCTTGACACACTGTTGAGCCGGAACTCTCTGCCTCCGCGCTCTCTATTGATTTTTTTCCAGAAGAAATATGCGCACATGGCATAGAGTATCTGCAAGAGACTGTTGAGCGCTGCATACAGCGCCTCGTAGCCCGCACTCAGGTCGCAGATAAAATTGCCTGCCGCACAGCCGAACGCCGCCGGCCAACCGAAGATCATGCCAAGCACGGGGGTGAGTGCCGCCGTTGGACGCATCTGCGTGATCTCGGACGCTGCGGCCCAGATCTTAAAGGGAGCTGTAAGCAGTATAAACAGCAGCATGTTCATGGCAAACACGAACAGTGCCGAGCTTTTTTTCGTCATTTTTATTTTCATTGAGATCATGCCTCCTTTGGCCTCCGGTCGGACATATACAAAGTATGCTCCCGATGGTGCCGAAGATGATGTGCATTGTATGTAAGTATATCAGCAAAACCCTAAATGTGCAATGCTGTATACTTTTTAATTCAGCCTGCTTACGGCCGGTTAAAGCTGAACATCATACGGAAAACGAAAAAAGCACCTGCCCTCCGTGCTTACGTGAGTTGCAGGTGCCTGGTTCATTTATTCAAAGCTGTTCTCCGGCCGATCTTATCGCGTTGAGAATGGCCTTTTCCATTACCTCGGCTGCAAGTGTCCCGGCGACGTTTATGTCGGCATTTACATTTCCTATCGTCGCCGCATAGATCGTATCTCCGTCCGCCATGGTACCTACGGGATTGATGCAGCGGGCATAGGCGTTGCGCGTCATGGAGGCAATCTTGCTCATCTCCGCCTTGGTAAAGGCACCGTTTGTGACAATCGCGCCTATGGTCGTGTTGCCGGTGAACATATCGGTCTTTTTGCATATCTTATAAAGCTCGGTGCGTGAATCCACAAGCTTTTTCCTGTCGGGACTTCTGAGTCCGGCAAGTTCCGCACCCGTTGCCGGGTCGTAAACATCGCCAAGGGCATTGACGGCAACAACAGCCGCCATTTCAAGGTCGCCGAGCTTTGCCGCGTACATGCCGAGACCTGAATTCGATG
Organism: Oscillospiraceae bacterium; assembly: GCA_963629425.1. GTDB lineage: Bacteria > Bacillota > Clostridia > Oscillospirales > Oscillospiraceae > F23-B02. The sequence continues at coordinate 3,400 of CAVGIU010000102.1, forward strand.
CGCGCTCCATACCGCATATCTTTCCGACGCTTGCACCGCAGCCGGCTCCGTAATTGCCGCTTTTGGGGTCGTTTTTTTCCGCGTCGAGGCATGCCGCATAGCCCATTGCACCGTCGGGTCTGACAGATGCGGAGCCGTTGCACAGATCGTATATGCACGAGCCGCACACAAGAGGTACGAGAGCAAAGCGCGTATCGTAGCCGACGCCGTGCTCCTCAAAATAACGCATGATACCGCTAGCCGCCGCAAGTCCGTAGGCCGAGCCTCCGGCAAGCATGATCGCGTTGACCGGCGTATCTGCCGTTGTCGGGTCTGCAAGATGCGTCTCGATCGCGGCAGGGCCACCGCCGCTGACGTCTATGCCGACCCTCGCTTTCTTGTCGAAAATGAGCACCGTAACGCCGGTTTTTGCCTCAGTATTCTGGGCGTTTCCTATACGAAGCCCCTCAATGCTGCGGATGTCTATCTCGTCTGCCAGGATCAATGAATTCATATAAATTATCACTCTTTCCCGCTCGGCATATGTGTCGGGCTTGTTTTTACTTTAAAGCAGGATTCTTATTCTTCCGCGAGGAAGTCAAAGCAGCGCTCTTTATAGTCTGAGGCCTCGTCGTACACGGCGTGACCGTAGCTGTCGTCATAAAGATATATACTGCAGCCGAGCGCCTCGGCAATTTGCTTTGATGCCTCTGCCGTTACGACCTTGTCCCCCTCTGATCCGAGCACCAGCACCGAACACTTAACCGATGACAGCTCATCATAGCAGTCAAAGCCTGCGCAGGCCTTTGACTGAATCACAAAGCGGGCATATTCCTCCTCGGTGATACCTGCGTTGGACGAGATTATGCTGTCACGATAAGCTTCCAGCGTAGCTTCGGAATAGACCTTATCGGCAAAACTTTCAAGGAGAGCAGTCTCGTTCCTGCTTTCTGCAAGCTCGGTCCATTCGGCGATGACCTGCTCAAAGGTATCATTCTGCTTTGCAAGTGTGGAGCCGAGGATCATTTTGTGAACAAGCTCGGGGTGGTCGATCGCAAGGTACAGGGCGATCATGCCGCCCTGGGAGGCACCGAAAACATCGGCATTTTCAATGCCGATGGCGGACATGGCAGCTGCTGTGTCATCTGCCATATCGCGTATCGTGCAGCCGTCCTCAAGCGTTTTGGCTCTGTCGAAAACATAGATTGTGTAATCGTCCGTAAAATCTGCATAAGCTGCAGCTATCGCCTCAGCAGAGCCCATCACGCTGTGCGCTGACAATCCCGGCAGGATAATAAAGCTCTTTTCACCGCTGCCGAACACGGCATAATCCATTTCCATGCCGTCGACAGAGACCGTTTTTACGCTTGCCGCAGTCGAAGCGGCAGTCGGTGCAGCCGTCGGCTCCGGCTGCTGATTGTCGCTCTGACAG
>CAVGIU010000103.1:0-4590 GCA_963629425.1 Oscillospiraceae bacterium
TGGCAGAGCTCTACGCTCTGCCATTAAAAATATTTTATATAATTCGCAAAAATATTTATATAAAACTCTTGACGAATTAGAAAAGCGGGAGTATATTAAACTTACAAAGTAAAAATAACCGTGGTCGGATCGTGAGATGCGGCCCATTGGTTGTGAATGAAGAGGGGCAATTATGAAAAAGACACTATACAGCTTGATGCTTTCAGACGAGGTAGTTGCCGAGGTGGACAGACTTGCCCACCGGCTCGGAACGAACCGCTCAAACCTTATAAATCAGATACTTGCCGAGCATGTCAATCTCGTAACGCCCGAGAGAAGGATAAACGATGTGTTCTCGGCTATCGAGCAGCTTCTGACCCCGTCGCGCGAGCTTGTGCCCTTTGTGTCGCCCAACGCGCTGACGATGTCGCTTAAGTCCTCGCTCGAGTATAAATATCGCCCGACGGTCAAATATGAGGTTGAGCTTTACCGCGGTGACAGCGACAGCCTCGGTGAGCTGACGGTCATTTTCCGCACGCAGTCGGCGGCACTCATCCGCTCGATGACGGAATTTTTCCGCATCTGGAAGCGCATCGAGGATGCGCATCTGCGCCCGGCTATGGATTCCGAGCCGCCGAAATATGCCCTGTATGACGGCAAATTCATCCGCTCTATATCCGTTCCCTCGCGCGATTGCTCTTCCGACGAGCTTGCAAAGGTGTTGTCGGAGTACATTAAGCTTTTTGATACCATGATGAAGGGCTATCTCGGCGGACGGCTCGACGCCCGTGATATTGAAGCCTGTTACTTCTCCCAGCTAAGGAGAGCCGATATTTTGATCTGATCTAATTTTGCAAAGAAGGTGTTTTTATGAATGCGCAGAACTTTACCCAAAAGACACTTGAAATGATCCAGACCGCCAAATCCATGGCGATGGAAAACAACAATCAGTATATAACTCCGGAGCACCTGCTGTATGCCCTCATCGATCAGGACGGCGGACTTATCCCGTCGCTGCTGGGCAAAATGGGCGTTGACTGCAACGCGGTTCTCTCGGAGCTTGACTCGGCGATCGAGGGCATGCCCAAGGTCTCCGGCGACTATGATATCTACCTTTCGCGCGAGGCCGAGCGCGTCATGAACGCGGCCGAAAAATCGGCAAAGAGCCTGGGCGATGAGTATTTATCCGTCGAGCACGTCATGATCGGCATTTTTGCCTCGCCCACACCTGCGATAAAGCGTATTTTCGATAACCACGGTGTAACAAAGGCAAAATTTACCGAGGAGCTCGGCAAGGTCAAAAAGGGTCCCGTCACCGGCGATAACCCCGAAAACAGCTACGATGCGCTAAAAAAATACGGTACCGATCTCGTCGAGCGTGCGCGCAGCAATAAGCTCGACCCCGTCATCGGCCGTGATACCGAGATAAGAAACGTTGTTCGCATCCTCTCGCGTAAGACGAAAAATAATCCCGTGCTCATCGGCGAGCCGGGCGTCGGCAAGACCGCCATCGCAGAGGGACTTGCCCAGCGTATTGTCCGCGGCGACGTGCCGGAGGGACTTAAAAACAAGACCATTTTCTCGCTGGATATGGGTGCGCTGATAGCCGGCGCGAAGTACCGCGGTGAGTTCGAGGAGCGTCTGAAGGCCGTCCTTGAGGAGATAAAGCAGTCCGATGGGCAGATCATCCTGTTCATCGACGAGCTGCACACCATCGTCGGCGCGGGCAAGACCGAGGGCAGCATGGATGCCGGCAACCTCTTAAAGCCCATGCTCGCGCGCGGCGAGCTGCACTGCATCGGTGCAACGACCCTTGACGAATACCGCAAGTATATTGAAAAGGACGCGGCGCTCGAAAGACGATTCCAGCCCGTTCAGGTCGACGAGCCTACCGTTGAGGATACCATTTCCATCCTCCGCGGACTCAAGGAGCGCTACGAAGTCTATCACGGCGTGCGCATCCACGATAATGCCATCGTCGCCGCCGCGACGCTTTCAAACCGTTATATCTCCGACCGTTTCCTGCCCGATAAGGCCATCGACCTTGTCGACGAGGCCTGCGCTCTCATCCGCACGGAGATAGACTCCATGCCCGCTGAACTCGACGATATGCGCCGCAAGATAATGCAGCTCGAGATCGAGGAGACGGCGCTTAAGAAAGAGACCGATAAGCTTTCGCAGGATAGGTTTGCAAAGCTCACCGAGGAGCTTGCAAATCTCAAGGACGAATTTAACGAGAAGAAATCCCGCTGGGAGGCCGAAAAGGGCAGCGTCGACGAGGTCAAAAAGCTCAAGAGCCGGATCGAGAAGATGAACGCCGACATCGAAAACGCGCAGCTTCGCTACGAGTACGAGACGGCGGCAAGGCTTAAATATTCCGACCTGCCCGCGCTTGAAAAGAAGCTCGGGGAGGCCGAAAAACTCAGCGAGGAGCGCAAGGCCGGCAGCATGGTGCACGACACCGTCACCGAGGAGGAGATAGCGGGTATCGTCGCAAAGTGGACGGGCATCCCCGTCTCGAAGCTGCTCGAGGGCGAGCGTGAGAAGCTTTTGAACCTTGATAAGGTGCTGCATAAGTCCGTCATCGGACAGGACGAGGCCGTGCAGAAGGTCACCGAGGCCATTTGGCGTTCGCGTGCCGGTATAGGCGATCCGAACAGACCGATTGGCTCGTTCATGTTCCTCGGCCCCACAGGCGTCGGTAAAACAGAGCTTGCAAAGGCTTTGGCAAGATGCCTGTTCGACGATGAGCACAACATGGTCAGAATCGATATGACAGAGTATATGGAGAAGTTCTCGGTCTCCAGGCTCATCGGCGCGCCTCCCGGATACGTCGGCTATGACGAGGGCGGCCAGCTCACCGAGGCTGTGCGCAGAAAACCGTATTCGGTCGTGCTGTTTGACGAGATCGAAAAAGCGCACCCGGATGTCTTCAACATTCTGCTTCAGATCCTCGACGACGGCCGCGTCACCGACTCTCAGGGCCGCACGGTTGACTTCAAGAACACCATTATCATCATGACCTCGAACCTCGGCAGCCAGTTCCTGCTCGACGGCATAAACGATAACGGCGAGATCGAGGAGAGCGCAAGGCAGCAGGTCATGGCCGCGCTGCATCAGCAGTTCAGACCGGAATTTCTCAACCGCCTTGACGAGATAATCTGCTTCAAGCCCCTGACCAAGACAGAGCTTGACGGCATTATCGGTATCCTCACCTCCGCTCTCAGGCAGCGCCTTGAGGATAAGAGCCTCGGCCTTGAGATAACGGATGCAGCAAAGCAGCTCATCATCGACCGCGGCTTTGACCCCGTGTTTGGCGCGCGTCCTTTGAAGAGATATCTCCAAAGCACCGTCGAAACGCTCATCGCCCGTGCGATTCTCGCAGGTGATATGCCCGCAGGCCACATCATCAAGGTCGACGTGCGCGACAGCGACCTCGTGTGCGAATAATAAATACGAAAACTCCCGTCCTCGGACGGGAGTTAATATTATGTGCTCAGCGATAAAATACCATGCCGTTTTCTTTGCAATAGCGCTCAATGCGGCCTTCGGCCGTCAAAAGATCAAGGTGCGCGAGAGTTTCGCCGAAGGCAAAGCCCTTCTGCGCGGGCGGGAAGTCGGCCCAGCTGCGCGTTCTTATGCGCCAGGTCATTTTTCCGGCAAGCTCGTAGGCGCAGACTCCGTGCAGCTCGTGAACAAGGCGCTCGGCCTCGTTCAGTCTCAGGCGGTGATGCTCGATGAGCTCATCGGCACGCTGCGCGAGCGTTGCGTCGCCGCGTACTCTGTGCGCGGGAAGCGCCGTTTTGACATCGAGAGTTTTCATGAGCTCTAGGCTGCGGATATAATCACCCAGCGAGTCGGGAACACCGACCCATGCGCAGATGTTCGGGCTTATATCGAACAGCACATGGTCGCCCAGAAAAATTATCTTTCGTTTTTTGTCATAAAGGCACATGTGCCCCGGAGTATGCCCCGGCGTTGCGAGGCAGCGCAGCTCGTAGCCGCCGTAGCGCAGGATATACCCGTCGTCGATCTCCTGTGCAGGGAACGCGCCGGGCGCGAATTTTATGGCCGGGCTCTGCGCGTTCCAAAGCTCAAGATCTTCCAGCGGCATGCCCTCGCGCAGAAAGCGCGTGTGGGCACCCTTGTGCCTTTCGCTATCCGGCATGATGACGACCCGATGGTCGCTTCTGCCCATGAGAACGTTGAAGCCCTCGGCTGCGAGAAACGCCGCGTTTCCGGTGTGATCGGAATGTAGATGCGTTAGGAAAATATCTGTGTTATCGGCGCTGAGCTCAAGCTCGCGCATACCGTCGAGCAGTGCCTCACGGCACTCGGGGCGGTTAAAGCCCGTATCGATAAGAAGATTTCTGTCGCCTTTTATGACGTAGCAGTTTAGCCATTTGAGAGGATTGTTCGGGAGAACGATCTTGAAGGTATAGACGTTCTCGGCGACTTGCGTGGTATCTGTCATGTGTATTTCACCTCGAAATAAAAGCATAAATATTTTGCCGAATAAAATCAAACATTATTTTGCTCTCTGCGAAGTGTGACGGCAGTCAAGTCCAAATTTGTGTGTAAATTTCTTCAGGTAATAATTTCCTGGGCGGT
>CAVGIU010000104.1:0-4205 GCA_963629425.1 Oscillospiraceae bacterium
TTTTTAATCCAATGTTAAACATTTATTAAAATTTTCAGGGGTGGAAATTATTCATGAGCATTAACAATAGAATGGTGGAGAAGTCAAAGAAGGCGATTAAGGATGCCCTCTTGGACATCATGTATGAAAAGGACTTCAAGCAGATAACGGTCAATGAGCTTTTAAAGCGCGCCAATGTCAGCCGAGGTACCTTCTACGCGCATTTTTCAAATCTTGAGGATGTGCGTCAGCAGCTTATTAATGATCTTTTCGAGCATGCCGACTACCTGTTTAGCGACTATACCGCAAGCGATTTGGAAAAGGATCCGTATCCCATCATGCTGATGGCGGCGGATATGATGATAGCAAGCCGCAACCCGGCAAAGCGCCTTTTTAAGTTTGTGAACGTCTATGACCTCGGCATGAACCTCAAGACCTGGCTTACAAAGTTTATTCTTTCCGATACCGCACTCGTCGAACGTTGGGGCGGCCCGGAAACAACCAGGATATACGCACGCTTTATAGCAGGCGGCATTATGCATGCTTATAACATGTGGATACTTGACGATTTCGATGTCTCGGCTGAGACACTTGCGCAGACATTGTGCAATATACTCATAAACGGTATCAAGGCTCTTGAGGCAAAATAAATTATCACAAAACAGCAAAAGGCACAGCGGATGCTGTGCCTTTGCATTTAAAAAGGAGATATAATATGAAAAAGATCGCCGTTATAACCGGAGCTTCCTCCGGCATGGGCAGAGAATTCGTATATGCAATAGATAAGGACATGGAGCTTGACGAGCTGTGGGTCATTGCGCGCCGCGAGGAAAGGCTCCTGGAGCTTCAGTCGCAGGTGAGGGCAAAGATACGGCCCGTCGTCCTCGATCTTCTCGACCGCAGCAGTCTCAGCCGTTTCAAGGCTCTGCTCGAGATTGAAAAGCCCGAGGTCAGGGTTTTGGTAAACGCAGCAGGCTTCGGCCTTTTCGGAACATATACCGAGATGGATATGGAAAAGCAGCTTGAGATCATCGACCTCAACGACCGCGCGCTGACGGGCATGACCTACGTCACCCTCCCCTACATGCCGGACGGCGCCCAGATATACAACATGGGCTCGATGTCCTCGTTCCAGCCGGTGCCGTATATAAATGTCTACGGTGCGTCAAAGGCGTATGTGCTCAGCTTTTCCAAGGCGCTGCGCGTTGAGTTGTGCGAGCGCAATATCCGCGTCATGGCCGTGTGCCCCGGCTGGATACAGACTGAGTTTTTCAGCCATGCGATACACGACGACACCGTCAGCTACTTTAACCGCTATTACGGCCCGAAGGAGGTCATCGAAAAGGCCGTGAAGGATATGCACCGCAACAAGCCCGTTTCGATCCTCGGCCTCCCCGAAAGGCTGCAGGTGCTGGGCGTTAAGCTCCTGCCGACGCGCTTTGTTCTGAAGACCTGGTGCAAGCAGCAGAAGAAGCCGTTTAACTATTGATGATATAGAAAAATCCCGTCCTGTGGACGGGATTTTTTGATGCTTATTTATCGCCGAAGGATATGCCGATATCGCGTGCGACCTGAATGAGAGGATGATCGGTGGGCAGGAATTTCGTTTTGCTCGCGGCCTCCTCAAGCGGGATGGACACGATATGGCCGTTTTGAATGGCGACCATGCGGCCGTACTGCTTATTGACGATGAGGTCTGCCGCAGCCGTTCCGAACTGCGTAGCCAGCACGCGGTCATACGGGCACGGAGGGCCGCCGCGCTGATAATGTCCCGGAACGGTAACGCGCGCCTCCTGACCGAGAGCCGCCTCTATCTGCGCGGCTATCTCGTAGGATATCGTAGAGTGCCTCGATTCCTCCCGGCGGCGGCGGCTTTCCTCCTCGGTGAGTATCTGATCGTGGATGCTCTTTGCGCCCTCGGCAACGGCGAGGATGGAAAAGCTTCGGCCGTGGCGGCGGCGGTGGTCGATGGCCTTGAGGATGTTGTCGATATCATATGGTATCTCGGGGATGAGGATTATATCAGCGCCCGAGCCGATACCGGCGTGCAGCGTGAGCCAGCCCGCATCGCGCCCCATAAGCTCTACGAGGAACACGCGACTGTGCGACGAGGCGGTGGAATGAATATAGTCAATGACGTTCGTCGCTATATCAACGGCGCTCTGGAAACCGAAGGTCGTATCCGTGCCCCAAATGTCGTTGTCGATGGTCTTTGGCAGGGTTACGACGTTCATACCCGCGTCCATGAGAAGCTTTGCGCTTTTCTGCGTACCGTTGCCGCCCATGATGACGAGGCAGTCGAGATTGAGCTTGTTATATGTGTCCTTCATCGCGGGGATGAGGCTGTTGCCGTCCTCGTCGACGATATCCTTTCCCGGGACATAGCGCTGGCGCGAGGTGCCGAGGATCGTGCCGCCCTGAGTGAGGATGCCGGCAAAGTCCTTGGGCTCCATGAATTTATAGTCGCCGTCTATGAGGCCGCGATATCCGTCGTACATACCGAATATCTCGAGATTTTCGATCTTATTGTGCAGAGCCTTGCCGATGCCGCGCATTGCCGCATTCAGACCCTGACAGTCGCCGCCCGAGGTTATGAGCGCGACTCTCGTTATATTCTTCAATCTGAAACCCTCTTTTACTGTTAAGATCAATTTATATTAGTATTTTAAAGCAATCTCAATAAAAGTCAATCGTGAATTATACCGAAATCAAAACGAGAGCCCATGCTTTGAGCTCTCGCCTTTGTTTATTTTGCACTTTTGAGGATGGAGATATACCGAAAGTGCCGGTGCTTTCATATGCAAACATAAGCTCATGAAAAATCTCGCTATGCTCATCAAAAAGTCCCGCGGACATTTTTGATGGCTATAATCCAACTTGAGGCGAGCCTTTTCTCGCTGCGGCTCGGTCACGGTGCGCTACTCCTCACGCGCTCCCGCTGCGCGGATGTTTTCTCTCAGCAGCATGGGTTTCTTTGCAGTCTTCTATATCGATATATGTATTTGTCAAGATTGTTTTGTCCTTGACTAAACACAACACATATATTAAAATATGTATATCTAACGTTGGGAGGAATTACATATGGATGCAATAAAAAATGCATATTACCGCTCGTTCCAGGCCGTTTTCAACATCGGCGCACGTCTGCTGCCCTGGCGCAAGCCCATCACCGTAGAGGGCGAAGGCGCGCTGAGCAAAGCTCCCGAGCTGTTCAAGAAAAATCACGTCAAAAAGGTCATGATCGTCACCGGCCGCACAGTCGGCAAGACCATTGCCCCCATCGCGAAGGCCGCGCTGGATAAGGCCGGCATCGCATACGAGCATTATTCCGAGGTCTCGGCCAATCCGACCGTCACCGTGGTAAACGAAATTCAGAAAATGTACCTCGAAACCGGCTGCGACGGCTTCCTCGCCATCGGCGGCGGCTCGCCTATGGACGCTGCCAAGGGTGCGGCCGCAAGAGTAGTACACCAGAACACTCCGGTAAACAAAATGGCCGGACTACTGCGCGTTCACCACAAGATACCGACCTTTGTCGCGGTGCCTACGACCGCGGGTACAGGCTCCGAGACCACTATAGCCGCAGTCATCACCGATCCCGAGACGCATCACAAGTACGCTATAATGGACCTGTGCCTCGTTCCGAAGTACGCGATACTCGACCCCGAGCTCACGCGCGATCTTCCGCAGAAAACCACTTCCACGACCGGCATGGACGCTCTGACCCACGCGGTCGAGGCATATGTCTGCTGGACGTATAACACCAAGGAGTCCATCCGCCTTGCCGAGGAGGCGACGGTGCTGATATTCAAATACCTCGAACGCGCGTATAACGACGGCAACGACATGGAAGCGCGGCAGAACATGCTCATGGCTTCCTTCAAGGCAGGCTTTGCCTTCACCCGCGCAGGTGTCGGCAACGTACATGCGATAGCGCACACGCTCGGTGGCCTGTACAATACGCCGCACGGACTTGCAAACGCCGTCATTCTCCCGATCGTCCTTGAGGACTACGGGGAGGCTGTCTACGCAAAGCTTGCACATCTTGCCGAACTCACCGGCGTTAAGACCACCGGCAGCGACGAGGAAAAGGCAAAGGCATTTATCGCCGAGATTCGCGCAATGAATAAGCGGATGAATATCCCCTCCGGCTTTGATTTCATAAAGGAATCGGATATCCATCAGATGTGCCAGTGGGCAATGGAGGAGGCAAACCCCGTCTACCC
>CAVGIU010000105.1:0-4095 GCA_963629425.1 Oscillospiraceae bacterium
TTATACTGCTTGCGTAAATACAAAAATGCCTGCGGAGAGCCGGCCGGTTGCTATACCGTATAACATGTTCTACTCCAATTATGACAAGGGAGCATGGAAAAACAGTGCCGTATGTTTTCTGGATCTCACTAAACCCGGAAACGCTTACGGACGGGCATATCTCGTGACTGAAGAGCAGTTAGAGCATATCCACAATCGGGAAGGCAAAGGATCCAACTGGTACCCTGAAAAAATCCGACTTGATGATATTGATGGATATCCGGCTTACACCTTCGGTGGGTATCAGTCGAAACCGCACGAACCGTTCTGCAGAGTGTCTGCAGAATATGGCATAGTGCTCTACCGCGGACTTCACGAGGCATATCCGGAGTTGAGCGAAAAAGAAATTATCGATTACCTCAGGAAATGCGGCACCTAAGAGTATGCCGCAAAAACGGCGGAGTGAGGTCAAGGTAAAACGCCGAAAACAGGCACCTTGCAGCAGAAAACATATAAATAGCAAGAAGGGGAAAGCATGGCCTACAGCGAACTCATAAAGAATTTCAGCCGCATTCGTGACTACATGCGGGAGTTTTATGTCTACGGATTCAAAAGCCGCGATGAATATACGGGGAAAAGCGCCCGCTCGTATGACGACGAGCGCCGCAGACTTGAAAGCTGGCTGGGCGACTATATGCAGTTTCGGCAGACTCCGGAGGGCAAAAACGTCTTTCTGTCCATCGATAGCCGCGTCTCGCGGCATAATCCTCTGTATGCCGCGTGGAAGGCAAAAAGCTTTACCGACGGCGATATAACTCTGCACTTCATCATTTTCGATATTCTGCATTCGCCGTATATCTGCCTGCCGTTGACAGATATCACCAAGGCGGTCGATGAGTATCTGCTCTCATTTGATGAGCCGAGACTGTTTGACTCCTCGACAGTACGAAAAAAACTCAACGAGTATGTTGCGGAGGGGATTATCGTTTCCGAAAAACGCGGAAAAACGGTGTACTACAGGCGGGCGGACGAAACGGAAGCGTGGGATACGGATATCCTTGATTTCTTTTCTGAGGTATCCCCGTGCGGAGTAATAGGGTCATATCTGCTCGATAAGGCAGGCACTCACAATGAGCACTTTGCCTTTAAGCATCATTATATAACCTCGGCAATGGACAGTGAGATAGTATGTTCACTGCTTGCCGCCATATCCGAGAAAAGGAGCCTCACGCTCGAGACGATAAACCGCAGCAGGGACATAATAAGTGAAAGCTGTGTTGTTCCGCTGCGCCTCATGATAAGTGTGCAGAGCGGAAGACAGTATCTTATGGCATATACTCCGCGATTTGACCGCATTACTCCGTTCAGAACGGACAACATAGTGTCGGCAAAGCCGGATGAAGTCTCGGAGCGCTTTGACGAGCTCCGGAAAAAGCTCGATGATATGACTGCGTATATGTGGGGCGTCAGCACCAAAAGCAGCTCGGGCGAGCCGATGGAGCATGTTGAATTCACTGTACGCTACGCAGCCGACGAAGTGCACATACACAGCCGCCTTGAGCGGGAAAAACGCTGCGGCAAGGTCGAGCGGCTCGATAATAACATGAGCAGATTCAGCGCAGATGTGTTCGATGCGGCCGAGCTTGTGCCGTGGATCAGGACATTTATCTGCCGCATTACAGACGTCAGCTTTTCAAACAAAGAGCTTCAGGAGCGGTTTGAAAACGACTTAAGGGAAATGTACGCTCTTTACGGGTTGGGAGGAGGCGAGACGGCAAATGATCTTCAGTGAGCTTTACGGTGCATACTACAGAGCCGTTGCCGCTGTCATCACTGAAGCTGTAAAGCGACCTCTGCAAAGAAATGATCTAAGAGCAATTATTGAGGAAAATGCCTTCAGTGAGAGCATTCTCAATATCGAGCCTGCAATTTACGGGGAAAGATGGCAGCTCATCCGCTCAGACGGAACGACACCGCTGAAGCATACGCCGACGCTTCCGCTGACGACCCTGGAAAAGCGATGGCTTAAAGCGATCGCACTCGACCCGAGGATAAGACTGTTTTCGGATGAGCTGCCGGACTTCCCGGATGCTGAGCCGCTGTTTGAGCCGGAGGATATATCCGTATTTGATAAATATTCCGACGGTGATCCATATGAGTCTGAGATTTACATAAGAAACTTCCGCCTGATACTGAGTGCCATAAAAGACCGTCAGCCCCTCCGCATAGACTCGATGAACCGAAAAGGCAATACCGTTCACATGGTGCTCATGCCGGAATATCTTGAGTATTCCGGGAAGGACGATAAATTCCGGCTGATAGGCTCCGGCTGCAGATATGGAGAAACCGTAAACCTGGCAAGGATCGTCAACTGCAGGCCGTATAACAAGCCGTTCAAGGCAGCCCCGGGGGCAAAGCAGCGCAGCGAAACAGAAAAAGTTGAATTTGAGCTGTATGACCGGAGAAAAGCCTTGGAGCGTGTCCTCATGCATTTTGCGCATTTTGAAAAAGAGGCCGTGAAAATATCCGAGGATAAGTACAGAGTCACGGTATCATACGACAAGGCTGATGAAGCCGAGATGATCATACGGATACTTTCCTTTGGCCCGATGATAAAGGTGACGGCACCGAATCGTTTTGTAGAGCTGATAAAAGAAAGACTTCTGAAGCAGAAAAGCTGCGAACATTGAGCTGTTCGCAGCTTTTTTTCCATGATAACGGGCTATAGAGAAGGTATAATAAAGCCGTAATCGAGAGAACCGAAGTTTTTTCGAGATTACGTAAAGACGCCTACAGCAATTGATACATACCTATTATATCTTAAGAACGGAACATGCTTAGAAGTCGTTCCGGAATGTAGCCGAAAGGCGGCGTCTTGTATTAAAGGCCCTTACAGCAATCTGTGACAGCTTAAGACATGAATCAGGCGGTTCATGACCGTTGACCGTGGGATGGAATCCCACGCACGTTGGGCCTTGTTAATATTCAGAATAAAGGAGTGAGTTTCATGCTGGAGCACATAAAGCAGGAAGCAAATATGGCAAAGACGGAAAACGGAGCGGCGACATATGAATCCACCGGCTCCGAGTGCCTTGACCTTTTTGCGACCGTCGGAGCCCTGCGCAGGGAGAGCGATGCGGAGATTATTACCCGTTTTGTTCGCGCATATACCGAAAGCCCCGATACGGCAATGAAGCTGCTCTTTTTTGCGAGAGATATCCGCGGCGGCCTCGGCGAGCGGCGCGTGTTTCGCGTTATACTCACCTGGCTTGCTGAAAATGAGCCTGCGTCCGTCCGCAAAAACCTGAAATACGTGTCAGAGTTCGGCCGCTTTGACGACCTTCTTACTCTTATGGGCACGCCCTGCGAAAAGACTGCGCTTGCCGTCATGAAAAGTCAGTTCGACAGGGATATGGCGTGCCTGAAAAAAGATCATGGCGTTTCTCTCCTTGCCAAGTGGCTGCCGTCGGTCAACGCATCCAATCAGGAGGCAAGAAGAAACGGAAGAAAGATCGCAAAGGCCTTCGGCCTTTCCTGCGCTGAGTACAGAAAGGCGCTGTCTGCTCTCCGCGCGAAGATATGCATCATTGAGAACAATCTCCGCGAAAGGGACTATAGCTTCAACTACGGGATGCAGCCGTCGAGAGCCTTGTTTAAATACAAAAAAGCATTTGCCCGAAACGACTGTGCGCGCTATGTTGATTTTCTCAATGCGGTAAGCTGCGGCGATGCAGTTATGCACGCGGATAATATCGTCCCCTATGAGCTCGTGGCACCGTATCTCATAACAAATTGGCATGACGTGAAAGACAGCTTCATGCGAAATATCACCCTCGAGGAAAAGAATGCGCTCAACGCCACCTGGGCGTCCCTGCCGTCATTTGACTGCCATGAGGACGCGCTGGCGGTGATAGATACCTCAGGCTCAATGTACTGCGCAGCAAAGCCCATCCCGGCGGCCGTTGCCCTTTCTCTCGGCCTGTACTTTGCAGAACATAATACAGGCGCGTTCAGAAATCATTTTATCGAATTTTCTGCCCGGCCGCAGCTTATTGAAATTAAGGGTGAGACCTTCGCGGACCGGCTCAGGTATGTTGCATCCTTTAATGAGGTTGC
>CAVGIU010000106.1:0-4083 GCA_963629425.1 Oscillospiraceae bacterium
GCAGAGCTCTGCGCTCTGCCATTACTGCTTATTTATAAATTTCCGCTTCGACGAAGAGCCTGCCCTTGCGGCTGATGCCGCCGAGCTCCGACACCGCGCCCTTGCCGCAGCCGCGAAGCGAGATAACGTCTCCCGGCGAGACGAGGGCATCGTTTTTCAGGCACTCTGAGTAGTTAAGACTCGCCGCACCCTCGGCTATGTGCGACGCTGCCGCCGTGCGCGATAAACCGAACATCCCGGCGAGCACAGCGTCAAAGCGCATACTTTTTACCGAAAACGAAACGCGTCTTACCTTGCGCTCGGGCGGTGTGAGCTCCGATAGCTCCGCCTTTTGCAGCTTCACGCCGCATCTTCCGACCTTTTCGAGCCCGCCGGCGACGTGGCGCTCGACAGACTGCATGAGGAATATGACCGCCTCCTCGCCGTCGACCCAAATATCCCCGAGCCATTCGCGCTTTATGCCGAGGCCGAGTATCGCACCCATATAGTCGCGGTGCGTGGGTGCGCCGAAGTGCGCCCTTGCGCGCAGCGCGCTTATGTATTCCGACGCATCGAAACTCTCCTTTTCCATGTAAAACGGCAAAAAGAACGCGGCGCGGCGCTCGTTTTCCTCCGTTCCGCCGGATAGGAGCATGCTGCAGTCGGCCGCTGTTTTCGCCCATTTTTCGAGCGCAAACTGCTCGGCGGGAGTCAGAAACGCCGTATGCGTGACGCTCGCTGTTTTTTCGCAGCGGCGGCACAGATCCTCCGCGCGGCGGATAAGCTCATCGTTTTCCATCAATGTACTCCATGATCCTTTTCATCACCCCGTCAAGCTCATCGGAAAATTCCTTCACCGACATGCGCAGGACGCCCGAGCGCATAGCCGACAGACGTATGAGGGAGTCGTTGGTTACGACCTTGACGGAATAGTTTTTGCCGATATCGTTTGCGAGCTTTTCGATGTACATATCGGCGGTCTCATTTTCCTTTGTATACACCGTGCGGATACCCTGCGTTTCGCGCTCGCCGGCGTTTCCCGCGACGCGGTAGCCGTCGAAAACGAGCACGAGCTCACAGTCGCGCATGGCTCTGTAACTGCGCAGCACATCCGACAGATGCTCGCGCGCAAGAGAGAGAGAGGCCGCGGCCAGCTCCTTATATCCCGCCGTTCCGAAAATGAAGTTATAGCCGTCGACAATTACGTATTCTCGCTTTGACGGTGCGATCTCGCACTCCGCGCTCGGCTGCGCCTGTGCCTTTGTGTACATCCTGCGGCGCACGGGGCCGAACTCGCGCTCCATTATCGCCTCGAGTTCCTTATCGTCGATGGAGAAGTATCGCGGGCGCTGTATCTCCTCCGGCTCTTTGCTGCCGATTGAGGGGTTAAGATGCGCAAAATTTTCGACCTCGTTCCACTTTATGACCGTTCCCGCTCCGTGCGAACAGAAAACGGAGTCGGGCGTGTTTTCAACATCCGCCTCGGGATCATAGCCGATAGCCTCGACGACCTGCTTTTCGTTGTGGCAGGGATAGTAGCCGCCCGCGCGGCAGCTGAGCCTGCCCTTGCCCGAGGTGTAGGACGCGAGGATCTCCGCGTAGCCGTTCATTTCCGAAACGGGCGCAAGACCGGTAATAACGCTGCTGCCCTCGGTGTCAAATTTGCCGCTCATGGCGCGCACGTCGGAGATGGCTCTGCCTATCTGCTCGGGCGGCACCTCGAGCCGGAACTCATACCATGGCTCGAGCAGCACACTCTCGGCCTTCATCAGTCCCTGGCGCACCGCGCGGTACACCGCCTCGCGGAAATCGCCGCCCTCGGTGTGCTTAAGGTGCGCACGCCCCGCGATGAGGCTTATCTTAACATCCGTCAGCGGCGAGCCGGTGAGAACGCCGAGATGCGTTTTTTCGGCAAGGTTTGTCATGATGAGGCTCTGCCAGTTGCGGTCGAGCTCATCGGTCGGGCAGCGGCTTTCAAAGCTCAGACCCGAGCCGCGCTCTGTAGGCTCGATGAGAAGATGCACCTCGGCATAATGCCGCAGCGGCTCAAAATGCCCGACGCCGTGCACCGCTTCGGCTATCGTTTCCTTATACGCAATGCCGCCGGAGGTGATGGAAACATCGAGATCGAAGCGCTCGCGGATGAGCTCGATGAGCACCTCGGTCTGCACCCTGCCCATTATGCGCATGCTTATCTCGCGAAGGCGCTCGTTCCACTCTATGTGAAGCTGGGGATCTTCGTCCTCGAGCTGCTTGAGCTGCTTATATGAGACCCATGCGTCCGCACCCTTCGGCAGCGCGACGGTGTAGCTCATAACAGCCTCGGTCTCAGGCTGCATACCGTCATTTTCAAAGCCGAGCCCCTGACCGGCGTAGCTGTCGTCCAATCCCTGCACGGCGACGATGCTGCCGGCCTGTGCCTCGCGCACGGTCTCGTAATTAGTGCCGGAGTAGATGCGCATTTCCGTCACCGTCTGTCCGTCCACGCCGTCGCGATTGTGCAGCACTCCGCCCGTTATCTTCATGCAGCTGAGTCTGCGTCCGCGAGCGTCGCGCATTATCTTATACACCCTTGCGCCGAATTCGGTCGGATAAACGGGGCTCACGGTGTAGTTTTCGATAAATTCGACAAGCTCCGGCACGCCATCCAATTTAAGTCCCGAGCCATAAAGCACAGGGAAAAGCCTGCGCTGTGCGATAAGGCGCGAGATATCCTCATCGGCGAGCTCAAGGCCGGAAGCAAATTTTTCAAAGGTCTCCTCGTCGCACATCGCGATGCTCTCGAGCGTCTCCTGCGACTTGTCGGAAAGATCGAAGCAGTTTTCCGAAAGCCGCTCGCGCAGATCACGCAGGATGTTTTCTCTGTCGCTCGCCGTAAGATCCATTTTCGTTGCGAAAATGATCGTCGGCACCCTGTGCCGTTCGAGCAGACGCCACAGCGTTTCCGTGTGTGCCTGAACGCCGTCGGTACCGGATATGACGAGCAGCGCATAATCGAGAACGTCGAGTACACGCTCGGTCTCCGCGGTCAGGTCGGCATGTCCGGGCGTGTCAAGAAGGCACAGCTCCATATTATCGGTACGGAGCTGCGCCTGTTTTGAAAACACTGTTATTCCGCGCTCACGCTCTATCTGATGCGTATCGAGCGCTGTGTTGCGGTGGTCGACCCTGCCGAGCTTTCTTATGCTGCCGCAGGTATACAGCAGCGCCTCGGACAGGGTCGTCTTTCCGGCATCGACATGCGCGAGTATGCCGAGAACGAGCTTTTTCATAGCTCGATGAGCTCGTATTCGCGGCTGCCCACGCCGATCTCGGCGGCTGCCTCGACGGTGTGGATGCCGTTGCGTGATTCGATGCGCTCTATAAGATCGCCCTTACCGGGATCGTCGCTTGCGTAGACGAGGTCGATACAGGCCTGGTCAAGCGCGACGGGGTCAAGCGAGGAGAGGATGCCGATATCGCCGATCTTGGGATCGGCAGCCACTGCGCAGCAGTCGCAGTCTACGGACATGTTCTTCATTATATTCACAAAGGCCATATTGCCTCCGAAGTGGTCGACGATGCTCTTTGCCGCGTCCGCCATGCACTCAAGGAAGCTGTCATGATCGGCATGCCAGAAGTTTTCTATCTCCTTGACGCCGTGAATATACTTTTTGCCGTAACTTGAGGCGAGGCCTATGGATATGTTCTTGAGCGCGCCGCCGAAGCCGCCCATCGGGTGACCCTTGAAGTGAGACAGGACGAGCATGGAATCGTACTCCGGCAGAGTCTTGCCGACATAGTTTACGTCAAGATGCTTGCCGCCGGCAACGGGGATGGTCATATCGCCCTCGGCGTCCATGATATCGACATCGGCGATCTCGACCCAGCCGTGCAGCTGCATGGTCTTTTTGTGACGCTCTGTCGTATCGCGGCCGCCGTCATAAGCGGTGTTGCATTCCACTATCGTTCCGCCGACGTGATCTACTGCGGGCTTCATGAAGTCCGGGCGCAGGAAGTTCTGGTTTCCCGGCTCGCCGCTGTGCAGCTTCACGGCGACATTGCCCTTGAGCTCAATGCCAAGCGCTTCATATGCTTTTATAACATTCTCGGGGCTTATATCCC
>CAVGIU010000107.1:0-4077 GCA_963629425.1 Oscillospiraceae bacterium
ATTTAAAACTTTTGATGGTAATGCAAAGTACAAATTCGTTAGTAATTATGAGAGATCTACTTCTGGTGATTATATTAATTATGGATATACCATAAACGATAATGTTTATATCGATGGCTACTTCGCAGCATCCAGTTCTACAAGTATGCTAGCTACTTTATTGGATGCTGATTGGTATTATTGTGATGAAATGTTACAGGCTTACTTAGGTAATGGCAGTACAGATGATGCAATTCATAGAAGTGTGAATGATCCTGGCTGGAATATTAGTACTGAAGGAGTTACTCCTCTAAATGATGTTAATAGAGTGTATATTACATACGATCCTCGGATTACAGGAGAAACTATTGCAGCCGATGAGATTAGTTCTATGTACTTAGATATTATGGATACAGCATTAGAGGTGGCAAATTCTTCAGGGTTTAATCCAGCTGAGTCTAGGTATGTGATTGTGACTATTAAGCATCTCATTATTCCGGGATATGACGTAGTTAACTATGAAAAAGAAGTAATTCTTAAGTACGATTATGAAACTAGAAGATTTAAGTAATGCGGCAAACATTTTATTTTTATATCTTATACATAACGGAGTCTGAGGATAATGCCTAAAATCAATTCTCCCAAATATGTGAGACAAATACTGTTCCGTCTGCAGGCTCGCGGGCATCTTGCCTACCTTGTCGGCGGCTGTGTGCGCGATGTCATTATGGAGCTCACCCCGCAGGACTGGGATATCTGCACGAGCGCCCTGCCGGAGGAAGTAATGGAGCTCTTCCCCGGCTCGCGCCCTACAGGCCTGCAACACGGCACGGTCACCGTTATTGTCGGCAGCAAGAGCGCCGAGGTCACGACCTTCCGAACCGAGGGCGACTACCGCGATCATCGCAGGCCGGATTCCGTTACCTTTGTTTCCGATCTCATAACAGACCTCAGCCGGCGCGATTTTACAATGAATGCAATAGCCCTCTCGGCCGACGGTATGCTGGCTGACCCCTTTGACGGAGTCAGTGATATCGAAAAGCGCTGCATCCGCTGTGTGGGAAATCCGAAGATTCGCTTCACCGAGGATGCTCTGCGCATGTTCCGCGCTCTGCGCTTTTCGGCTCGGCTCGGCTTTACCATCGAATATGATACTCTCAGCGCAATAGAGGAGTGCGCGTCTCTCGCCTCGGAGCTCGCTCCTGAAAGAGTGCGCGACGAGGTAGAAAAAATACTTCTCACGACGCGGCCGGAGACGATGAGCGCTGCCATAAGCTTCGGGCTTATGAAAAATTATATTAGCGGCGCAGGCTGGAAAATGCCGAACTTTGCCGACATCGCAAATATGCCGCGCAAGCCGCTTTCGCGCTGGGTCGCATTCAGTATCATGCTCCGCAAATACGGCTATATTCCCTCGGCGAGCGATTTTCTGACGCAGCTGAGGCTCGATGGGCGCACGATACGCTGCTGCGCGGATGCCGAGGTGCTTTTGAGCCAAGAGCCGCCCACCGACAATCTCAGCTGGAAGAAGATGCTCAACCGCTACGGAGTAGACACCGTGACCTGCGCCGTGCAGGCGTATTCGGTCATAATGGGCATTGACTGCGAAAAGGAGCTCAGAGCCGTGCTCAAAAGCGGCGAATGCTTCTCATTAAAGCATCTTGCCGTGACGGGCGACGATCTTTTGTCGCTCGGCCTCAAGGGGCCGGAGCTCGGCGAAATGCTTAAATTTCTGCTCGACTATGTTATGGAATACCCCGATAATAATAAACGTGAAATACTGCTTGAGCTTGCAAAGGATTCGGAGGAGAACTGATGAATACGGCAATGGATGAGCTTAACGCCAAATGTCTCGGCTGCGAGGCCTGTCCTCTCGGCAGGACGCGCACGAAGCTCGTTTTCGGCGACGGTAATCCCGATACAAATGTCATGTTCGTCGGCGAAGGTCCCGGTGAGCAGGAAGATCTTCAGGGTCTTCCCTTTGTGGGGCGTGCAGGAAAGCTTCTTGACGATATGCTCAAGATGATCGATCTTGACCGCAGCCGCGTATATATCGCGAACATCGTCAAGTGCCGCCCGCCGCACAACCGCGATCCTCAGCCGGAGGAGCGCGAGGCCTGTGCGCCCTGGCTCAGGCAGCAGATAGACATCGTCGACCCAAAGATAATAATATGCCTCGGCCGCATTGCCGCTACCTCGCTGATAAACGAGGACTTCCGCATAACTCGGCAGCATGGGCAGTGGTTTGATGTTGAAGGCAGACGCTGCCTTGCAATCTACCACCCCTCCGCCCTGCTGCGCGATGTCACAAAGCGCCCGGATACATTTACAGACCTCAGAGAGATACGCAGCGAGATACGCAGGCTCTGCCCGGAGGTGTATGAATGATATACGATATCCGCGAATATACAAAGGACGATATCGGCGCTATGAAATCGCTGTGGTGCGATACTTTCGGCGATCCGCCGGAGCTCGTGGACAGCTTTTTTGAGCTGCTGCCCTCGATGGGCACAGGCTTCGTCGCAGAGCTTGACGGCGAAGTGTTCGGCGCGGCGTATGTGCTCGATGCGTTTTTGCATCTGCCTGACAGCTCAACGAAGAAGATAGCTTACATATACGCCGTTGCCGTCGATGACAGTGTCCGCGGTCAGGGCATCGGCGCGGAGCTTACGCGTGCCTGCATGCGCAGTGCCTGGGAATGCTCGGCCGACATCTGCTGCACGCTTCCCGCCGAGGATTCGCTTTACGACTGGTACAAAAGCCGCTGCGGGCTTACCGCCGCGAGCTATTGCAGCTATTATGAGAACGTTGCTGCAAGCGCGGAGATAAGCGGCATAAAAAGGCTCAGCGCCGATGAATACGGCTTTTTGCGCGAGGATATACTCAGGGGAAAAGCGCACGTCGGCTTTTATTACGGTTATCTGCGCTTTCAGGAAGAGATATTCACTTCCTCCTGCGGCGGATTTTTTGAATACCGCGGCGCTATAGCTTGCGGTTATATCGAAAATGATACGCTGTATGTCAAGGAATATCTCGGCGACGAACCGGATTTTATCCCCGCCCTGTGCGCCGCTCTCGACGCGAAAAGCGCCGTTATAAGACATGCTTCGAGCAATGGCGAGCGCTACATAGCTGCGTATCAAAAGGCAGACTTCCCGCCCGATACCGTGTGGAATTTGACATTAGACTGAAAAAAGCAGCCGAAAGGCTGCTTTTTATTCTACAGAGAATTTATAGCTTGTTTTTGAAGCGTACATTTCGCCCTTTCGCAGGAGCGGCGACGGGAAGTCAGGGCGATTCGGACTATCGGGGTAATACTGCGTTTCAAGGCACAGCGCCGAATTTTTGCCGCACACCGCGCCGCGCTTGCCGAGGCGAACGCCAATTGCGCCGCCGGCGTAAAACTGCACTGCCGGCATATCGGTCGTAACGGTCATCATTATGCCGCTTTCCGTGCTGTAAAGCCTCGCACATGGCGTTCCGCAGAGGATAAAACAATGATCGTAAAACCCGTTTTTGACCTCGCGCATAGTGCGGAAATCAAAGTCCGTACCCTCGACCGGGCACACCTCTCCCGTCGGGATGAGCCCGCCATCTACCGGCAGATAGCATTCGGCGTTTATCATGAGCTCATGGCCGAGTATATCGCCCCTGCCGGAGAGATTAAAATAGCTGTGATTCGTGAGGTTTAGGTATGTATCGGCATCGGAAACGGCCTCGTAGCATATACTAAGCTCGTTATCATCGGAAAATGCGTAGGTCACACGAATATTCACTTTTCCCGGGAAACCGTCGCCGCCGTCGGGGTCTGTTATGCCGAGCGTCAGGCTGCCATTTTCGACCGAGATGAGCTCAAAACGGCGTTTGCTGAGTCCGTCGCCACCATGGAGCGTGTTTTTTCCTTCGTTCGCCGTGAGTTTATATTTTCTGCCGTCGAGCGCGAAAGACGCATTTTCTATGCGGTTAGCGTATCTGCCGACAAACGCACCAAAGTAGCCGTCATTGCGCAGATACTCCGACGGAGTGTCGTAACCGAGGACGACGTCCGTCAGCTCTCCCCTTTTATTCGGAACGGCGATTCTCTGCACAGTCGCGCCA
>CAVGIU010000108.1:0-3982 GCA_963629425.1 Oscillospiraceae bacterium
GAACCGCGATCTGCGCAGCTTTATAGACTCGATCAGGAAGCTGACAGACAAAATAAAGAGATAAAAACAAAAAGCTGACGGATATCTTGCCGCCGGCTTTTTTCTTGCAATTATTCTTGCACATTTTTATGCGTTTGCCTATTTTCTTGTCACTTCGGGCAAATTTGTACGTTGAATTATATAAAATCCGGACATATGATGTGATCAATAAAAAGACAGTCCCTTGCGGGACGGAAAGGATTACATCATGAAAACCAAATCTTCAAATCGTACTGTTTATGTTATCACCGCTGTTCTCTCAGTTTTGGTGCTGCTCCTCGCTGCAGTCGGCTTTACGAATGTCGAAACTCAGAAGGTCGAGCGCATCTCGGCCGACACGAACCTCATAAAGCATGCCGACGCTGCCGGTGAGCTCGCGACCTCCATAGGCGTTGCCGACACCGCCTACCCCATGTCTGCCCGGGAAACCAAAACAGACAACACCGATGAGCTCGGCCTCATGGCCGAGGCGCTTAAGCCCGTGGCGGAATTTAACTCAGACGCTTCCACTCTCGACCGCGACATCGCATACCTGCTCAATAACGGCACCGCTGCCGACGGCGCGACCTACGGTGAGATATGCACCGCCGCAAGCGCTTCGTTTCACGCAGATCTGGACGCTGCCAACCACGATGCCGCCGTCTGGACGGCTGTGTGCGCAGTCCTCGCCCTGGCGGGCGTAGCAGGTCTCGTCGTCTCGGTCACGAAGATCGAGTACAGCCGTCACTAAAACGCTACTAATTCTCCTTCTAACTATACTCCCTATGAAAAAGAGAGTGCAGACTTTTGTCTGCACTCTCTTTTTTAGTGGCGCATTGAGAATAAGCTTATACATTTATTGCGGTGTCCCGGTATCTAAACTACGGAGGAAACTGGGTTTGCATCGCGTTACGGCCTTGCACCGCACTATCGGCAAGCGGCAGTTTCATGGTTTAGCCAGCACTTTCGACACCGGGCTTGCGCAATAAACGTATCCGCAGCAGCGTCCGTGCGCTATTAAAAATCAGCGTTGCCGGTAGTGCGGGGATGGAGCTCAACGTCGCGGATATTGGAAACGCCGGTGAGGTACATGACGAGGCGCTCGAAGCCCATGCCGTAGCCTGCGTGACGGCAGGAGCCGTAGCGGCGCAGGTCGAGATACCACCAGTAATCGTCGGGGTTAAGCCCCAGCTCGTCCATGCGTGCGAGCAGAACATCGAGTCTCTCCTCACGCTGCGAGCCGCCGATGATCTCACCGACACCGGGAACGAGGCAATCGGCCGCCGCGACGGTCTTGCCGTCATCGTTCATGCGCATATAGAATGCCTTGATGTCCTTGGGGTAATCGGTGACGAAGATGGGCTTTTTGAAGACCTTCTCGGTCAGATAGCGCTCGTGCTCGGTCTGAAGGTCGATGCCCCACTCGACGGGGAAGTCGAACTTCTCTCCGCTCTTCCGGAGTATATCAACGGCCTCGGTGTAGCTTATGCGGCCGAACTCATTGGAAACGACGTTTTCAAGGCGCTCGAGCAGTCCCTTGTCGACGAAGGAGTTGAAAAACTGCATCTCCTGCGGGCAGCGCTCGATGACGGTGTTGATGACGTACTTGACCATCGCCTCGGCGTTGTCCATATAGTCATAGAGATCGGCAAAGGCCATCTCGGGCTCGATCATCCAGAACTCTGCGGCGTGGCGCTGAGTATATGATACCTCGGCGCGGAAGGTCGGACCGAAGGTGTACACATCGCCGAAGGCCATAGCAAAGTTCTCCGCGTTGAGCTGGCCGGAAACGGTCAGGCTCGTTACCTTGCCGAAGAAATCCTTGCTGTCGTCGACCTTGCCGTCCTCGCGCAGGGGGAGATTGTTGAGGTCGAGGGTCGTTACGCGGAACATCTCACCCGCACCCTCGCAGTCAGAGCCGGTTATGATCGGCGTGTGGACGTATACAAAGCCGTTATTGCGGAAAAATTCATGCACTGCCTGCGCCGCGACGCTGCGGACACGGAAGGTGGCCGAGAAGAGGTTCGTGCGCGGTCTCAGGTGCTGGATCGTGCGCAGAAACTCGACGCTGTGGCGCTTTTTCTGAAGCGGATAGTCGGGGGTGGAAACGCCCTCGATCATGACCTCGGTCGCCTTAAGCTCAAAGGGCTGCTTTGCCTCGGGCGTGAGCACGAGCTCGCCCTTTGCGATGAACGCTGCACCCACGTTCTGATGCGCAAGCTCATCGTAATTGGCCAGCTTATCGCGCTCGAGCACGACCTGAAGGCTCTTGAAGCACGAGCCGTCGTTGAGCTCTATAAATCCGAAATTCTTCATGTCGCGGATGGTGCGGGCCCAGCCGCAGACGGTTATCTCCTTGCCGCCGAAACTCTCGGCATCGGCAAATATCTGAGCTATCTTGGTGCGTTTCATGAAAGACACTCCAATCTTGGTTTTGTATATTGACAAATGCACATTATATACTATTTTTTTCTTCCTTGCAACAAAATTAAATTTGTGATATATTAATGTTAATAAAGTATGAAGTTTACGTTTTTGGGTGCCGCCTTATGCGGCGCGATTTTTTTGGAGGTAAAGAATGCCGTCGGTAGGTCAGACAGTCGTATACGGAACTCAGGGAGTGTGCACGGTCAGAGAGATAAGCATGCTCAAGCTCGGAAAAACAAAGGGAGAATATTATGTCCTCAGCCCCATTGACGACCCGGGCAGCACCGTTTATGTGCCGACGTCGAACGAAACTCTCATGAGCAAGCTCCGCCCGGTGCTGACGGCCGAGGAGGCAGACGCGCTTATATCCGAAGCCATGCGCGAGCCGCTCGAGTGGATAGTCAGCGACGCAGAGCGCAAAGCGGTGTGCGACGATACCGTCAAAAACGGCGACCGCAAGCAGCTCATGCGGCTTGTCGCCATGCTCTATCGCCGCCGCGAGGCGCTCAAGGATCAGAAAAAGCATTTCCACAATGTCGACGCGCAGTATCTCAAGACTGCCGAGCGCATGCTGCACGGCGAGCTCGCCTACGCCCTCGGCATAGCGGTCGACGATGTCGTGGAGTACATCCGCAGTTTTTCAGAAGCGCTTTGACGCACCTACTGCATTTTTGGCTATCCGCTATCGGCTAACTCCACGAATACTTGACGAAAAACGCGGAATGCTGTATTATTGATTAAATAATACAGTAATTAAGGAGGAGCATATATGGGTCTTATCCCTCAGGTGACCTGCCGCCGCTGCGGAGAGAAATATTCCGCGATGCGCCGCCGCTGCCCTAAGTGCAGCACCCGCAGAGTCCAGAACAGCCGCCGAGCTCCCGGTACAACGCCCAGCGCCGTCAAAGGCACGGCAGCGAACAAAAGAGCGGGCGATAATCGCAAATGGCAGTTTATTTTCGGCGCGATACTCATCGTCGCTATCATAGCGGCGCTTATAGTCATGATAACGGTGAGCCTTGAAAATGCGGATAATCCCAATGCTCCGGTCATGCCCACGCCGCCTGCGGAGGTCTCAGCCGCACCCACGCCGACGCCGACCCCGACTCCGACTCCGACACCCACGCCGGAGATCACCTCGGTCACGATGAGCAGCCCCTACGCCAGCCCCTGCACGGAGTTTGCTTTCCAGGTCGGCCAGTCGATAACGCTCACGGGCTCGCACTTCCCGATGACGGTCGCAGGCGAATATGAGTGGTCCTCGTCCGATCCGAGCATAGCGACCGTGACGGTCAATGAAAACGGCACATGCACCGTGACCGGCGTGAGCGCGGGCACGATGAAAGTCATCCTTTCGTGCTACGGAAAAACCGCCGAATGCACGGTTTATGTGAGAAACTGAAAAAAACTATTGACAAATTCATCGGCATCAGTTAAAATAACCGTTGCCGATGAAAAAACGGACGATTGGCGCAGCTGGTAGCGCATCCGCTTGACGTGCGGGAGGTCACAAGTTCGAGTCTTGTATCGTCCACCA
>CAVGIU010000109.1:0-3981 GCA_963629425.1 Oscillospiraceae bacterium
GAACCCACGTATCCAGCTTGGAAGGCTGGTGTTCTACCATTGAACTACGCCCGCATGGCCGCTCCCATTGAATGTTCAGCTTAAAGATAATAACAACATTTTTGCTAATTGTCAATATTTTTGCCGCAAAAACTTTTGAAAGTCAAAAAAATATTTATAGTTGCCATTTCTCTTTCTTTTTTGTATAATGCATCTGTTATAGATACAGCTATACAGCGTTATTTCACCGGAGGTTTACAATGATTGAATTAACAATGCAGGTCAGCGAATTTGACTATACCGAAACACTCGACACTTTCCTGCCCGATTTGATAAAGATCCTGTCCGAGGGCGAAGGAGTCAACCCCCTCATCCGCAAGTGCGTCGGCGCGTCGCCCGAGTTTTCCAAGAAGATCGTCAAGGGCATCCTCGCCGCGATGAGCTCCAAGCAGAAGGAGGCACTCACGGTCAAGTTCCTGAACGTTTACGCGTCCAAGCTCGTTGCACAGGTCAATGAGGTCGCCGCCAAAAACGGCATCGTCATCACCCTGGACAACGCAAGGGCAACGATAAAGTAAATAACGGGAAAGCAAAAAAGGTGCAGAGCAAGCTCTGCACCTTGTTCATTATCGCGCGCAGCTTCACGGTTTTGTCGGCATTCTCGATACCGGGCAAGCGAAATCACCGTATCCGTAGCAGCGTCAGTTCGCCTCCAAGAAGAAGTCTTTTTCAATTATGGCCCGGAGGGCCTGCTGGACGGCGGTCTCGAAGCCGAGCTCCTTGAGCTTGCAAACCCCTTCGATGGTCGTGCCGCCGGGCGAGCATACGCGGTTCATGAGCGCGATCGGGTGCTCGTCACTGTCCATGGCAAGGGCGCCGCTGCCCATGACGGTGGCGGAGGCAAGCTCCTCGGCCATGGGGCGTGCAAAGCCCGCGCGCACTCCTGCCTCGGCCAAAGCGTCGATGTATAAAAGAACGAACGCGCCCGACGCGCCGCCCAGTGCTCCGAAAGCCGGGAACATTTTCTCCTCAATGTGATATATTTTCCCGACCGAGGAGAATATTCCGTCGGCAATGCGGATATCGTCCTTCGTCGCGCCCTTGCCGCCGCAGATGGCGGTGACGGAGGCCTTGACCTTCGCGTTTATGTTCGGCATAACGCGCACTACGGGCACGCCCTTTGCAAGGCGCTCTTCATACCAGTCGGTGCTCTTTCCCGCGGCTATGGTGATGACCGTCTTGTCCTTGGTGACACTCTTTGCTATCTCCGGCAACGCCTCGGGCAGCACCTGCGGCTTGACCGCAAGAATGATGACATCGGCCTTTTCCGCGACCTCGGCCGCCGTCGCGCAGGGAATCAGCCCGTGCTTTTCCTTGAGTGCAAGGGTCTTGCCCCGGCTGCGGTTATAGCCGTAAAGATAGTCGTTTTTGAACTTGCCGCAGGAGGCCATTCCCGCGATGATGGCTCCGGCCATATTGCCGAGCCCGATAAAGCCGTATTTCATGGTTCCACGCTCCTTAAAGACTTATTTGTCTGTATTCTACCATCTCTGCGGCGTTTTCGCTATACAATATTATTGTTAAATTTCTATTGCAAAAGATTATGTAACCTGATATAATGGTTGAAACCGATTTGTAACCATAGTTCCCCGGAGGTTTGACCATATGAAAAATATTCGCAGAGTGCTGGCGCTTGTGCTCGTTATAAGCAGCCTGCTTGCCATCACGTCCGTCGGTGCGCTGGCAGACTGGATCCCCGGCGAGAGACTCGCTGTTTTCGACAATGTCGGTCAAATGAACAGCAGCACCTTCACCGATGTAAGCTCACTTAACTGGTTCTATACCGGTGTCAAAACCGCCTATAACAAGGGCATCATGGTCGGATGCGGAGACAAGACCTTCTGCCCCAACAACAACGTCAGCTGGGCCGAAGCGATAACCATCGCCGCACGC
The DNA here is from genome assembly GCA_963629425.1 of Oscillospiraceae bacterium. Lineage (GTDB taxonomy): Bacteria > Bacillota > Clostridia > Oscillospirales > Oscillospiraceae > F23-B02. The sequence goes on from CAVGIU010000109.1 coordinate 1,933, forward strand.
ATCCACGCCGCGTATAACGATAACCTCATCGCCGATCCCAATCCCAACGAGGCATGGTACGCCACATATTATAAATACTGCCAGGCGCGCAAGCTTCTGCCGTCGACGGCTCCCGCATTCGGCGATCTCGGCAAGAGCATAAATCGATATGATCTTGCGTATCTGTTCTCCAACACGATAAGCACACAGGACATGCCCAAGATCAGCGACTACACCATCGGCGACCTGAACAGTATCCCCGCCTACTATAAGGCACCGGTGCAGCTTCTGTACTCTGCCGGCATAATGAACGGCGTAGACTCGGCAAAGCGCTTCTGCGGCACGAGCACGGCAAGTCGCGCTCAGATAGCCACCGTTGTGGCGCGCATCGTCGAGCCCGCCCTGCGCCAGGGGCACGACTCCAGGGTCAACGCCGACATGGCGGATTATGAGGCAAACCTCGAAAATGACAGCATTACCGTTCAGATTGACAGCACAAGCTACTGCCTGTATAAAAGCTACCTGACCGTCGATACCGTGACCTACAGCCTGTATTCGGTGACATCTCACGACGTGAGCACCGAGCTGTACACCGCCGGCGTCGGCCAGTACCTCAACAACATCAGCGTCTATGACGGCAAGGTCTACTTCTGCCGCAGCACAACCGGAAGCGAAAAGGGCTCGCTTTTGTGCTACGATCCCGCGACCGGCATGACCGTCACGGTGTACGACGGCTACATCATTGAATCTTACTGCTTCTATGACGGGCAGCTTTATGCTCTCGCCTTCACGAAATACGCCGATAAGCCCGACGGCTACACCTATGTTTTCGGCCAGATCACAAACGGCGCGTTCAATGCAATAAGCTCCGAGCTTAAATACTCACAGGTTCCTAACTTCGTACCCTATGGCTGGAACGGCAAGATATATTTCAAGATGGCCGAGTCCGTCATCGTAAAGGATCCGCAAGGCAACGATACCTCGGTCGATATCGACAAGCTCTATGCGTACGATATCGCAAACGGCGGCATCGAAAAGGTCTGCGACTATAAAATAAACACCAGCTTCTTCGACGGCCACGTCATGTATTTTCTGGCATATGACACCGACGGAAACTACGACCTTAACCTGTACGCGATCTCGCTTCAGGCGCCCGGCGCCATCACGACCGTCGGCGAGTTCCCGAAGACCACGAATGTTCGCAACCGCTCGATATACAAGTATGGCGACAAGTTCTACTGCCTTTCGTCGTTTAACCGCTATGTCTACGGCATGGATAACACCGGCAGCACGCGCCTTGCGCTCATATGCGGCGGCGTTTACGACAGCATGAATTTCACCGCCGACAAGCTCATACTCATCCCCAACACGCTCGCAACGAGCAACGCAAACGAGCTGAAGGTTTACAGCGCAAAGAGCTTGGCAGCACGCTCGCTGTACGGTGACTGGCTCGGTCAGAGCGTTTACTACACCGGTGCGCGCTTCGTGCCCGAAAGCGGTAAGGGCTACTATTCGACGACCGAAAGCATCAGCACGGTGACCAATATTCCCATCACCGTCACCAAGGCATTCTCCCGCGGCAGCGATTTCATCGTTCAGACCAAGTACACAAACCTGCTCGACACCGGCATCAGGCTGCGCTCGTACATTGTCAAGGTCTATCTCGACGGGCAACTCGTCGCGAGCGATCTCAACCGCATGGTCGGCATTGAGATGAAGACCAATGATATCGAGAGCTTCACCTTCGTTATCGCGGGCACCGATGTTCTGCAAAGCTTCGATGTGACCGACGGCCGCATAAGCGTTGAGGTCATCCCGACCTATGATGTGGTCGAGGAGGAGAATACGGATTCCGGCACTTCTGATACGGTCACTCTCCCCGATGTTTCCGACCTTTCGGGGCTTGTATCTCAATAAACTCTGCAACGAAAACCGTGCAGTCAAAAATGACTGCACGGTTTTTTGCACTTTAAAATTAGGCTCTATGTCAATAGTTGGGGTGAGCAAATAACAAAGATCTGAGAGAAGAGAGTGTACGGAGTGGCGTGCACTCTCTTATTTAGTAGGAAG
>CAVGIU010000110.1:0-3746 GCA_963629425.1 Oscillospiraceae bacterium
TTATCTGTACCGTTCTCAGGCGTTTTCGCCTTTCTCGGACAGCTTGGGCTTCCCGGCCTTCTGGATAAAGCCTATGAGCTGGCCGGAGAGTATGACCGTCAAAAGGGAGTAGATGATCTTATTAAACGGGATATATGTCAGCGACAGGGCGAGGACGATGAGGTCCGAGAGCAGATACACCCACTGTATGCCGATTTTGAACAGGTGAGACAGGCTCAGCGCGAGCGAATCATCGCCCGTGGGGGCTGAGTTTGCCCTCACGCACAGGCCGACGCCGACGCCGACGAACAGTGAGCCGACTATCGCCGCGAGAAGCGGCATCTGCGCTATCTGCGGCCAAAGTGGGGGGAAGCGCTCAAATATCGCGTAGAATGCGGAAAAGCCGCCGCCTGCGATGATCGAGTAGACGATAAATTCCCTGCCCAGCAGCTTAAAGCCCAGCAGATAGCACGCGCCGTTGAGCACAAGGCCGCTTATCGACGGGGAAATGCCGAACCAGTGCTCGAGCAGCAGCGTAAGCCCGAGGACGCCTCCCTCGGTGACACCGGATATGGAGTGAATGTTATACAGGCCGAAAGCGAGTATTGCACTGCCGAGGAGGATACTCAGGCAGTTTTTCGGCTTCAGTCGGGGTAACAATTTTAACAAAACCTTTCTATTTATTTTTTATTATATTCTCTGCGTATTTTACGAAGCGTTTAACGGCGGGGGAGGAGTGCTTGAAATTCGTAAGTGCCATGCCGAAACTTATGCTCCTCGGCGGGGAGATGGGGATCTTCACAACTTCGCAGGGCCAGTTGCGAGTTATGAGCTCGTTCATTATGCTTATACCCAGTCCTTTTTCGACCATTTGCAGGGCTGAATAGCTTTCGATCGTTGAAAAGCGGATATCCGGCTCGATGCCGAATTCCTCGAACAGGGGAATAACATCGTCATCATGGCCGAAACCGGCGAGAATAAGCTTTTCATTGCGGCAGAGTTCGAACGGGAAGCTGTCCAGCTTTGCGCATGGATGATCCTTCGGCAGCGCGGCTATCATCCTGTCCTCGGAAAGTGATATCCAGTCATACGGGAACGGCTCACGATAGCTCGTGAAGGCGACGTCGGCGCGCTTATCGTCGAGCCATTTGACGACCTCCTGCCGTATGCCCTCAAGCAGGGTGATCTTTACCTGAGGGTAGTCATGTTGAAAGCGGCTTATGATCTCCGGCAGCCAGTGTGTCGCCATGCTTGAGTACGACGCGATGGTCACGCTGCCTATGAGCAGACCCTTCGTGTCGGCCGCGAGCTGATAGATATTATCTTCGCCGTTTAAAAACTCGCGTATCGCGGGAATCAGCATTTCGCCCTCGGCCGTTACCGTAACACCTTTGTTTGTACGCCGCAGCAGGGGATAGCCGATATCTGTTTCAAGGGCGCTGACAAGCTGGCTCACTCCCGAGGGAGTGTAGCTCAAAAGCTCCGCTGCCTTTGAAAAGCTCCCCGTGTCTGCCGCCGCCAAAAACGCTCTGCATCGTGCGGTTTCCATAGCGATTCTCCTTTAAGTAACACTTAAAGCTGCCATAACAATCGACAGCTTTACTTTTCTTGCGATATATTCTACAATACAGACAGTAAGAAATCAAGCACTATTCAGGGCCCGAATATAATTGAGATCTTCGAAAAATAATTTAAAAATTATATCGGAGGAATAGTTATGAAAAAGACCGCACTTTTTGCACTGGCAGTTATCGTATGTCTCGTTGGAGCAGTTGTTTCGAGCTACTGCATGGCAGCTTTTACCGCAAACGAAGCAGTTTTCGGCATACTCGCAATACTTTTCGCTATCGGCTTCACCCTGTTTGTAAATAAGCTCACCAACGCCGTCGGATAAGGCCAAAGCCTATGCGAAAATATAAACTTATAAATTTCCGACCTTGCTGAGAAACAGCGGGGTCGGATTTTTTACGATTTTTTATAACTTGTGCATCACGCCGAGCTGATAAAACGCGACGGCGCTCGCGGCGGCGACGTTTAATGAGTCCACCCCATGCGACATCGGGATGCGCAGCGTGTAATCGCAATTTGCAACAGTATCGGGCGCAAGTCCGTCGCCCTCCGTTCCGAGAACCACGGCGAGCTTTTCTTCCTTCGCCGGGGCGGGATCGTATATCGGCAGCGACTTGTCCGTCAGCGCCATGGCGGCGGTCTTAAAGCCGAGGGAGGAAAGCTCCCGCATCCAGTCATCGCCGAGATACGTCCACGGTACTTGAAACACCGTTCCCATGCTGACTCTCACCGCGCGGCGATACAGCGGATCGCTGCCCTCGGCCGTCAGCAGTACCGCATCCATGCCCAGCGCCGCGGCCGAGCGGAAGATCGCGCCGATATTCGTCGGGTTCATCACGTTTTCCAGAACCGCTATGCGCCTTGCTCCGCGGCAGACTTCCTCAACGCTGCGCAGCTTGGGGCGCAGCATGGCGCACAGCATTCCGCGCGTCAGATGGAAGCCGGTTAGCTGAGTCAGCACCTCAAGTTCGGCTGTGTAAACATTTATATCCGCAGGGCAGCGTGAGAGAAGCTCCCTTGCCTTGCCGTCGGCGTGCTTTGTTTCCATCAAAAACGACAGCGGCACGCAGCCCGCGTCCAGCGCGCGCTCAATGACTATCGGACTTTCGGCGATGAACATCGCGTTTTCAGGGTAGCGCCTGCACAGAAGCTGATTTTCCGTAAGGCGCGCGTAAACATCAAGCTCCGGTGCGTCAAAGTCATGTATCTCTATAAAATTCGCCATAATAATAACTCCCCTTATGCTAAAACATATCGAAGCAAGCTATACAAGGCGTGGTCGACATCCGTTTTAGCGCCTTCGAGCACTTTTTGAAATGCTTCGGAGTATTTCCCAAGATCGTGCATCTGACCCGCCAGCTGCGCAGCATCGGCAGCACCGATGCCCTCGCCGAATTGTCGGGCAAGCTCGGAAACCTTTTGCAAATGCTCTTTTACCGTTTCCTGATGTCCTTGAGTATTCTTGGATTTTGCCCAGTATTCCATGTCTGCCTCCCTTGCGCACAGTTTTAACACCTCGATTATATCAAATATGTGCTTCTATGCCAATAGTGCTTTAATTTAAGGAAAGGTGTCACTTGTAGGTGTTACAATGATAGTTAACAGAAGAACCAACATTCGGCCACCCAATCTCCAAGATGCCAATGCAATTTTTCCCCCGGGGTTTTGCCATCTTGAAATAAACTTAGAATTTAATATGCACAGACGCATTTTGAAAGCCCTTGAGCCTCAAGCGTTTCAGGTCATAAAATAACGAAACACCGAACTGACACTTGTACTCAGTGCCGTGACGGCCTTTTGTTTTCGCTCGTAAGAGTGAGAATATGTGCGATAATAAACGCAGTGCATTTTTGCTTCGCACCGTGGGATAGCCAGAAATGCGAAATAATCAAAAAAATTTGCCGCAGCAAATGACAAGCGAAAAATAGCGTGCTATAATAAAGTGCAATTTGAAAGGCAAGACGAATCTCGGTGATACTGTGCGGCATTCGGCTGAGCTGGATGCTTCCTGCGGTATCGACTTTTTTTGAACGAGAGTTAGCGGGTGCTAACTCAAAAATCGAAAATACTTGAAAGTAAACGGTATATGAAAGAAAAGAAAGACAAGAAGCAAATATTGAAGATGACGGTTATCGTGCTGGGTTGGCTGATACTCTGGGAGGCTGCCGACCGGATAATAGACAACCGCATCGTGCTGT
>CAVGIU010000111.1:0-3704 GCA_963629425.1 Oscillospiraceae bacterium
CGGTGGAGTCAAGGTCTCAAGCTGGCTGATGGATGCAATAGGCGGGAATTTGACCGGTCATGGAATGGACTTGTTCTCCGGCAGCAACTGATTCAAAAGAGCAATCTGTTCCGGCAGTCTTAGCATACGATATTCAAAACCGCCAGAAATGAAAAAGCCCAGTGCCGCGTTTGATACGCAGCACTGGGCTTTCCTATGTTGTAGATGATAATGGACAACGGACTGTTCCACACAGGATAACCAATATGAGGGTGTTGTAGATTTCTGATTGCATTGGCACTGCCGGTTTCCTTGTCATGCTTTATGCAAGATTGTCATTATAGAGCCTTTTTATTGAAAAACCAATGGGAATGCGTTAATTTCCTTGCAAAAAAACAACATTTTGTGTATAATTATTTTATTAGATTTTAAGGAGGAGTGGTCTTGTTCAAGATTGGCGATTACATTGCACATCCGATGCACGGCGCGGGCGTTATTGAGAGTATTGTTACTAAAAAAATCAACGGCGCTCAACGGGACTACTATGTCCTTAAGCTGCCGGTAGGAGATATGGTCGTTATGGTGCCGGTAGTCGGCTGCGAAGATATCGGCGTAAGGCCTATAATATCCCGCAGCGAAGCGGAAAATGTTTTTAACGCATTCAGCACGCTTGAAATATCCATGACGCAGAACTGGAACAAACGTTATCGCGAGAATATGGATAAGATAAAAAGCGGGAACCTGCTTGACGTTGCGGCCGTTGTCAAAGGACTCATGTGCAGGGATAATGAGCGCGGTCTTTCTACCGGCGAGCGCAAAATGCTCCATTCGGCAAAGCAGATACTCATATCGGAGCTTGTCATCGCCGCCGACATGGATTACGACGGCGTGGAAAAAAGACTGTGCGCGGCACTTGAAGAGGGGTAATCATGGTATCTCTTATAAATAAAATTTTCAAATTCAAATCGAACGACGATAATTTCTGCACGGCCGTTGTGCTCGCGGCCGGAAACTCTCAGCGCATGGGTAAGGATAAGATACTAATGCCGCTCGGCGGTGTGCCCGTTATAGCGCGTACTCTCAAGGCGCTGCAAGCCTCGGAGTGCATTGATGATATCGTCGTTGTAACAAAATACGAAAGTCTCCAAGAGATCGCCGATATCTGCCATGACTATGGCATCACGAAAACGAGCAAGGTCGTCCTCGGCGGAAAAACCAGGCTCGAATCTTCGCTGATCGGCGTCAGCAACGCCGACGAGAGAGCAAAATATATAGCCATTCACGACGGTGCGCGTCCGTTTATCACGGACGGCCTTATAGAACGCGTGGTGCACTGCGCACACCAGCATGATGCGGCAGCTCCGGCAATCGTTCCGACCGACACGGTGCGCGTGCTAAACGCAAAGGGCGCGGTCGTCGAAACGCCGTCAAGAGAGCTTGTTGCGCTTATGCAGACGCCGCAGGTCTTCATGACCGAGATGATAAAGGCGGCCCTTACCCGCGCACAGCAGAAATGCGTTAAAATAACGGATGATTGCTCGGCGGTCGAGGCGATGGGGTATAAGGTGACGGTCGTCGCAGGTGATCCGAATAATATTAAGCTCACAACATCGCGTGACCTTTATGTCGCAGAGGGCATACTTGCCGAAAGGAGCGAAAAATAATGCGTATCGGACATGGCTACGATGTTCATAAGCTCGTCGAAGATCGTAAGCTGATCATCGGCGGAGTCAGCATTCCATATGAAAAGGGCCTGCTGGGTCATTCTGATGCCGATGTTCTGACCCATGCGCTTATGGACGCTCTGCTGGGCGCTGCCGCGCTCGGCGATATAGGCGGCCTGTTTCCCGATAACGATGACGCTTACCTCGGTGCCGACAGTATCGAGCTTTTGAAAAAGGTTATAGCGCTGCTGCACGAAAAAGGCTACGGCGTAGTAAATGCCGACTGCACCGTCATTGCACAGCGCCCGAAGCTCAAGCCGTATATTGCTGATATGCGCGCCGTTTTATCAAATGCTATGGGCGTGGAGCTTGACGCTGTAAGTGTTAAGGCGACGACTGAGGAGCACCTCGGCTTTACCGGCGAGGGGCTCGGTATTGCAGCGCACGCAGTCGTGCTCATAAACTGAACTTAAATCAGGCAGCTTTTTGGCTGCCTGTTAATTTTTAGAGGCGCATTTGGACAGCTGCGGATACATATATTGCGGCAGCCCGGTGTCTCACTTATCGACAAAACCGATGCGTTTCGCGCTCCTGTCAGCTTCACCGCGCAGCCCCCGGATGCATAGTATGTATCAAAAAAAGAAGGGGTCAACTATGCGCTATATATTTATGTGCCGGTCGCTGACTTATGCGCAGTCCGCGGCTCGAGTGCTTGAAAAAAACGCAATATCGGCAGCTGTAAGAAAAGCACCCTTGGGGCTCAGCGGCAGCGGGTGCAGCTACAGTGTCAGCGTTTCATATACTAAAGGAGCGGACGCAGCCGGAATCCTGCGCCGTGAGGGTCTGCTTCAGGGTAAGGTATTCCTGCGACGTGATGACGGCGGCTACACCGAGGTGATATTATGATCTATCTCGATTCTGCCGCAACGAGCTTTCTTAAGCCCAAAAGCGTTAAAGCGGCAATGCTGCTCGCGATGGATACGATGTCAAGTCCGGGCAGGGGAGCGTACCCGGCTGCCATGCGCGCGGCCGACAAGGTATATGAATGCCGCTCCCTGACATGCCGGCTGTTTAACTTCTCGGAACCCGAAAACGTGGTTTTCACAATGAACGCCACTCACGCACTCAACATTGCAATAAAAACGCTCGCAGGCAGGGGAAGCCGCGTCGTAATCTCGGGATACGAGCACAATTCCGTCACCAGACCGCTGCACGAGATAGGCGCGGAAGTAGCAGTTGCGGCGGGGATGCTTTTTGACCCGGAAAGTGTTGTGGCCGAATTTGAGGATAAGGTACCCGGTACCGACCTTGTCGTGTGCAACCATGTTTCCAATGTCTTCGGCTTTATCCAGCCGATATATGAAATATCATCGATATGCAGCCGATACGGAGTGCCGCTCATCATCGATGCCTCGCAGTCGGCCGGTGTTGAAACACTCGACTGCTCTCGGCTAAATGCCGCGTTTATCGCAATGCCGGGGCATAAAGGACTGCTCGGGCCGCAAGGAACCGGCATACTTCTGTGCGGAGAGAGCCCCAAGCCGCTCATGAGCGGAGGAACAGGCTCTGAAAGTCTTATTCAGGTCATGCCGGAGCATCTGCCCGACAGGGCCGAGGCCGGAACGCACAATGTCGTCGGCATAGCCGGACTGTGCGAAGGGATAAAATATGTGCTGAGTAAGGGTGCGGAGAATATCGGCAGCTATGAAGAGCGGCTTTGCCGCGAAACGGCCGAAAGACTGAGCCGCGTACCTTCGCTTGAGGTGTTCTCCGGTGAATCCGGAACGCAGGCAGGTGTGCTGTCCTTCAGACACAGAGCGCTCGACTGCGAGGAGCTTTGCGAAAGAATCGGTAAAAACGGCATAGCCGCACGATGCGGACTTCACTGCGCTCCGCTTGCGCACGAAAGCGCGGATACCGTCGACACAGGCACTGTCCGCATAAGCTTTTCACCTTTTATAACGTATCAGCAGGCAATGCAGGCGTGCATAACGATAGAAAATATAGCCCGCGGCGAAAATTAATTAATATTTAATTGCCTTTTGGTCGTATATATTATAT
>CAVGIU010000112.1:0-3597 GCA_963629425.1 Oscillospiraceae bacterium
GTATAAGGTCTACGAGATAAAGCAGAATATTTTTAAGGCAAACGACGACGCAGCCGATCTGCTGCGCGCCGAGATGAAGAAAAGCAAGTGTTTCATGCTCAACCTCATGTCGTCGCCCGGCAGCGGCAAGACGACCACCCTCACGCGCACGATAGAGCGGCTGAGCGGCGAGATGAACATCGGCATAATGGAGGCCGATATCGACTCCGACGTTGACGCCGAGCGCATCTCCAACACCGCAGTCAAAAAGGTCATCCAGCTGCACACCGGCGGAATGTGCCACCTCGACGCGGACATGAGCCGTCAGGGTCTCAAGGAAATGGGCACAGACGACCTCGATTTGGTAGTACTCGAAAACGTCGGCAACCTCGTGTGCCCGGCGGAGTTCGACACGGGTGCGGCGAAAAATGCGATGATCCTCTCGGTTCCCGAGGGGCATGACAAGCCGCTCAAGTACCCCCTCATTTTCAAGGTCTGCGACGCGCTAATCATAAACAAGATCGACGTACTGCCGTACTTCGATTTTGATATGGAAAAGGTCGTGCAGTTTGCAAAAATGCGCAATCCCGACATAAAAATATTCCCCATCAGCGCCAAAACCGGCGAGGGCGTGGACGCGTGGTGCGACTGGCTGCGCGCTCAGGTCAGCGACTGGAATGCCTGATATTCTGAAAGAGTCGACAATGTTCGGCTCTTTTGGCATAACTATAAAGACATCGCGAGCTTAAGTGTATATTGAAATTCGCAGCAACTGCGTTAAGATAATAACAGTCCATATAACGGATGTTGTTATAATTAAAGTAAGATGAAGGTAAATGAACGGAGAAAAACATGAAAGATTTAAAGCATCTGCTGTATTTTGAGAATCTCCTTCAGGAGGCTCAGAATGAACTCATTCTGCAGGCGCAGAGCGAGGGACAGGTATGCGTGGCTTATGTCTGCGAAAATACCCCCGAGCCGCTGCTGAACCTGCCGGGCACATTTTCGGTAAGACTTCGCGCACCGCGCACCGGCTCCATGGAAATGGCAACATACTACATGACGAGCTTCCTGTGCGAGTACAGCCGCGCCCTGCTTGAGCGCGCCATTGAGGGCGGCTTCAACTTCGCCGACTGCATCATCACTCCCGACGGCTGCACGATGATGAACAGAGCCGTTGAGAACATGGAGCTTCTCAAGGCCATCGGCAAAGACAAGGAAAAGTTCTTCTACGAATACATGGAGATACCCATGAAGGCCGATGACAACGGCCTTGCACTGTACACTCTCCAGTGCAGAAACCACATACTCACGCCCCTGCACGAAAACTACGGTATCGACGTTTCCGACGAGGCGATACGCAAGGCAGTCGCAGAGCACAACCGCGTGTGCGAGCTCATCCGCGCCATCGGCGAGTTCAGAAAGGGCGATAAGCCCCGCATCACGGGCTACGAGTTCCACGTTATCACACTGGCAACATACGCGGCTCCCAAGCATCTCATCATCGACAAGCTTGAGGAAACGCTCGCCGAGCTCAGGACCCGCGAACCCGATGAAAAGGGCTACCGCGCAAGACTGCTCGTCGTAGGCTCCGAGGTCGACGATATCGACTTCATAAAGCTCATTGAGAGCACCGGTGCCTATGTTTGCGCCGACCGCTTCTGCTACGGCTCGCTGCCCGGCAGGAATCCCATAGAGCTTAACGACGACGAGGACGCGCTCACGCAGATCTGCCGCCAGTACATGTACCGCGGCCAGTGCCCGAGATACATGAACACAGCTAAGATGAACGGACGCCGCGAATACGTAAACGAGCTTGCCAAGGAATATGCCGCCGACGGCATAATATACGAGCAGATAAAGTTCTGCGATCCCTGGGCCTACGAGCGCATGATGGGTTCGCATATACTGCACGACGACTACGGCTACCCCGTGCTCTCCGTCGACCGCCCGTATAACATCTCGTCCTCCGGCCAAATGCGTACCCGCGTTCAGGCATTCGTTGAGAGCGTTGAGATCAAAAAGATCCAGGGAGGGGAAAATAAATGAGCAATAAGAGAATAGGCTGCAAGGATTTCGGCAAGGTCTATCTTGAGGGTAAGCGCTACAGAAGCCGCCGCGAATGGCGCGGCGTAGTCGATACGCTTTACGATTATTCAAGATGGCTCCACAACTGGGTCAACATGTTCAGGATTGTCCTCGCAAAACCCCGCAATATCAAGGCAATGTTCCGCTACCGCTGGATGTCCAGCTATTTGGCCGTCCCCATGATGATCGACCGCCACACCCAGGGTCTGCGCGGCGAGCATCTGCGTATCTGCCATGCCGAGCAGGATGTCATCGTTGAGGACGTCGCAAAGCTCCTCGACAAGCTCTTCCGCGGCGACCGTCGCATAGGCAACGACAAGAAATTTTCCGATAAGGTCGTGCTCATCGACGAAAACGAGATGCAGTCGGTCATGATGGGCTTCCCGACCGTCGTGCCCCTCAGCCGCGAGATTGCCTCGACCTACATCCCCGTGCTGCTTGACCAGCGCGCGGCGATACATTACATAGACATCGCCCAGCAGTACGGTTTGGCCGGCGACGTGTGCCCGATGCCCGAGGCGGAGGCCGGCGTTTCCATCGATGACGACGCCCCCATCCTCGGTTGCTGCGCGGTGCAGTGCAACACCACCTGCGACGGCTCACTGCTGAGCAACGGTGTTATCTCAAAACGCATGGAGCAGGAGGACGGCATTCCCGTGTTCCAGCTCGCGGCTCCGCTGCGTCATATGAACGAGGACGTTCAGGAGTACGCGGCGCAGGAGGTGCGCAACGCCATTGCCTTTATTGAGGAGCACACCGGCGAGAAGTGGGACTGGGATTATTACTTCGAGTGCGCAAAACGCGTAAACTACGCCACCAAATGCCGCCTCGAGTGGCTCGAGATGAGCAAGTCACCCTATCCGCAGGTCTTCGGCTCGAACCTTGCGCTCTACACCGAGACAAACTACATGGCCATCAGCGGCAGACTCCCCATATTTGAAAAGACCGATCGCAAGATCATGAAGCTCGCTGAGAAGGCGTATAAGAAAAAGGCCATGGCCGCCAACGAGTACCGCCACAGAGCCATCGTATGGGGCGTGCAGTCGCACTACTACATGGATATGCTCGTGTGGATGCTCAACTGCTGGGGCATCGTTCCTCTGACCGACATGCTGTCAATGGACAACACCAAGATGATAGCCGAGGAGGACACACCCGAAAACCGCGAGCAGGCAATGTACGACATAGCCATGCTCACCGAAAAGATGATCATGCGCAACCGCACCCACGGCGGCTACAAGGTTCTGCTCGACGACCTTTGGGAGTTCGTCGAGGAGTTCAATGCCGACATGGTCATACTTTGGGAGCACATGAGCTGCAAGGCGCTCGACGGCATGCACGGTATGTTCGAGGAGCGCGCAAGAGAGCTCGGCATACATCTTGTCTGGGTCTCCCACGATCTGTTCGACCCGCGTGTCATCTCCCGTCAGGGCGTACGAGACCAGATAAATACCTACATGCGTACCGTCATGGGCGAGGAGCCGGTTGACCCGACGCTTGAAGTCCTCCCCGACGAGGAATCGTGGTAAT
>CAVGIU010000113.1:0-383 GCA_963629425.1 Oscillospiraceae bacterium
GTACGACGATCTTGCGAAGCTCGCGAGAGAAAACGACACCACGATTGCCGAGATAAGAAAAGAAATTAATAACAATAGTGAGAAGGCTCTCGTCATATGACAAGAGCCTTCCTGTTTTGAATAAATAAAATCTACGGAATCAGATACTGCCCGTTACGGTCAGGATCGTAACACCCGGTGTAACGGTCCAAAGGCCGGTCGCTGCGTCCTGAGCGTAGGTCGCGGCCGGAACTGTCACGCGTCCGGCAATTGTTGCAAACGCTCCGGTTTCTGCGTTGTAGCTGTAGTTTCCGGTCTCGACCCAGCTTTCGCCGTTGAGCGTCACGGTGATCGGTGCTCGCAGAATGGGATCAAAGGTATCGGAAACGATAAGCTCAGCAGCG
>CAVGIU010000113.1:393-3500 GCA_963629425.1 Oscillospiraceae bacterium
GCGTCGTCGGCAGCCTCGGCTCCGCTGTTTTGTATCGTGAAGGTGTAGACTATCTGCCCGTTTTCCGCGACGACTGTCGGATTGAGAGCCTTGGTTATGCTCAGAAGCGCCGCAGGGTCTGCCGTTACGGTCTCGGTCGCGGTCACAGGCTCTGCAAGTCCGCCACCGCTTACCGTAACTGTATTCGCTATGCTGCCGCCTTCGTCGGGAGAGGCATAGTCATTGACGGCTGCCCGGTATATGAGCAGCGCGTTGCCGCCTGCCGGTACGCTTATGCCGCTTATGCTCAGCGGCGGCCCGGCCGTGATAGCTGGGGTGGACTGAAGAACCCCGTTTACATAATACAGAACAGAGCTGTCGCTGAACGTGAGGGGCGTTGCGGTGGTGCTGCCGACGGTGTATGCGCCGAGAGCGTCTGTCACGGTCAGCCCGTCGAAGGCTGCAGCGCCGGTGTTCGTTATGCTGACAGCGTAGGTCAGCACCTCGCCGCGGCGGTAGCTGCCGGAGACCGATGTCTTGCTCACGGCGAGTACCTGAGTGATCTCGCCGGTCACTATATTTGAATTGGCAGTTACGCCGTTGTAGCTTATGCTGGCCCGGTTTGTGAATTGCGCCATAGATATCCTCCTTCGCAGACATTTGAACCTGCCCTATATTTTATGCACCTATGGCGGGCGTTGTTATTTACAGATTTGTAATTGCATTTTTGCCTGTTCGCGGCTATAATCCTTTTATAATGAAGGAGAGAATTATGAGCGATTTTGAGTATTTTAAGCCCTACGAGGGCGATAAACCGTACATATTTATAAGCTACGCGCATGCCGACGACGACATCGTTCTCCCAATCGTCAGCGATATGCATCGCCGCGGCTATAACATTTGGTATGACGAGGGGATAGAGGTCGGCAGCGAGTGGCAGGAGTGCATAGCCTCGCACCTTGTTGATGCGCACCTTGTTATTGCGTTCATATCCAACGCCTATATGCGCTCGGATAACTGCCGGCGCGAGATGCACTATGCACAGTCGAAGAAAATAAAGACGATAAATATCTTCATTGAGGAGACAACGCTCACGCCCGGCATGGAGCTTCAGATAGGCAATATATTTGCCCTGATGAAGTATACCTACTCGAGCGATGAGTATTTTTATGATAAGCTGTACAGCGCACCGCTTTTAAACAGCGAAAATTTCGCCGATTTCGCTCCGCGTCCGATGACCGAGACGCAGAAGAGCATACCTGTGGTTCCTCCGAAAAAGAAAGCGAAAAAGGAAAAGAAAAAGCCCGGCAAGGCGAAAAAGATCGCCAGATGGTCGATAGCCGTTGCGGTGTTTGGCCTTATTTTGGCAGCGCTGATAGTCGGTTATTTTACAGGCCACCTTGAAAAGTTTCTGACTCAGACAACTCAAATAGAAAACCTTGCCGACAGTACGGTGTGCGAGTTTAAAAGCCCTGTTTTTGAAAATGCCGCGCGCGAATATACGGGCAAGGATACCGGCGATATAACCGTCGGCGAGCTCAAGGGGCTTACGGAGCTGTACATAGTCGGTGACGGATACAGTCTGCACGAGCCGGCCTCGGGCGTCGGACAGATCAGCCAAAGCGATAAAACCGCTTCATACATCGATTGGCAGGGAAATGAAAAGACTGTAAGCCGCGGCGGAGTCAACGACCTGTCGGATCTTGCGTATTTCACCGGCCTTAAAACGCTGTGGCTTCAGTATCAGAGCCTGTCGAGCCTCGATACGATGCCGGCCTGCTCAATAACTAAACTGAACCTCGACGGCAGCCGAATAGCGGATCTGACGGGCATCGGTAATTTGCCGAAGCTCAGAAGAATCAGCGCGGACTATAATCCTATAGGCTCGCTCGGTGATCTTAATAAGTGCCCGGAGCTTACTCATGCATCGTTTATAGGCGCAAGCTGCAATGATCTGTCTGTATTCAAGCCGCTTGTGAATATACAGAGTGTCGCGTTTTCCAATTGCTCACTCAGCGATATATCACAGGTGCTGGATATGAGCTCGCTGCGCAGCGTGAAGCTTTACGACTGTAATCTCAGCGGCAGCTTCTTTGGCTCCTTTGACCGCGAGCGCGCGATAACCGAGCTCGAGCTCGTTAGCTGTACCGTCGATTCCACAAACGGACTTACCGATTTCACGGGTCTCACAATGCTGCGCCTGACAGGTACGCGCGGTGTGTCCGACTGGTCCGCGCTCGATTCTCTCACGGCGCTAAAGACCGTATATATTGACGATGGACTCGCCGACAGTTTCACCGGCGAACATAGCTTTGAAATAATAAAGGAATGAAAAAATCCCGAGTGCATTGAACTCTGCACTCGGGATATCTGCTTATTCATTCTTTTCGGACTTTGTTTCCGTTTCGGCCTCGGGCTTAGGCTCAATGGCCAGCGATACGATTTTTTCCGTCAGAAGCTTATACAGATGCGAATATATCGCCGACTCAACGACGAGATGCTTTACCGCCGCGTCATCCTTGCGATTGAGGTCAAAAACATCGACGGCGAGCTGCTTTACCTGCTCTGTGCACAGGCGGCACAGGCTGCTGTGGCGCATGACAAAATCGTCGTATATCTCCTTGACCTCGTTCTCGGATATGTTCATGGGAATTATCTTGCTGACGACCGATATGCTGAGACTCTGCTTGAGCGTGCATATCATTATAAGATACGCAAGGTGTATTCTCGTATATTTTTTCTTCAACGGAGCGGGCATGATCTTCATGCGGACATAGTTATTTATCGTGCTCGGCGTAACTATCGGGTCGCTGCCCGGCGTGTGCGGAAACAGGTCGAGAAACTTTGCCACAAGTGAGATGACCTGATCCATATAAAGATCAAAGTCGGGGAGTTCATCCCATGACGGGAGAGAAAAACGGGTGATGTAGTTATCCCATCGGCGCAGCTTCGCTGCGATAAGCTTACTGTTATATATAAGTCGTACCTCCCGTCAGTTATGCTCGTCAAGTATACTTAATACAGTATAGCACTATATTGCGGGTATTACAAGAAAATATAATATTCATTATTATTTACACAAAGGTATTTACTTAATGGAGAAAATGCGGTAATATAATATAACATAT
>CAVGIU010000114.1:0-3451 GCA_963629425.1 Oscillospiraceae bacterium
ATTGAATTTTACCCGTTGCGTTTGCTTTTACATAGTTCTTTGACAGTCTGAAAAAAATCCGGAGGTTCAAGCCTCCGGATTTTTTTATTTATAGATGACAAGCGCCATGAGCACCAGGGGCTCTGCGCCGCGGTTTGCCATCGAGTGTCCCTCACCGTCGGGGCAGAAAGCCGTGTCTCCCGCATGCATGGTGACGATGCTGCCGTTGTCACTGTATTCGCCCTCGCCGGAGAGCACGCAGTAATATTCGCCGTCGCCCTTATGTACATGCCAGCCGAGCTCGCTGCCCGGGTCGAGCGTCACGACCGAGAATACTCTGCCCTTGTCGTAAAGCTCCGACGGAGTTTCGATAATGCGCTTAAAGTGTATGCTGCCGGTGCCGCCGAATACGTTTTCGCTCGTTTCGCGCTTATGTTCGTCGTTCCTTATGATCATCAGTCGTTTCTCCTTCCGCCGACAATAATTAAAAATCTCATGAGCTGCGCGAGCGATACGGCCAGCGCCGCGACATAGGTCATTGCCGCCGCCGAGAGCACTTGTTTTGCCTGCTTAAACTCCTCGCCCTGCAAAAGATTCGTCTCCTCAATGGTCTTGAGCGCCCTCGACGATGCATTAAACTCCGTCGGCAGCGTCACGAGCTGGAATATGGTGACCAGTCCGTAAAGTGCGCAGCCGACATATGCTATCATCACGAACACCTCGCCGAAAGAAGAGAGAATGAGACCGAGGATTATGAGCGGCACCGATAGTTTCGCGCCGAGGTTCGTTATCGGAACGATCGCCGTACGAATTTTCACGGGTGCATAGTTTGTCGCGTGCTGTATCGCGTGCCCCACCTCGTGGCAGGCAACGCCTATGGCGACGGTCGAGGTGCTGCCGTAAACATCGTCCGACAGGCGCACGACGTTTGCCGAAGGATCGTAGTGATCTGTAAGCGAGCCCGATATATGCTCGATGGGCACATTCGTGAGCCCGTTGCGGTCAAGCACCCACCGTGCTGCCTGAGCGCCGGTAAGGCCGCGGGAGTTGCGTGTGTTTTTGTATTTTTTAAATGTTGAATTCACCCTCGAGCTTGCCCACATAGCAAACAGCATCGCGGGCAGCACGAGGACGATATACGTCCAGTCAATATACATGCTTTACATCCCCAGTTCTTCGTCAATGAGTACGATCTCAACCTTTTCCATATCCATCATCGGACCCCAAAGGACGAGCATCGCATTGCAAACGCGCTCTTTTGAGCGGCAGTCATGGCACTTATCGTCTGTTTTGCAGGGCGTTTTTGCCGGGAAACGCTTACAGTTCTGTACCGCCGCGGTGTTGCGAGCGCGGAACACCGCCGACTCAAAGTCGGGGCAGATCTTGTTTGTCCCCGCGAGGATATAAACGGTTTTGCGGCCGTAGACCTGACCGGCGAGGCGGTTGCCTCGTCCGTCGATGTTTATGATCTCGCCCGTCTCGGCGATGGCGTTCGCGCTCGAGATAAACACCTTTGCCGCGTTTTCCTTATCCAGCGTCTCAAGCCCCGGCTCGCGCCAGTGCCAAAATACCTCGTTGCCGCTTGCAACAAGCTTATCGTACAGGCCGAGCTGATCGACGGTTTTCGAGCCGCCGATGCCGACGCTTGTGTCCTTTATCTCATTAAGCAGATATGCGCATGCCTCGTCGCCGCTTTTGAAATGCTGCACCGAAAAGTGCCGCGCTTTAAGATTATTTATTGTCTTTTCAATGTTCATATGTAACCTCCGTCAGTATTAATCTTCTGACGGTATTATATATTATGCTTATTTATTAATCAAGCCGCTTTTCAAGCTCCGCGACCAGCGCGCAGGCAGACTCGGTAAGCTCCTTTGCCGTTTCGGTATCCCGTGCATTTGCGGCAATGCGCACGGCGGCGGAGGCCGATAGGGGAGAGATGTGCAGCTCGTAATCCTCGCCCCGCAGGACAAAGCCGTCCGAATAGTCCGCGCCGAGGTCGAGAAATGCGGCGCTTATGCTGTCCATCAGCCGCGCACGGTCGGCGCAGCGGCAGTCGGCATGCACCATGCACTCGCGCTCGGAATAGACGTACTCATTCTGCTCGCAAAGCTCAAAGCTGCCGCCGAGCTCCAGCCTGAGCTTTCCCGATAATGCGTCGGCGCAGCATTCGTAATAGCTTTTCGGAGTTCCGATATCGCACCAGTAGCCGTCGCAGGGTACGCCCAAAAGTTTTTCCTCCTTATCTAAAAGTAAGGGGAACAGATCCTTTGCAAAGTCAAATTCGGCCTTTTCTGGCACAAGCTCCATCGCACGCGGCGAAATTATATAGATACCGGTGTTCACGAGATTAGTCACAACATGCTGCCAGTCGGGCTTTTCGATAAACGAGTGTATGAAGCCCCTGCGGTCGCACAGAGCAAGGCCGTAACGCAGGGGATCAGATTCCGGACACAGGGCGATAGTAACGGTCGGGCGGCGTTTCAGGTGCTCGGCAATGAGCTTGGTGAGATCAATGTCGCAGGCCGCATCGCCGGATATGACGAGAAAATCCTCATCTCCGTAAAAATCTGCGCAATTTTTAACGCCGCCAGCTGTGCCGAGAGCCACCGTTTCGATGCGGTAGGTCATACTTACGCCGAGTCTTTCGCCGCTGCCGAAATAGCTTTTAATATCGCCCGGACGATATTTCAAAGCCGCGCAAATGTCTGTTATCCCATGCTTTTTCAGCAGCAGGATTATGTGCTCCATTACCGGCCTGCCGCATAGCGGAACGAGCGGCTTGGGCGTGTCGCCCGTTACGGGCTTTAAGCGCTTTCCCTCGCCGCCGGCCATGATGATAGCTTTCATAATATCGCCCTCCCACAGCTTATTGTTGCCGCAGGGAGAAGATATATTCTAATAAAGGTCTTGACTTTGGAGAAAAAGTGAATTATAATACACAAGCTGAACATTTTAATATTGTTTTGTACTCGGAGAAGTCGCGTAGTCCGGCCGAGCGCGCACGATTGGAAATCGTGTAACACCCATAAGGTGTTCGAGGGTTCAAATCCCTCCTTCTCCGCCACATAAGAACGGTTATTTCGATAGAATAGCCGTTCTTGTTTTTATGCTGAAATCCTTTGATTTCAGGGCTTTTTACGAATTATGCCTGCCTCGGATATTACTCCGGAGCAGGCATTTTTTTCGTTTATTGAGTTGTTCTATCTGTTGTGCTTTTGCAATCGTTGGTTTAAAGGGTATTCGTTGGTTTATAGTGTAATCGTTGGCTTACTTAGAAGAAACATTACTATTCTAAGCGCCAGGGGCATAGTGTACATTAATTGCATTTACAACAGAATCAAAATCCATATCTGCAATTTCAAGAACATCATCATTATCAAAACCGACATTAAGAACATACAACAAATTTGAAAATTCATAGTCTGCAATTTTGCCGCTCCCATAGTTATATGCCTCTGGAAAATCGTCCGGC
>CAVGIU010000115.1:0-3449 GCA_963629425.1 Oscillospiraceae bacterium
GTCATGACCGGCTTTGCCCGCGGCACGGTGCTCGGCGTGGCGGATCAGGTCATCGAGGCGGTCAAGTCCGGCGCGATCCGGCATTTCTTCCTGGTTGCCGGCTGTGACGGCGCGCGCCCCGGCCGCAACTATTACACGGAGTTTGTCAAGCAGACCCCTGCCGATACCGTGGTGCTGACTCTTGCCTGCGGCAAATATCGCTTTAACGATCTTGACCTCGGCACCATCGGCGGCCTGCCCCGTCTGATGGATGTAGGACAGTGCAACGACGCTTACAGCGCCATCCGGATCGCCGTAGCCCTTTCTGAGGCTTTCGGCTGCGGTGTGAACGATCTTCCGCTGTCCATGGTGCTCTCCTGGTATGAGCAGAAAGCCGTGTGCATCCTGCTGACGCTGCTGTACTTGGGCATCAAGAATATCCGCCTCGGTCCCACGCTGCCGGCGTTTATTTCGCCCAATGTGCTGAATTACCTCGTAGAGAACTTCGGCATTGCCCCCATCACCACGCCGGAGGAAGATCTGAAGCAGCTTCTCAAATAAGCGCAAAGCGCATAAAACCCCGCCGCGGAATTGCTCCGCAGCGGGGTTGCTTTATGTGCCGAAACAGCCGAAAAGCCCGATTTCAAACGGTTTCCGGGCATAGAAAAAGTCCGCCGTAATTCTATCAAAATCACGGCGGACTGGTGGACCCGAAGGGATTCGAACCCTCGACCTCTCGGATGCGAACCGAACGCGCTCCCAGCTGCGCTACGGGCCCAAGTGCTATCAGCTTTAGTATTATAACACACTTTTCAGAAAAGTAAAGAAAATATTTGTTGCTTATATCGCTAATTTGAGTTATAATACGTTCGCGGCTTTTGACAAGGCTGCACTAGTTGGGGAGCCAGCGGTGCCCTGTTACCTGCAATCCGCTACAGCAGGAATGAATTCCCAACATAGGATCTGTCATGTGTCGTCTGACTCCGGTAAGCAGCGTTGACGAGCCGGTCTCGCGCAACGGAAACCCGTGAACCATGTCAGGCGGGGAACCGAGCAGCATTAAGCGGTGCTTTTCGTGTGCCGTGAGGGTGCCGGTTCTGAGCCGGCTGCCGGCGTAACGGGCATATGTCAGTTTTCGAAGTTGGGTGTGCAGTCTTGTCAAAGGCCGCATTATATTTATCCGCATTACATTCATCACGATCACGGGATATTGCTTATGTATCAGGCTTTATATCGAAAGTGGCGTCCGAAGACCTTTGACGAGGTCGTCGGGCAAAAGCACATAACGGAAACACTTAAAAATCAGATATCAACGGGCAGAACCTCGCACGCGTATCTTTTCATCGGAACGCGCGGTACGGGCAAGACAACCTGCGCCAAGATCCTTGCCAAGGCGCTCAACTGTGAGCACCCGGAAAACGGCAACCCCTGCGGAAAGTGTCCGGCCTGCCTCGGCATCGAGGACGGCAGCGTCATGGACGTTGTTGAGATCGACGCTGCATCCAACAACGGCGTGGATAACGTCCGCCAGCTGCGCGATGAGGCCGTGTTTTCGCCCGTTTCGGTCAAAAAGCGTGTGTACATCATCGACGAGGTTCACATGCTGTCCACGGCGGCGTTCAACGCTCTGCTGAAAATACTCGAGGAGCCGCCGGAGCATTTGGTGTTCATCCTCGCGACGACGGAGCTCAATAAGGTTCCGGCGACGATACTCTCGCGCTGCCAGAGGCACAGCTTCAAGCGCCTCGACGCACAGCTTATCGCCGACCATCTCGAGCACGTCGCAAGGTGCGAGGGGCTTAAGCTTGAGCGCAGCGCGGCTGAGCTCATCGCGGGGCTTGCAGAGGGCGGCATGCGCGACGCGCTGTCGCTGCTGGACCAGTGCTCGGGCGAGAGTGATATCGACACCGATGCCGTATATTCGGCGATGGGGCTTACCGGCAACCGCCGCACGGCGCAGTTACTCGATTACGCCGTCAAAAGGAACACCGACGAAGCGCTCAGGCTCTTCGAACAGCTATGGCGCGACGGGAAGGACCCCGCGACGCTGCTGTATGAAACGAACACGCTCCTGCGCGACTGCCTGATGCTTTCTGTCGCGCCCAAGGCCGGGGCGGATCTCATATCCGGACGCTTCAGCCGCGACATTTTAAATGTTTTCTGCAGAAAACTCACAAAGGCAGAGCTTATAAACTGCATAAACACAGTCTCTGATTACCTCCTGAAGATTCGCGACTCGAAAAGCGCAAAGCTCACGGCCGAGCTGTGCATAATAGCTCTGTGCGATCCGCGCCTTACCGAGAGCATTGATGAGCTCCGCGCGAGAGTTTCGCGTATCGAGGAGGATATGAAGCACGCGCCCGTTCGTCGGGCCGCACCCGTAAACGAGGCTGAGCCCGAAAACGACGAGGAGGAATTTCATTCCACACTCGACGAGCCGCCGTTTGATCTCGACGAGCCGCCCGAGCCGCGGCCGCAATATGAGGAAGACCCCGCGGACGAGCTCGACCCGGCGCAGTTTGCCGAGTATCAGCCGGAGGATGATTTTTTGGACAAGGCCTCGCCCGTTGATCTCAACCCCGACGCTCCGGCAAGCGCGGCCGACGCGCCGCAGGATAACGAGGCGCTGTGGACGGCGATAGTCGAAAAGGCGGAGGAGGAACTGCCGCGCGGAGTTATCCCGATACTGAGCAATCCTGCGCAGACGCGCTGCACGGTGAGCTATGATACGCTCGCACTCGAGGTCGTGCCCGGCTTTTTCTTTACGGCGGTGAACAATCAGTGCGTGCTCATGCGCCTGCGCGAGGCGGCAAACGCGATCACCGGACGCAGCCTGAAGGTCACGATCTCCGAGCTGCATGAGGATAACAGCAAGCCCAAAAGAGACATCGAAGAGCTGAGAAAATTTAAGGAAACTCGCTTCGTATAATTATAATTTTGTATAACAATTTAGGAGGAATTTTAATATGGCAAAAGGCGGATTTCGCGGCGGCATGGGCGGCGGAAACATGATGAAACAGGCCCAGAAAATGCAGGAAGAATTCATGAAGATGCAGCAGGAGCTCGAGAGTAAGGAGTTCACCTCCACTGTCGGCGGCGGCGCTGTCAAGGCGACGATGATCGGCACGCGCGCTCTCAAGAGCATCGAGATAGATCCCTCAGCGGTCGATCCCGACGATATCGAGATGCTGCAGGATATGATCGTTGCCGCTGTCAACGAGGCGATCACGCAGAGCGAGAACGCAACCAATGAGGCAATGAGCAAGCTCACCCCCATGGGCTTTCCTTTTTAGTAAGCGTTGATTAAATGCGTCAGACGCCGACAGCCATTTATTCGGCGTTTACTTTAATGGCGAACGGACGCCGTAACCGGCTTGTTGGCAAAATAACAAAATCTCGGCAATACTTTGTGTATTACCGAGATTTTTTATGAAGTATGGGCGGAAAAGAGCCGCTCAAAACCGACTTAT
>CAVGIU010000116.1:0-2342 GCA_963629425.1 Oscillospiraceae bacterium
GGCATGTACCTCGCAATGGCCCGCGTCGCTCACCGTGAAGGCTATCCCGAGATCGGCCTTTACTGGGAGAAGGCGGCCTACGAGGAAGCCGAGCACGCGGCAAAGTTTGCAGAGCTCCTCGGCGAGGTGGTCACCGACT
This sequence comes from Oscillospiraceae bacterium, assembly GCA_963629425.1. Taxonomy (GTDB): domain Bacteria; phylum Bacillota; class Clostridia; order Oscillospirales; family Oscillospiraceae; genus F23-B02. The sequence goes on from CAVGIU010000116.1 coordinate 140, forward strand.
GCACCAAGAAGAACCTGGAGATGCGCGTTGACGCGGAAAACGGCGCGACCGCCGGCAAGTTCGAGCTTGCAAAGCTCGCAAAGCAGTATAACCTCGACGCTATCCACGACACCGTACACGAGATGGCACGCGACGAGGCCCGCCACGGCAAGGCATTCGAAGGCCTGCTGGCAAGATACTTTAAGTAAGAAGCAAAATTTTAAGGGGAAGCTGAGATCAGCTTCCCCTTTTGCTTTTTCTTCGTCTCTTCTCATTCTTTTATTATAATTTTGTAGTGTTTATGTTACTACAAACTTATAATATATAAAAACTACTTCTGTCAAGTTAAACTACAAATATAAACGAGGTGTGCTTATGGCAGAAGAAATAAAAATCACAAGGAAATCAGCCCGCAAGGGCGACGACGGCTACAAGGTCGTATCAGTGCGCATGAAGGATGAGACTGTTGAAAAATTGGACGTCCTTTCTGCAAAAACAAACCGCTCACGCAACGAGCTTATAAACATCATTTTGGCCTACGGCGTTAAAAACATAGAGATAGAATGACAAAAGGGCGGAGATATCCGCCCTTGCTTTTTTATACTCGCCATTAAAACGCGCCCCAAAAGCTACTTGCTTTTGGGGCGCATATCGCATGGCAAGCCGTTTTTCAGTTCAGCGTATCAGCATTCAGCGTAAACAGCCGCTCAACGGCCGTTTTCAGCGCATCGTGCTCCGGCGCGGCGAGCTCGGGGTCGGATAACAGCAGCTCCTGCGCCGCCTGCTGCGCGGTTTGCAGGACGTTCATATCCGAGCACAGATCGGCAACGTGCATTGCCGGAAGTCCGTGCTGGCGCGAGCCGAAGAAATCACCGGGTCCTCGCAGTCGGAGGTCCTCCTCGGATATTTTGAATCCGTCGTTGGTTTGGGTCATGATCTTGAGCCGCGCCTGCGTGGTTTCGTTATCGCTGTCGGAAACGAGCACGCAGTAGCTCTTGTGCCGTCCGCGTCCGACGCGGCCGCGCAGCTGGTGCAGTTGGCTCAGTCCGAAGCGGTCGGCGTTTTCGACTATCATCAGCGCCGCATTCGGAACATCGACGCCGACCTCGATGACCGTAGTCGAGACGAGAATGTCAATATCTCCGGCCACGAAGCTTGCCATGATGTCGCTCTTATCTTTGGCCTTAAGTTTGCCATGGACGCACGCGACTCTGAGGTCGGGGAAATATTTTTGCAGCTCGGCGGCATGCTCCTGCGCGGATTTGACATTCGGCGGGAGCTCCTCGTTTTCCTCGATCATCGGGCAGACGATGAAAACCTGCCGCCCCTCGGAAACGAGCTTGCGGATAAAGCCGTTCAGGCGTGTTCGGTAGCTCTCCGTGACGGCAAAGGTATCGACCTTCTGCCTGCCCGGCGGCATCTCGTCAATGACGGAGATATCCAAATCGCCGTAGATGATGAGCGCCAGCGTGCGCGGGATGGGCGTTGCGGACATGACAAGAACGTGCGGCTTTTCGCCCTTGGATATGAGGCTCGAGCGCTGATTGACGCCGAAGCGGTGCTGCTCATCGGTTATGACAAGGGCGAGGTTTGAGTACTCGACATCCTCGGAAAACAGCGCATGCGTGCCGATGATTAGGTCTATCTCTCCGGCAGCAAGCTCGGCCTTGACCTCGCGCTTCTGCTTTACGGTCATCGAGCCCGTGAGCTTTCCGATGCGCAGTCCGAACGGCGTGAGAAATGAGCCGAGCGTTTCATAATGCTGTCCGGCAAGTATCTCCGTCGGTGCCATGAAGGCCGAGGAATACCCGTTTTTCCACGCATACCAGATAAGCGCCGCCGCGACGAGCGTTTTGCCGCTGCCGACGTCACCCTGAACGAGGCGGTTCATCGCTATGCCAGACTGCATATCGCGCACAGCGTCCGAAACCGCGCGTCTCTGCGCCCCTGTCGGAGCAAACGGCAGGCTTGAGAAAAACTCCTCGATATTCTGCTCGCGCATGTGTATGCCGCTTTGCTTTGAATGACTGCCCTTCATTTTGCCGAGTGCGCAGGCCAGCAAAAACAGCTCCTCGAAAACGAGTCTGCGCCGCGCAAGCTCAAGATCCTCGAAGCTCGCCGGGAAGTGAATATTCTCATAGGCATAGCCCGTCTGCGCGAGCTTATACTTTTTGCGCAGACTCTCGGGCAGCACCTCGGGCAGCTCGGTGGCGCAGGCATCCAG
>CAVGIU010000116.1:2381-3071 GCA_963629425.1 Oscillospiraceae bacterium
GCACCGCGCTCATGACGAGCTTCTGCGAAAGCCCTGTCGTCAGCCCGTATATCGGCACAATACGCCCCGTTACGCCGCCGACCGAGCCCTCACGCTCAATGACCGGATTCGTCATGGTTCTCTTACCGCCGACACCAATTATCTTGCCGTAGACGTTCAGACTGTCGCCGCGGTGAATGTTGTTTTTGATATATGGCTGGTTGAAAAATGTTATGTCAACTGATCCGCTCTCATCCACCACGCGGAACTTCACAAGCTCCAGCCCTCGGCGGATACGCACGAGATGTGCGTCCTCGGCGGCGAGGGCGTTTATGCAGACAGTCTCGCCGTCGCAGGTCAGGGCGATCGGCTTAAAGCTGCTGCGATCCTCATATTTTCTCGGGAAATACGAAACAAGGTCACGGACGGTAAAGACGCCGAGCTTGTTAAACAGCAGCGCCTTTTTTTCGCCTATGCCCTTGCAGTATCGTATATCGGTTTCAAGATAGTTCATTTTTGAAGCTTAAATCTCCATAAGGCCTCGCGGTCGGCAGGCTCGGCATATGCTATGCCGACGCGCGGCAATTGTATTATGTTAACCTTGGCGCCGTCGTCTTCTATTCGCAGCCTGTCGCAGGAGAGGATATTGAGGCCGTTAAGGCTTCGGTCGATGCCGAGTTCTTTTGTAAGCTTGCCCGGCCCCTCAAAGCC
>CAVGIU010000117.1:0-2907 GCA_963629425.1 Oscillospiraceae bacterium
GACCGCGGCTACCTCAGCCCCTACATGGCCACCGATACCGAGAAGATGGAGGCTGTCCTTGAGGACGCTCTCATCCTCATTACAGATAAGAAGGTCACCAATATTCAGGAGATCCTGCCCCTGCTCGAGCAGATCGTAAAGGCCGGCAGAAAGCTCCTCATTATTGCCGAGGACGTTGAGGGCGAAGCTCTCGCCACCATCATCCTCAACAAACTGCGCGGCACCTTCACCTGCGTATGCGTCAAGGCTCCCGGCTTCGGCGACAGACGTAAGGAGATGCTCCAGGATATCGCAATCCTCACCGGCGGCCAGGTCATCTCCTCCGACCTCGGCATGGAGCTCAAGGACGCTCAGATCGATATGCTCGGCCAGGCACGCCAGGTCAAGGTCACCAAGGAAAACACCGTCATCGTCGACGGCGCGGGCGAAGCAGCCGATATCAAGGCTCGCATTGCTCAGATAAATGCTCAGATCGAGACCACCACCTCCGAATATGACAAGGAAAAGCTCCAGGAGCGCCTTGCAAAGCTCTCCGGCGGCGTTGCCGTCATCAAGGTCGGCGCTGCGACCGAGACCGAGATGAAGGAAAAGAAGCTGCGCATCGAGGACGCGCTCAACGCGACTCGTGCTGCAGTTGAAGAGGGCATTGTAGCCGGCGGCGGCACGGCATATGTCGCGGCTGCAAAGGCCGCTGACGCACTTGTCGCAACTCTCGACGGCGACGAGAAGACCGGCGCGTCCATCATCGCAAAGGCGCTGAGAGCGCCCATCATGCAGATCGCCGCGAACGCAGGCCTTGAGGGCGCTGTCATCCTCGATAAGGTCTACGGCAGCAGCGAGGCCTCCTACGGCTTCGATGCGGCAGCAGAGCAGTACGGCAACATGATCCAGCTCGGCATCATCGACCCGACCAAGGTCTGCCGCAGCGCACTGGAGAACGCATCGAGCGTTGCCTCCATGGTCCTGACCACCGAGAGCCTTGTCACCGATATCCCCACTCCTCCGGCACCGGCAGCAGCTCCCGCAGGCGATATGGGCATGTACTAAGAGATTCCGCCCAATTTAATTGCTGAGTTATAAAAAACTCTCCGTATCATACGATACGGAGAGTTTTTACTTATTGCAGATTGAAATATTCCATAACGATCTGGATGAATTTTTCCGTGGCAGGGGAGGGGCGGCGACCCTTCTTGACCGCTATCGCAACGTCGCGGTACTGCGGCGGATCGAGCTCCTTTAGGCGGATATCAAAGGGCATGCGGCCGGTGACCAGCTCCGAGAGCACCGACACGCCGAGGCCGCTTTCGACCATCGCCATGATAGAATAGTCGTCGTTAACGTCGCAGTAGGCGGTAACGGGCGTGTCCAAAAGCGCGTTGAGCTGGTCGAAAACCTTGGATACTTCGTTGTTGGCCTCGTCGGTGAGCTTTATAATACGCTCCTCGCTGAAGCGCTGCAGGGGATAGCACGGTGCGTCTGCCAGCGGATGATCCGGCGGCAGCACGGCGAGCATCCTGTCGCGCATTAAAACCGTAACATCAAGCTCCGGCGAATATGGTGCGCTTATGAAGCCGCAGTCGATCTCGCCCGCGCACAGAGCCTCCTCCGTCTCACTGTATTCCATGTTCTGAAGCTGAAACACGATGTGCGGATAGCGCTGTTCGAAATTTTTCAGTATCGAGGGCAGGCACTGCGTCGAAAAGCTCGAGCATGAGCCGATGCGGATAAAGCCGGTTTCCAGACCCTTGAGCGAGTTTGCCTGCTCCTGCAGAGCCTCATAGTGACTGCACAGGTCTTTTATATAAGGAAGCATCATCAGCCCGTCCGAGGACAGAGCAAGTCCACCGCGGCTGCGTCGCAGCAGATTGAGATTCCACTCGTCCTCAAGGTCGGCAACCATGCGGCTAACCGCCGACTGCGTGTAGCCCATAGACTCGGCAGCCTTTGTTATGCTGCCCATCTCCGCGACCCTGACAAATGCCTGATATTTATGAATGGCCATGCTGAGACCTCCAATTCCGAAAATGAATGATTTGCATGAATTGAATTCTAATACATCATATTATATGTTACAAGCTGCTCGAATGCAATATCAAATTGCATTCCAAAAAATCATATAAAGCATGACAAATATTCGCTTGCGTAATAGAGAAAAACATAATATACTTTGATCATAAAATAACGATGCTTGAAAAAAGGTTAACGCCTTTTAGACATATTTCATCCATTCTTTCTCTCTCGTTATCGGGTCTCTCCACCCCGATAACACCAACAATCTCCCGAAAACCGAGTGTCTTAACCGGCACTCGGTTTTCGTATTTTTAACAGCGCTTTAGCGCTGTTAAAAATACATATATTGCGGTTGCCCGGTGTCGGGGCTGCTGCGGAAACCGGATTTGCATCGCACTACGGTTTTGCACCGCACCTGTGTAGGGAACTTATCTTGCCTGCTCCGCTTATGATGGTTTCCTGTGCGCTTCCGGGGCGGGTTACCGCAAAATGCGTATCGGTGCAGTCTCAATGTGCCTCTAAAATTGATAGTTAATTAACTAACATTACAAAACGTCATGCAATACATGAATTTTATTCGCTTGCTAAATCACGTACTGGGTAGTATTATGAAACCAGAAAGAGAAAGTTAAATCTCTGACAAACAAAAACCAATTCAATATAATATAAAAGGAGTTTTCAAAATGAGTTACGAAGTAAAGAATTTCATCCGTAAGATCGTGTTTACCGTCATCGCATTCGCAGCACTGTGCATCTTCTGCTTTGACATGTTCGGCTCCACCGGAAGCTCCCCGTTCGGCTTCCTGGCACTGCTCTTCCCGGTATTGGGTGTTCTTGAATACATGCTGCCGACTCCCGATTTCACGAAATAACTCTCTCTCCACGACTTTAAACAAA
>CAVGIU010000118.1:0-2720 GCA_963629425.1 Oscillospiraceae bacterium
GCAATGTGTTCCTCGTGACGAGCGTTGCCGCAAGCGAGGGCAAGTCCACTGTCTCGGCAAACCTTGCCATTGCGCTTGTCAATAACGGGCATCATGTCGCGCTTATTGACGCGGACCTACGCAACCCGTCGCAGTACGGCATTTTCGGACACAGACGCGACGGCGTTATGCCTCTCAACGAGCTTCTTTCGCAGGAGTTCAGCGACGATAATATGCGCGCCTGCGCAAGGATAGACAGTGAGACCAATGTTCTCCTGCTCTGCTCAAACTCCGGAGCGGAGCGCTCAACCGAGCTTCTCTCCTCCCCCTGCATGTCTTCCCTGCTGGCCAGGCTGCGCAGTCTGGGATATATGATCATCATCGACTCTCCCCCTATGGGGCTGTTTCCGGATTCGGAGATCCTCGCCGATCTTTCGGATGCTTCTCTCATGGTAGTGCGCCAGGATGTTGTTCCGGCCAGAATACTCAATGACGCCGTCGATATGCTTTCCGCCTGTGAATGCCGTTTCCTCGGCTGTGTTTTAAATGACATGCACGGCGATTCCGCCGCCGCACGCGGATACGGGAAATACGGTTACGGGAAAAAATATCAGTACGGATACGGCAAAAATTCCTCAACGGAGGCGAAGAGTTAGAAAGTGGACGCTGAAAACAAAGAAAATCTTATAGATCTGTCGGTTATGGCATCCCGCTTTTGGCGCGAGCTCAAGCGCTTCTGTCTGCCCGCTCTGATTTTTACCGGAATCATCGCCGGCGTGCTGTTCATGCGCTCGTACCTTAGCTTTACACCCATGTACGAGGCCAAGGCCATTTTTGCGGTCAGCTCAGGATACTCGTCCGACGATATCATGTCCTACAGCAGCTATTACGACAGCGACGCGGCAAAGAAGCTTGCAAGCGCATTCCCCTATGTTCAGAACACCGACCTCATGCGTGAGCTCATCGTTCAGGAGCTCGGCACGAGCAGCATAAACGCAAACATCTCCGCAAAATCGGTTGCGGAGACGAATCTTTTCGTTTTGCAGGTGCGAAGCGCGGATGCACAGAATGCCTATGATGTGCTCAAGGCAGTTATACAGTGCTATCCCAAGGTTCTCAACTATATGTCCGACTTCTCGCAGCTCATATTAAAGGATGAGCCAAGCGTTCCGACACAGCCGTACAACAGCTTTGCTTTCGAACGCACTCTGGCAAAGGACTGCGCCGTCGGTGCGCTGATAAGCCTTATTGGGATCCTTGCACTTGCTCTTTCACGCCGCACCTTCAACGGCTCCGATGAGCTGAAGGCCTATACCAACCTTCCTATCTACGCCGCGATACCCGCCGTTTCCGTAAAGCGCCGCTCACGCGAGAACTGCTCGCCCAGCATACTCAGCGGCGGCTCAAACAACGGCTTTTCCGAATCAATACACGGTCTGCGGACAAAGCTTCTGCGCCATATGAATGTCGGACGCTCGGGCGTTATCATGGTCACGAGCACGATCGCCGGTGAGGGCAAGACCACGATATCCGAGAATCTTGCAATGTCGATAGCTACAGCCGGATACAAAACGGTGCTCGTTGACATTGACCTTAAAAAGCAGGATATCAAGGCATCTCTCGGCATATCCGACGGCCATCCCGGACTTCCCGAATATCTCAAGGGCAATGTCACCGATGTTTCGGCCTGCCTCAGCGATGTTCCTGGCAGTACGCTCAAGCTTATTTGCAGCGAAAACGGCGCAAATGCACGGGCATTTCTCAGCCCGTCTAAGCTCGGCGAGTTTCTTGAGGAGCTCGAAAAGCAGTTTGATTATATCATTCTCGACACACCTCCTTGCGGCATAATATCTCATGTGCGCTACGCAGGACGCTTTGCCGATGCTGTGCTCTATGTCGTCCGCTGTGATTTTGCAAAGCGCTCGCAGGTGCTTGACAGTATGCAGGCGCTTGATAACCAGCATATAAAGATATCCGGCTGCGTCCTCAACGGCGTCGAGGGCAGCAGCGCAAGCCACGGCTACGGCTATGGCTACGGTAAGTACGGCTACGGAAAATACGGTTACGGCAGATACGGCTACGGCAAGCAGAAGAGCGATGCCGCTCCCAAGGAACAATGAAACAGGTCGATACACAGGAATATATGTCTGTGCTCCGCTCCCTCACCGAGCAGGGGCACAGCGTTTCCGTGCTCATTTCAGGCGGCAGCATGTCGCCTTTTTTGGCAGGCGGACGGGATACGGTGTTTTTCTCAAAGCCCGCGTCTGCGCTGCGCCGCGGAGATATAGTGTTCTATACGCGGCCTAACGGTCAATACGTCATGCACAGGATACGCCGTGTGCGAAAAGACGGGCTGCTCAATATAATAGGCGATGCACAGACTGAGACCGAAACGGGCGTTTTGCCCTCGCAGGTCTTTGCGCGTGCCGATGCCGTGCTCCGCAAGGGACGGCGGCTTGAGCCCGGCAGCTTTTTATGGGAGCTGTTTCGCGGTCCGTGGCTATGGCTTATACCGCTGAGGCATATTATTATGAAGGGCTGGGGCTTTTTCAGGAAGCGTCGGAGCTGAGAGCGTTTATGGAAAACAAGCAAAGCAAGCAAAACAGATATCCCCTGCACTCGCAGTCGCTCGGCATGCTGCTGCAAAGCATAAAGGACGGCAGCTTCCGCGATATATGCGCCGATTGGAAGTGGATACTTTCCTTCGGCAGACGCTATCGCGGCAGCATAATCCTTTACAC
>CAVGIU010000119.1:0-435 GCA_963629425.1 Oscillospiraceae bacterium
GCCTTATAGTTATCACCGATTCCGCCTATAACATTGTCTGCTCGACACGCAGCACCGTGGACGATGTCCCTTATTTCCGCGACCTGCTGCAGCGCGGCTACTACAGCCGCGAAGATATGAATCAGATCGCAAGCTGGGGGTACTATGAAGACGAGCGCAAATGCCTCTATCCTGTGCTGTATCCCGCGGAAAAGACCATCTGTGGATATCCTTTTCTGGTTCGTTCATATAAAAATAACGGTGCCGCCTACTGCTTTATAGGATGCTATTTTCTCGATGCAGCGCCGACACAGCGCGACATTTCCCTCTTCACCTGCTTTACCAATGAACTGGAGAGTTATTATAAAGTAAACGGCATTTTTGATGCCGGAATGCTCGGCAAGCAGCAGCAACTGTTAGACGATCTGATCCGGCCCAAGCAGGACTCTCCCGAAT
>CAVGIU010000119.1:445-2679 GCA_963629425.1 Oscillospiraceae bacterium
CGTGACCGCTGTGCACAGCTGAGCATCCCCTACCACGGCGTTTTCCGTCTCGGACTTGTTCAGTGCGAAAGCTCGACCCTGTTCAAGATCTCGCACATCTCCAATCAGCTCCGTGCCCATTGCCCTCTGCCTAACTACGGTGTGTTTCAATACGGTTCGTCCGTAGTCATACTCTTCTGTGACTGGAACGATACAAATGTACGCACACAATCCGAATTTTTTGATAACTGGAACTCCCTTCTGACTACTCTGCGTCAGAACAAAGCATATATGGGCATCAGCCTATTATTCAGCGATGTCACGAAGCTTTATGTCGGCTATCGCCAGGCCGAGGCCGCATTAAGCATCGGACAGCGCCGCGACTCTGACGGTATTGCCTATTTTTACTCAAAATACTATCTGGAGGACATGCTCGAGCACTATTCCGACACTATGCCGCTTGAAAATACTTATACGCATTATCTGGATCGTCTCATGGACGACAACAACGGCGTCTGCAGCAACATCAAGCTCCTTTATTACTTTTTGTGCTCCGAGCGCAACATCTCTCTGACCGCCAAGTATGTACATATGCACCGCAACAGTGTCATCTATCGAATACAAAAGATTCAGGACACTCTCATGCTGGATCTCGACGATCCCGACGTCCGGCTTCGGCTTATGATCTCGTTTAAAATACTTGAGATGACGGGCCGTATCCCGCGATGGGAAACACCCTGCAACACAAATGGGGAAAACGGTGTCGTAAGAAAAGGTATCGTGCATCAGGAGTAACCCCCTGCCGCACGTCGGCTTAAGCTTAATATTCTGCCCACTTTCTGCCGAAACGGTAAAAAGTGGGCTCTTTTTCGTCAATTCTGCACATAGCTCTGTGCAACGGCGGGAAAAATTGTCGTTTTGAATGACGTTGTAGTCTGCCGAGGTTATCGTTAAAATGTAATCAATGATTAGGAAGGCATCAGTCCTTCCGTTGAGAGGAGCAAAAAAATGAGTAAATACGGTTACTATCTCGGCATGACGGCCGAGCAGCAGGACATAGTTAAAATGATCAGGGAGTTTTGTAATCGCGAGCTCGATCCTATAGTCAAAGAATACGATGAAAAGGGTGAGTTCCCTGTGTTCCTGCATGAAAAATGGGGTGAAATGGGTCTGTTCGGCCTTGATGTACCCGCACAGTACGGCGGTCTGGGCTTCGATGCCGTGACGCGCTACTGCATCAGCGAGGAGCTTGCCAAGCACGATGCAGGCTTCACCATCTCCAACAATTCCTATTCTTTCGGTCTGTCCGCAATACTCGCCGACGGCACTGAGGAGCAGAAACAGGCAGCCTGCGCACGCATTCTGCGCGGCGAAGGCATTTCCATGGCAATAACGGAGCCGCAGAGCGGCTCCGACGTCGGCAGCACCCGCACGACCGCAAGAAAAGTTGACGGCGGCTATGTGCTCAACGGTGTAAAGTGCTTTATAACCAATGCAACGCTCTGCTCGGCATGCGTCGTTCTGGCGGTGACCGATCCCGATGCAGGCTACCACGGCATGAGCCTGCTGCTGGTCGAAAAAAGCGATGCCGGTGTCAGCGTTGGCAAGCATGAGGACAAAATGGGCATTCGTCTGTCGGATACAGCAGACTTCGTCATGGAGGACGTATTTGTTCCCGCCGACCGTCTCATCGGCAAAGAGGGCTGCGGATTTGCGCAGACCATGAAATTTCTCGCGGGCAAGCGCCCCGTCAGTGTTGCGGGTGCCATCGGCGTTGCACAGCGTGCGCTGGATCTTGCCGTGGACTACGCCAAGGAGCGCAGCTTCAAGCACGGCCCCATTGCAAAGCTCGAGGGCATACAGTTTATGATCGCCGACATGGAGATGCGCATCCAGGCTTCACGTTCGATGGCGATCTACGGTGCGCAGATGACTGATGCCGGCATTCCTATCGGCACACTCGGCAACTCGCTCAAGTGCTTTGCCTCTGAAATGTGCTACGATGTGGTGAACATGGGGCTACAGGTTTTTGCAGGCTATGGCTACAGCCGTGAATATCCGCTGGAAAAACTCCTGCGTGATGCACGTATTTACAGTATTTTTGAAGGCACTAATCAAGTACAGCGCCAGGTCATTGGAAAGACTCTGCTCGGTTGAAAGGCGTAAGGCGTAATATGAACATCCTCGTATGTATAAAGCAAGTTCCGGACACAACAGAGATCCATATGAATCCTAAGACAAATACTCTTGTCCGG
>CAVGIU010000120.1:0-2635 GCA_963629425.1 Oscillospiraceae bacterium
GAACGGTACCGATCTCGTTATTTGCGAACATGATGGTAACGAGTGCGGTATCCTCGCGGACTGCGGCTTCAAGATCCTCAAGGCGGACGACACCGTCCTCGTGAACGTCCAGAAGCGTTACCTCAAAGCCCTCTTTTTCGAGCTTTTTGAGCGTATGCAGAACTGCGTGATGCTCAAACTTGGTGGATATAAGATGTTTCTTGCCCTTGAGAGCGCCGACCTTTGCCATGGAAACTATGGCCTGGTTGTCCGCCTCGGAGCCGCCGGAGGTAAAGTATATCTCCTTGGGCTGTGCGCCGATAATATCGGCGACGGTCTTTCTTGCATTTTCAAGCGCTTCCTTTGCCTCCTGAGCAAAGGCATACAGGCTCGAGGGGTTGCCGTACTGGGTGGTGAGATAGGGCATCATCGCGTCGACCGCGGTCTTGCTGACACAGGTAGTTGCAGCATTATCTGCGTAAACAAACATTATTTATCTTCCTTTCGCATTCATATCCTATAAAATCTGTGGGAATTGTAGCATCTTACTTAAACGAAGTCAAGTCTTTTTTCGCCATTTTTCGCCTGTGAGAAGATCCTCAAGGCTTACAGTGTCGAGATAGGCGTTTGTTATATCGTCAAGCTCCTTCCACATCGGCACCGTCAGGCAGCCTCCGGAGTGATCGCACTGTATCGCGCCTTCTTTAATACAGGCTACCGGCGCGAGGTTATCCTCCATGCAGCGCAGGATCTCGCCGACGGTATAATCCTTGGGATCCTTGACGAGCTTATAGCCTCCTTCCTTGCCGCGCGAGCTTAAAACGAGCTCGGCCTTTTTAAGGTTGCCGACTATCATCTCAAGATACTTCATTGAAAGCTCCGTGCGCTCGGACACGGTTTTGAGCGATATGAAACCGTCGTCTCTGTGCTGGGCAAGGTCGATCATTATGCGCAGTGCATAGCGGCCCTTGCTGGTCACGTTCATCATATCACCTCCGTAATTCCTATATTAATAATGTGATATTAATATACCACTTTCGTAATAGGAATTAAAGTACATATGCCACAGTTTGTCTGGTTTTTGCGGTGCATTTTTTGCACAGCGATACGGCTATGCCGCAAAGTCATAGCCGTATAAATTTTGCTCATCTTCGGGGTTGAAAATTAACTTGCTTTTTTATGAAAATGCGCGTAAAATCCACTTTGCGTTTGAGGCAATTTGCCTCAATATTGTGGTTTTTTTGATTATCTTTTGGCTAAATTGGGGGAAATTTAACATGGATTACAGCTTTCTTATCGTAATCGCGCTAATTATGCTTTCGACAAAAGTTCTCGGTCTTGTGAGCGAAAAGGTCAATATGCCGCAAGTCGTCGGTGCACTGATCGCAGGTCTTCTGCTCGGGCCGAGCTGCTTTGGGCTCATCGGTGAATCGGACTTTCTCGTAAAAACCGCCGAGATCGGCGTTATCATCCTAATGTTCATGGCCGGCCTTGATACCGACCTCGAGGAGCTCAAGCACACGGGCCTGTCAGCCCTCGTCATCGCCACCATCGGCGTTATCGTTCCGTTTCTCGGAGGTGCGGGCTGCTATCTGCTGTTCAACAGCGAGCCGGACAGCCTTAAAATGATAAAGGCCGCGTTTATCGGCGTCGTTTTGACCGCAACTTCGGTCTCGATCACCGTCGAGACGCTGCGCGAGATGGGCAAGCTCAAAAGCCGCGTCGGAACAGCCATCATGGCTGCCGCCGTTATTGACGACGTACTCGGCATCATCGTTCTGACCGTTCTCACGGGCTTCACCGACTCGACCGTCGAGCCTGCGATGGTATTTGTCCGCATCATCGCGTATTTTATCTTCCTTGCCGTCGTGGCGATCGTCGTGCGCAAGCTGTTTAGCGGTCTGCGCTCGAGATTTGACCGCATCCACAGGCGCATAGCCATCTACGCGCTTGCCTTCTGCTTCCTTCTCAGCTTTGTATCCGAGCATTTCTTCGGCATCGCCGACATCACCGGCGCATACTTTGCCGGCATTATGCTCAGCGATCACAGCGAGACGCGAACCTATATAGTCAAGCGTATAAATACGATGAGCTATATGCTCTTCTCCCCCATATTCTTTGCCTCGATCGGCATAAAAACCGAGCTCGCCGGACTTGACGGCAACCTCATACTCTTCGCCATTGCCCTCACGCTCGTCGCCATCGTCACCAAGATTATCGGCTGCGGCATCGGCGCAAGACTCACCGGCTTTAAGACCTACGACTCCATTTCCATCGGTCTCGGCATGGTATCGCGCGGTGAGGTCGCGCTGATCGTCGCGCAGAAGGGCAGCATGGCGGGGCTCATATCGGGAACGATGTTCCCCGCTGTTGTCCTCATGGTCATAGTGACGACCCTTGTAACTCCGCTGCTGCTGAAGGTCGGCATGAAGCGTCCTACGCCGGACAACACCGAGTCGGCAGCCCCGGCAGAGGCGTAAAAAAGCGGGCGCGGCCTTAAGATCAAGGCCGCGCTCGTTTTCGTTTGCAGCGTCCTGTAGCTTCGCCTGCGCAAGCTTCAGCTCGTTCTGCCGACGCAGCTCGTTTAGCGTCTCCGGCTCGCGGGAGTATTCGTGCTTGACATCTTCGCTGTGATTTCTTTTGCCATCCGTTCTTT
>CAVGIU010000121.1:0-2582 GCA_963629425.1 Oscillospiraceae bacterium
TTTATGGCATCGGTGACGGTACAGAAGCGACAGTGCTTTATGCCGTTGGCGGAAACAAGGCAAGCAGAGATTATAATAACATTGGTACTATTGTTGGAGGTGGCGAGAATGGCGTTTACAGAACTGGAAGCTCTTATAGATCATGGATTGATAATTTGCGGCGCGGGAAAAGTGGAACGAATAATAGCTTACTCGGAGTTAGCGGAAGAAAGTCAGCAGTGGGAAATGGCCGAGTATCTGGAAACAGTGGTGGACAATCCACCACCGCTAACGGTAATAATGGCAAAGGTCAAGGAAATAGCGGCAACGTAAGCTACTCCCGCGAGCCGGAGACGCTAAACGAGCTGCGTCGGCAGAACAAAGTGCTGCGTGAGCGCGTGGACTGCCGGAAGCGGCACCATTGAAAAAACGCCTCTAAAAAACTTGACAATATGTCAGGTGCTTAGTACAATGTACTTTTCAGAAATGAAAAAGAAGGAGCATTTAATTATGAATAAATATCTTGATATCTCCCCCGAAGTACAGCAGGCGCTGGCGGAAGGCAAGCCCGTCGTAGCGCTTGAGAGCACGATCATCTCCCACGGTATGCCCTATCCCAAAAACGTCGAAACGGCGATGCTGGTCGAGAAAACGATACGCGATAACGGCGCGGTCCCCGCGACGATCGCCATCATCGGCGGCAGACTCAAGGCCGGCCTTTCCCCCGAGGAGATCGAGCACCTCGGCAAGTCCGGACGCAAGGTCGCAAAGGTATCCCGCCGCGACCTTGCAGCCATCGTCGCGCGCGGCGCGGACGGCGCAACGACCGTCACCACGACGATGATCATCGCCCACATGGCCGGCATCAAGGTCTTTGCGACCGGCGGCATCGGCGGCGTTCACCGCGGTGCGGAGACCACCATGGATATCTCCGCCGACCTCGAGGAGCTTGCGAGCACCCCCGTCATGGTCGTGTGCGCGGGCGCAAAGAGCATCCTCGACCTCGGGCTTACGCTCGAGTATCTCGAGACCAAGGGCGTTCCCGTCATCGGCTACGGCACGGACGAGCTGCCCGCGTTCTACACCCGCCGCAGCGGCTTCGGCGTCGACTACCGTGTCGACACTCCGGCGCAGCTTGCAGCAATGTTCAAGGCGCAGCAGGAGCTGGGCATGAAGGGCGGCATGCTCGTCACCAACCCCATCCCCGAGCAGTACGCCATGGACAAGGAGGTCATCGACGCGGCCATCGACCGGGCGGTCAAAGAGAGCAAGGAAAAAGGCATCCACGGCAAGGAGACCACTCCGTTCCTGCTGGCGCGCGTTGTCGAGCTCACCGGCGGCGACTCGCTCGAGAGCAACATCCGGCTTGTTCTCAACAACGCCATCGTCGCGTCCAAAACCGCGGCCGAGCTGTGCAAGTAAATTATTATAGTGGGAAAAACCGCGGGGCAGCACTCCCGCGGTTTTTGTCGGTCAAAATCTGCGCCGTGGGTATTGACTTGCGCAGCATCGTGTGGTATTATATATAAGCTTTAAGGAGCACGGATATCGCGGAGTGGAGCAGTCCGGTAGCTCGTCGGGCTCATAACCCGAAGGTCGTGGGTTCAAATCCCTCCTCCGCAACCATAAAACCGCCTGTTTTCGGGCGGTTTTTTCTTGTTTTATGAACTTTTTCGAGCTTTTCAAAATTCGCGGCAGCGGAATAATTCAACTTTAATTCAACTCGCCTGAAAAAATTCAAGCTTTTTTGAGAAAAACGTCGGCCAAAATGTCGGCGTTCTTTTTATCGGCAGCCTCCATGACATGGGCGTAAATATTCGCAGTTGTGCTCACCTGTGCGTGTCCTAAGCGCTTCGATATGCTGACGCTGTCCACGCCGTTAAAGTACAGCATGGAGGCCATCGTGTGGCGAAACGCGTGGGGATTTATGTGCGGCAGGCCGTGACGCTTGCTGAATTTTGCGAGCCAGTCCGTAACGCTGTCCGGGTGCATGGGAGCGCCGTTATCCTGCGAGAATACAAAACCCTGTCGACGGTAATACTCACCGAGACGCAGTATCTCGCCGCTCTGCCATGCCCTGTATTGCCTCAAAAGCTGCATCGTCTCGACCGGCAGCGCAATATAACGCTTAGACCGCTCGGTTTTGGGCGTATCCTCATAGATACCGCGATCGGGCGAATACTGGACGTTGTTGCAAATGTATATGCGCGAATTATCAAAATCGACGTTGCACCATTTAAGTCCGAGTATCTCGCCGCGACGTGCGCCGGTGATAAGCAGCATATGCGTAAGCGTCCGCCATTTTATAGGCTCGTCTTCAAGTGCGCTGCGGATATTGGCGATATCTTCGGGCTGAAAATAATTAACCTCTTTATGCGTTATCTTGGGCAGCGAGGCTTTACCGGCCACATTAAAGGGCACAAGCCCCTCTTTCTCGGCCTGGTCGAGCACGGTAGATATCAGCCGGTGGTGCTCTATTATCGTCTTTGCGGACAGGCCTGCGCCCGTAAGCTTGTTCTGTCCGGGCTTTGAAAGCTGCGTGTATAGCATGCTGTTTTTACCGTACCTTCTGCGTATCTCTTCGATACAACGGTCAAGCTTTT
>CAVGIU010000122.1:0-2497 GCA_963629425.1 Oscillospiraceae bacterium
GTCCTTATCCTGGACCTTGACGGTTTTAGTAGTCTCATGCTTACACACCGGTGCCGCATCATCCGCCGCAAAAACAGCGGAAGCAGGCAGCAGGGACGCGATCATGAGAACCGCCATCAGCATGCTGATAAGTCTCTTTTTCATGTTTCCTCCTGATATTATTCCTTATGTTGGATTTTTGCCCTTCGTTTAGGAAGCGGCAATTGATAGTTAGATTATAACATATCTGCCCGCCATGTCAAGATAGAACACTGTTCATATCATATTAAGTTAAAGCCCGCTCAAAAAACGAGCGGGCTTGTTTGCATACAGATATCAGGGATATTTCATCAATATCCGTACCTCTTTCTTTTTCCGACGAGGAACAGCGCCGTCACGATGATGGACATGACCTCGGCGCCGACGATGGACAGCCATATGCCGTCAAGCTGCCAGATAAGCGGAAACAGCAGCACCGCCGCAAGCTGGAACACCAGAGTTCGCAGGAAGGATATCAGCGCACTGGTAAAGCCGTCGTTGAGCGCGGTGAAGAACGATGAGCCGAATATCGAAAAGCCCGAGAACAGGAACGCAAACGAGAATATGCCGAAGGCGTGCACCGTCATGGCGAGGAGCTCCGCGTCATAGCCGACGAAAAGTCTGCCGAGAGGCTCGGAACACAGCTGTCCGGCGGCGAACATGCATATTGCACAAACGGAAATGATGCGCAGACTGCGCGACAGAAGGTTTTTGAGCTCGTCCTTATTCTCAGCGCCGTAGTTAAAGCCGATTATCGGCGCAGTGCCGACGGAGTAGCCGATGAAGATCGCCTGGAATATCATGCTGACATACATGAGAACGCCGTAAGCCGCGACGCCGTCCTCGCCCGCGTATTTCATGAGCTGGACGTTATAGAGCATGCTCACGATGGACATGGAGATGTTGCTCATGAACTCCGACGAGCCGTTGCCGCAGGTCTTGAGCAGCGCCTTGCCATCAAATTTGAACTTCACAAGGCGCAGGCGGCTCGTGTTCTCGCGCGCGAAATATATAAGCGGTATCACGCCGCCGACGAACTCGCTTATCGCCGTTGCCGCGGCGGCTCCGGCCACGCCGAGTGGGATGACCGCGACGAGCAGCGCATCAAGGATCATGTTCGCAACGCCGGAGGCAACGGTGACGTACAGTCCGAGCTTCGGCTTTTCAGCCGTTGCGAAAAGGCACTGGAACTCAAACTGCAAAATGTAAAACGGCAGCGCCAGCAGGATTATGCGGCCATATATAATGCTCTGCTCCAAAAGCTCGCCGTCGGCGCCCATGAGCTTTGCCACGGGGCGCAGCAGGAAAAATCCGAGCGCCGCGAGCACCACGCCGCAGATTGCCGACACGACGATGATGAGCGTGAATATCTCATTTGCCTTCTCCGGCTTGCGCTCGCCCATGGTCTTGGCGATGAGCGCACCGCCGCCGGTTCCGAACATGAAGCCGACGCAGCCGAGCACCAGCAGCAGCGGCATGATGAGGTTGACCGCCGCAAAGGGCGTCTTGCCCGCAAAATTAGATACGAAGAAGCCGTCAACGATGCCGTAGATCGACGTGAACAGCATCATGACGATCGACGGCAGGCAGTAGTGCAAAAGGCGCTTATAATCAAAATGGTCTGAAAGCTTTATATCATTCATATGTGTGCCTCCTTAGCTCTTTCGCGCAGGACGGCGAGATAGTCCTCGTTGAACCGCAGATATTTCTCCAGCTCGTCCGGCGGCCATGAGCCGAGAATGTCGTTTTCGATGGCTATGACCTGCACTACGGTACGCTCTGCAAGCGCCTCGCCCTCGGACGTGAGAGCGACAGTCTTATGCCGTGTGCCGCTGCTCGTTGTGGTGACGCTGCCCTCGGCCTCCAGCTTGCGCAGAGCGGAATTGACCGTCTGCTTCGTGAGCCCCGAGAAGTAGCAGATATCGCGCAAATGGCATGCGCCGCCCTCGGCATGCAGTGTGTAAAGTATCTGAAACGCGCTGTCCGACAGGCCGAGCCGCTGCGCCAGCTCGTGGTATACCGCGCCTGTTTCACCGATGAGGCGGCTAAAGCGCCGCAGCTGTTCTGATTGAAGTATCATGCTCATTTCACCTTTAGTCCGAAATCATACTCGCGAATTATAGTACGATTTCGGACTGCTGTCAAGCCCGTCTTTTAACGATGCTTGGAATAACGACAGTTTTTTAATTGGGGCAACAGTCAAATGCAAAGCTGTACATGGCGATTATTCGGCAGTTTATGTTTTCCGGTTTTTCGCACCGTCTAAATGCTTCGGTTTTAATTCCCGTAACACTGTCAGGTATGTGAATTTCCTATTATATGAGCACATTTGCGCTCCGGCGCATATATGTGGCATATGTAAGGATCATCGCTGCCATCGGCACTGGTGACACGACCTTCAGCAGCAGGCTCAGTATTCGTTTTTGGCTCTATAATAAATGTTGGGGTAGCGAACCGGGATGGTACGCTGCGCCCAACA
>CAVGIU010000123.1:0-1225 GCA_963629425.1 Oscillospiraceae bacterium
GAGCACGCGTAGTAAAGATCGAAACCCCGCCTATTGGCGATGCATGCCGTTACTACGGTCGTTCAATGGGTATGCCTATCACTGCCGAAGAAAACCCAATTCATGATATCTTCAACGGCGGCAAAGAATGCATTGCTCTCAACCTGAAGGATCCCGAGAATTTCAAGATTGTCGATAACATGCTCAGCAAAGCTGATCTTTTCATCACCAGCACACGCAGCGCCGGTCTGAAGAAACTCGGCCTTGATTTTGAGACTCTTCATGCAAAGTATCCCAAGCTCGTCATGGGTCATGTCACGGGGTACGGCATCAACGGTCCCCTCGTAAACCGTCCGGGCATCGACGCAATCGCATACTTCGGTGCAAACGGTGTTGTTCTCGATACCCGCACAGATCCCAATAGTCCTCCGATATACCCCACCAGCGGCATGGGAGATACCACTACCGGCATTACCCTGCTTGCAGGCGTCCTGGCCGCCCTTCTCAAGGCTCGTGAGACCGGTGTCGGCGATTATGTTATGACCTCTCTCTATGGCACAGGCAACTATACCACCGCCGGCTTTGCTACCAACTGCAATTACGGCTACCAGTGGCCGCGCGAGGCTCACACCATGAGTCCTATGGGTCAGGGTTACGCATGCAAGGATGGCAGATACATATATGTATTCGTCAATGAGTATGATAAATGCTGGCCGGTATTTGCAAAAGCTCTCGAGCTGCCCGAAGAGATTGCCAAGGATCCGCGCTTCTGCACCAAAGAAGCCACCACAATTATCGCAAATAGATCCGCCTTGGTCGATATAATCAGAGAGTACGCTCTCAAGAAGACTGCTCAGGAAATCCTGGACGTCCTCGTTGAAGGCGATGTCCCCAGCTGCATTCTCAACCAGTATAAGGATCGTTTTGAGGGCGAATGGCTTGAGCAGTCCCTTGCCAACGGCTATCTTGCTCCGCATACATACGAGTCCGGCAAGACCGCTTACCTTGCCCAGATGCCCATCTACTTTGACAGCCTCGGTGTTCAGGATTATTACGAGCGTCACAGACGTATTGGCGAAGACAACGAAGCTATCATCAAGGAATTCGGCGAATAATTTAATTTTTACAGTTTCACGTCGGCCATACGGCCATATGACCGACGTGAATTTTTTTACTCATTTTTATCTTGTGTCGCTACATTATCGCGAGTTTATCATTTTAACTGTGCGTTTATAAAATTTGCTGA
>CAVGIU010000123.1:1235-2489 GCA_963629425.1 Oscillospiraceae bacterium
CCTTATGGAATTTGATATTGAATTAATTGCCGAATCATTGTCGAAGTTTGGGTGTCGTTTAAATATATTACCCGGAAAAAAATTCATGTTCAAATCGGTTCGCATGCTATCTGCAAGCATGCGCGAGATTCATGAAGATATTCTGTACGTCTGTGAACCGTCCTTGCTCTATAAATTTTCAAAAAAGCAACTTCGCAATGCGTGTTTTGTTACTCACGCTCGACCTGCAGTGTTGGAAAAACACAAAGGATATATCAATTTGATTATCGTCGATGACTCTGTCTCCATAAATGATGTCATAAATCATCTCATGGATTTGTTTACTCAAATAACAGATTATGAATATCGGCTGCATCAGGCTGTCCTTTTGCAGCGCGGCTACGAGCCAATCTTTGAGATCTCACGAGATATGTTTCCGGGCTGTACAACTCTTATGGTTAACTCAGGATATAACATCATCTGTTCATCCGATTACGTCGGTGATCGGCTTCGTCTCCCCGGAGCAAACGTTGAAGCTGTGCTCCATGTTGATCACCTTCTCAATCAGGGTTTCTATGACAAGCATGAATTAGATCAAATGGCTGCACACGGATACTATGACCAGGGCAGCAAGTATCTTGAACCGGTGCTCTCTTGTCCGCCAAATGTATGCGGATGCCCACTCATCGTGCGTTCATACCATGAAAATAATGCTTTTTTTGCGTTTATAACCTGCTATTTTTACTATGGTGTGCCGACGCTTACCCAGCAACGTCTTTTTAAGCTTCTTTCTGATGCTCTGGATGATTATTTTGATAAAACTGACTATTACGGACGTGTCCGTCCGCTCCATCAGCAGCTTATTGCAGACCTGATTCAAAACGGCGAAAGCACAAATGATGAGTTCTATAGTGACCGCTGTCTGCAGCTGCATCTGCCCCAGTCTGGCAATTTTCGTATGGGGCTTATATACGTTTCGCCTGCAAATTCTGTCCGCGCCAGTCACTTTGCCCTGCAGTTAAAATCATGGTGCTTCATGCCCAATTACGGAATTTTTCAGTATGGCTCAACAGTTATAGTACTTTTTATCAACTGGCGGAATTATTCGGTCAGTGAAAAAACCGACCTGGACAAAAACTGGGCTTCTCTTCTGGAAACTATCCACAACAGCGGAGCGCATATGGGAGTCAGTCTTCCTTTCGATCACATTTCCAAGTTCTCCGTCGCTTATCATCAGGCCGTGTCTGCTGCCAAGCAAGGACGCGATAACAATCC
>CAVGIU010000124.1:0-2266 GCA_963629425.1 Oscillospiraceae bacterium
TGCGTTTTTCGAAAGGATAACGAATGCGTTACCAGTACATTTTTGCCGGAAAGCGTGTTGAGATATGCTCGCAGCTTCCGCTTGCCGAGGACGAGCGCTCCGCCCTTTTCCGCGCAGCGCACGACGGCTCGCCCGACCTTTGCATAACTTACAGGCGCTGCAAGGCTCTGCCGTTTATCGGCGGCGACCCGATATGGCAGTCGGATCATTTCCGCCTGTTCGCCGCAGACGGAAAGCAGCTCATACAATCGCTTGACAGGCGCGACTTACACCCGCACATGGCGGCCGTGTTCTCGCCCGATCAGCCGCAGATCGAGCTTTGGGCGACGGAGGATTTCCCGCGCGAGCTTGACCGAATGCAGCAGATATGGCAGGCGGTGAGTCTGCCGTCCCAGCTGCTGCGCTGCGGCGTTCTCTCGCTGCATTCCTCGTCGGTGCTCACAGACGGCGGCGTGATATTGTTCTGCGGCCGCTCGGGCATCGGAAAGTCGACGCAGGCCGAGCTGTGGCGCGAGACCGAGGGCGCGCAGGTTCTGAACGGCGACCGAAACGCCGTGACATTCCACGACAGCGGCGCGCTCGCCCACGGGCTGCCCTTTTGCGGGACGAGCGGCATCTGCCGCAGCTATGACCTGCCGCTTCGCGCGATCGTCGCGCTCGAGCAGTCGGCCGAAAACGAAATAAGCAGGCTCAGCGGCGCCTATGCGCTGCAAGCACTTGTAAGCAATGCGCTCGGGCTCCTGCCCGGCGACAGCAGCATGCGGCGCTGGGAGCTGATGACGCAGTGCGCAAACAGTGTCCCGATCTATCGCCTGGCCTGCACGCCGGATGCGCGGGCGGTCGAGCTGCTGAAAACAACACTAAAAGAGGACGTGTGATATGCAATACACGGAATACATAAACCATCTTTTTTATAAAAGCGCCGCGGCGGGCATCCCCCTGTCAGGCACGTTTGAGCTGACCGCGCGCTGCAATCTGCGGTGCAGGATGTGCTATATCCACAGGAAGGAGTCGGACGCTGCGGTGCGCGCCGAGGAGCTCTCGGCGGCCGAGTGGATAAAAATTGCCGAGCAGGCACAGTCGCGCGGCATGCTGCTGCTCCTGCTGACCGGCGGCGAGCCGATGATCCGCCCCGATTTTGCCGAGATCTACACCGCCTGCCGCGAGATGGGACTGCTTGTATCCATAAATTCAAACGCCACCATGCTCACCGACGACGTTTTGCAGGCGCTGCTGAGGCACCCGCCCCAGCGCGTCAACGTCACGCTCTATGGCTCTTCGGCCGAGACCTACGAGCGCCTGTGCCGTGACGGCTCGGGCTACGAGCGCGCTTATCGCTCGGTCGAGCGCATGCTCGACGCGGGGCTTCCCGTGAAGCTCAATTTCAGCGCAACGCCGGAGAATATCGCCGACCTGCCCGCTGTGCAGGCTTACGCCAAGGAAAGAAATCTTGTGCTACAAACGGCGACGTACATGTTCCCGCCCGTTCGCGCGGCGGAGAATGCCGGCTGCGAAGCTTGCCCGCGGCTTACGCCCGAGCAGTCGGCGCAGGTGCGCTGGCAGAGCGAATGCAGCACCATGTCGCCGGATAATCTGCTGCGCCGCGCCGAGGCTATCGCGCGGAATTTAGAGATACCTCCCCAGGTCACGGAGTGTCAGGACACGCCGACGGAGCACATTCGCTGCCGCGCGGGTGCGGCCAGCTTTTGGCTCACCTACAACGGCCAGATGCGCCCCTGCGGCATGATGCAGGCACCCACCGTTGCGCTGGATAACGATTTCGGCGCTGCGTGGGAGTACATTCGCGCCGAGCGCCAGAAGATCATGGTGCCGCCGCGCTGCACCGCCTGCCGTTACCACGCGATCTGCGAGGCATGCCCCGCGGTGTGCATCGCGGAAACGGGGCAGTTCGAGTCCGTGCCGGAGTACATGTGCAACAAGATGGATGCGTATGCCGCGACCGCTGCGCGCTGGTATGAGCAGCAGAAAGTACAGGAGGTGGAAGATGAAGCTGAGTGATAAATTTGTTTTGCGCGAAATTGCGGGAGACACGATGCTCATTCCCGTTGGGCAGACGGATGTGCAGGGGATGCTGCTTTTAAATCCGGTGTCGCTGCTGATATATCAGCAGCTGCAAAACGGCAGGGAGCCGGCGGAGATCCTGCAGCAGATCGTGGCCGAGTACGACGTTGAGCAGGCGCAGGCGCGAGACGACCTGCAGGAAACACTTGCACAAATGCTCAGACTCGGTATAATCGAAGAATAA
>CAVGIU010000125.1:0-6535 GCA_963629425.1 Oscillospiraceae bacterium
GTGCGTGACGGTCAACGCATTTATAATCAAAAACGCGCAGGAAAAATACCATGAGGACGCCGATACGATATCGTATTACAATAATTTCGTCGTTCTGCTGCTGTTTTCCGGCACTGCCTCGGCAAGCGGAGCGATATCGCAGTCTTCACTGCACTTAAGTCCCGCAATGTGGGCACTTGTTGTGCTTGGCGGTCTTGCGCAGACCGGCATATATTTTTTCTACTACCGCAATCTCAAACACTACGAGGTGTGGATGGTAAAGCTTTATCTGCTGCTTATGCCCGTCGTGAGCTGCTTTATCGGTGTGTTTTTCTTAAATGAGAGCTTGACCGCAGTTAAGATACTCGGTATAGTGACAGTATTGTGCGGCGCAGCGCTGATATTGCTGCGCAGCCGGATACACGGGAAAGCTTGAACGGAGGGCAACATGGTTTACGAAGGCGATAACATGATGGGCATAAAGCGCACAAACAGAAGTGCGGCTCTGCGGCTTCTGCACGAGCACGGCAGCATGTCACGCAAGCGGCTTGCCGAGTGCACCAAGCTCACTCCGGCGGCAATAACGAAAATCGTCGGCGAAATGATATCCGAGGGGCTTGTCCGCGAGGGCGCGGCCATGCCCGGCGGCGGTGCCGGACGGCGCGAGATTACGGTAGAGATAGACCCCGATGCCCGCTGCGCGCTCGGCGTTCTCATAAACCTGCATCAGGCCATTGTTTCCGCCGTCAGGCTCGACGGCTCGGTCATCTTCTTTGAAGAACTCACCCTTGAGGAAAAAAGTCCCGCAGACGAAACATTGCAGCGCCTTGCCGCAAGGCTTGACGAGCTTGTAAAAGAAAACGCGCTCGACAGGAGCCGGATCATCGGTCTCGGCGTTGCGATACGCGGCATAACATCTCCGAACGGACGCGTCGTGCGCAACAGCTTCGGCGCACTTGACAAAAAAGAATATCCGCTGTGCGATCGCCTTGAGGAGCTCACCGGTCTGCCCTGTGTCATGTCGAATAATGTCCGTGCCCTGTTTGCAGCGCACATGTTCACAGCCAGGGACATTGAGCTTGACTCGCAGTTTTTCCTGCGCTGCGAATACGGCATAGGTGCATCGCTGTCCGTCGGCGGACGCATATGGTGCGGCAGCAGTCAGCAATGCTCGGAGATAGGGCATATCCCGGTCATAAAACGAGGCGGCAAGCCCTGCTCCTGCGGGAAAAGCGGCTGTCTTGAGACTATAGCCTCGCCGACAGCCATACTCGACAGTGCCTTGGAGCTGCTATCGCCGGAGAAAACTCCGCTTTTTTGGAGCTTGTGCCGTGGCCGTCAAGTATCGGAGATACCGATAGACGATGTTTTCAGCGCCGCCCAAAGCGGTGACAGGGAGATTGCCGAGCTTGTCGACAGAGCGATAGAAGCGCTCGCCTCTGTGCTTAAGAGCGTTATATATACCCTCGACCCGGGAAAGCTCGTGCTGTACGGCCGGGTGTTTGAAAACCCATATTATCTTTCAAAGCTTTTGGCCGAGATGCACGAGGGCATTGACGCCGGACACGATATACCGATTGAAAAAAGTCCGTATAATAAAACACTTGAGCGCTCCGCTGCCGGACTTTTAACGGTGGAGCATTTCTTTGAAAAAGGAGGCCTGGCATAATGCTTAAGCTGCTTTCAGAAAAAAATCCCGAGCTTGAGATGTTCGATGTTTTTGACGGACGCTTCTCCCGATACGGGCGAGTTCTCGAACTTGGCGATACACTGCCGCTGAGCTGCGCCATGCGCAAAACGCCGATACCCGAGAGCGGCAATTGCTATGTTGCGTCGGATAAAGCGCTCATGTCGCTGGCTATAACCGAAAGAATAAAGCGCTCCGTTTACGGTGAAATGCCCGTTCAGGCAGGCTACTGCAACGGTCGGGGCTTCACGCTCAACGCCGAGGAATATCACCGCTGCAGCGAGGTAAACTTCACGACGACGGGACTCGTTCTGTTGCTTGCGCTGCCGGAGGATATCTCCGAACGGCGGCTTGACAGCAGCCGCATAGTCGGCGTGTATCTTCCTCCCGACACGCCCGTCGAGATATATCCCGGAGTCCTGCACTTTGCGCCCTGCCGTGTGAATGAGGCCGGTTTCAACTGCCTCGTCGTGCTCACCGAAGGCACAAATGCGCAGCTTACCGCCGCGCCCGACAGCTCACTTCCCGGCGAGGATGGGCTTTTGTGGATGCGCAATAAATGGCTTATCTGCCACCCTGACTCCCCGCAGGCTCAAAAAGGTGCCTTCTGCGGCATCACCGGAGATAATATCACGCTGCATATATAGAAATATGCAGCTGCTCCTCATGCATTTTAAGCTCAGCAGAGCATAAAGCGCTGCTGTTGCGCCGGTTTGTCGAAAATATAGCCGAAAGCCTCAAATTTCCGAGGCTTTCGGCTTTTTTCCGTTCTTATTTCATTTCGGGGAAGATACTCTTTCACATCACAGCGCGGCACGCTGCTCGGGACTCATACGGTATTGGGGCTTAACATGATAGGCGACCTCGGCATATTGCCGCGCACGCTCACGCAGCGAGAAGTTACCGTCCTGACTGCACCAAACATAAAGCTCGTGGATGATGAGGTCAGTCGCTATATGCGACAGCAGCTCCGGCGGTTCTTCTGTTTCTATTATCCCGTTTTTCGCGCAGTTCTTTGCAAGCGTTGCGAACAGATCGTCCAGCGCATGCACAGCGTCGCGTATGCCCTCGGGCGACTCAAACTGCATGATAAACAGCGTGCTTGTAAGCTTCGGACCGAAAGCGAGCGCAATGTTTATAAAGCGCTCGAAGAGCTGCCAAATGCGTTCAAAATCATTCTCCGCATCGGCAAATTTTCTAAAACTCTCCTTATCGTTTTGCTGAGGCTTTGCGACAACATAATCGAGTATGCTGCGCTTGCCCTTGAACACGGTGTAAAAAACAGTGCGCGAAACATGAGCCGATTCGCATATCTCATTGACACTGACATTGCCGTATCCTTTGGATTTAAACAGATCTATTGCGCATTTTGCGATGTCATCCTTAAGCCGTATCGACGAATCCTGCACGAAAAACACCTCACCGAAAAAATGTTCCGATTTTAAGAACATTTTAAGCATTTTGTTTGCCAAAGTCAAGACGAAATAAAATGTGTTTTCAAAAAGCTTGCAAGTTTTTTGTGAGATTCGTCAAAAGAGATGTGCAACTATTGACTATTTTCAACAAAAAAATTATGATTGCAACAGGCATCGACATTAAATTCACAAGTGCAACAAGTGCAAATCTATTATTTTAAGGTAAGGGGATCAAAACTTATGACAAAAGACCAAAAGATCGCCAAGCTCGGCAAGGAGATCACTGACCGCGCGACCGTCCTTATCGGCAAGGACAAGATCACCACGGAGTCTCCCGAGTATATCGGCATCACCTCCGCACTGAAGTACACTGCGTACAAGTACGACCAAAAGATGGCGGACGATATCCTCGATATCTGCCTGACCATGAAAAAGCGTGTTCCCATGACCATCGAGCAGCTCGCTGCAAAGAACAAGCAGTTCGACAGAGCGTACCTCGAAAAGGCCATGCAGGCCGTCAGCGAGAGCGGCCTCGTCGAGTACCACTGGGAAAACCTCGACGGCAAGAACCCCAACCACGAAAAGCGCTGGGTGCTGGATATGTTTGTTCCCGGCAGCGCAGAGATCATGATGATAAACCCCGAGCAGTCCGATATGTATCCCGAGACTGCAGATTTCTTCGAGCGCATGGCATATCTGCCTCTGGCAGGTATCACCGAGCTCGTACCTCCCGGCGGTGCCGGCATAGGCATGCACGTCATCCCCGTTGAGAAGGCCATTCCCGCAGAGAGCAAGTCTCTGCCCATCGAGCATCTGAGCCACTGGCTGAAGAAGTACGAGGGTCACATCGGCGTTTCCGTGTGCTCCTGCCGTAAGCAGCAGCGCATCCGCGGCGAGGGCTCGGGTGATATCGAAGGCGAATGGTGCATCGGTGTCGGCGACTTTGCCGATTACTGCCGCGAGACCAACCATGGCCACGACATCACCTACGAAGAGGCAATTGAGATCCTTCAGAAGGCCGAGGACAAGGGCTATGTCCATCAGATAACCAATATCGACGGCGAGAATAAGATCTTCGGTATCTGCAACTGCGCAGTCGGCGTCTGCAACGCTCTGCGTACCTCCCAGCTCTTCAACACCCCGAATCTTTCCGCTTCCGCATACACCGCAGAGTCCGATCCCGAAAAGTGCGTAGCATGCGGCAAGTGCGTTGAGACCTGCCCTGCAGGCGCTGTCCGACTCGGACAGAAGCTGTGCACCAAGGATGGCCCGATCGAATATCCCCATCACGAGCTGCCCGACGAGACTCAGTGGGGCGAGGATCACTGGAACAAGAACTACAAGAACGAAAACGGCTCCATCCAGACATGGCCGACCGGCACCGCACCCTGCAAGGTCGCATGCCCTGCACACATTGCCGTTCAGGGTTACATCAAGATGGCTGCCGACGGCCGTTACGCCGACGCTCTCAAGCTCATAAAGAAGGATAACCCCTTCCCCGCCGTCTGCGGCAGCATCTGCCGCAAGTACTGCGAAGACGCATGCACCCGCGGCACCGTCGACGAGCCTCTGCAGATTGACGAGATAAAGAAGTTCATCGCAGAGCAGGATATGAAGGCCGAGCACCGCTATGTGCCGCCCATGGTATCCACCACACATGAGAAGTTTGATCAGAAGATTGCCATCATCGGTGCCGGCCCTGCCGGTATGTCCTGCGCATACTTCCTCGCCATTGAGGGTTACAGCCCGGTCGTATTCGAGAAGGAAGCCGTCCCCGGCGGCATGCTCGTAAACGGCATCCCCTCCTTCCGTATCGGCAAGGATATAGTCAAGTCCGAGATCGACGTTCTGCGCGAGATGGGCATAGATTTCCGCTGCGGCGTTGAGGTCGGCAAGGATATCACCATCCAGCAGCTGCGCGACGAGGGCTTCAAGGCCTTCTACGTTGCAGTCGGCCTCCAGAAAGCCGCAAAGCTGAACATTCCGGGCGAGGAGCTCAAGGGCGTTCTTGGCGGTCTCGACTTCCTGCGCAGTGTCAACAGCGGCAAAACCAAGAAGCTCAGCGGCGACGTGGTCGTCATCGGCGGCGGCAACGCAGCTATCGACGTTGCCCGTGCCGCACGCCGTCTGACCAAGGGCAGCGTCAGCATGTACTGCCTTGAGAAGGACGAGGAGATGCCCACTGTTCCCGATGAGAAGAATGCCGGCATAGCAGACGGCGTTGTCATCAACAATTCCTGGGCACCCAAGGCCGTTATAGGCGAGGATGGCAAGGTCACCGCCATTGAGCTCATGCGCTGCACCTCCGTGCGCAATGCCGAGGGCAAGTTCGCCCCCGTATACGACGAAAGCGAGACCATCACCGTTCCCTGCTCCAATGTTCTGGTCGCCATCGGCCAGCGCTCCGAGTACGGCTCCGTCCTCGCAGGTACCATGGCCGAGACTCCCGACGGCAGCCTCATCGACCATGACGGTATCACCTTCCAGACCGAGGAGAAGGATATCTTTGTCGGCGGCGACTGCGCGACGGGTCCGAAGTACACCATCGACGCTATCGCATCCGGCCGCGAGGGCGCGGTTTCCATCCATCGTTTCGTAAACGTCGGTCAAACCCTGACGATTCACCGCAACCTGCGCGAATTCAAGGAGCTTGACAAGCAGAACATAGCTCTGCCCACAGAGAAATTCAAGAAGCCCGCACGCGCTGAGGTTGCTATCGACTCTGAGAAGGTCCTCACCATGCAGGACGACCGCGTCACCTTCACCGAGGAGCAGATTAAGTCCGAGGCCTCCCGCTGCCTGAGCTGCGGCCGCAGCGTCGTAGACCCGAACAAGTGCATCGGCTGCGGCATCTGCACCACCAAGTGCGAGTTTGACGCCATCCACCTCAAGCGCAACCGTCCGCAGAACAGCAAGATGATCCCCGCCGAGGACAAGTTCAAGGCTATAGGACCCTATGCTGCAAAGCGTCAGGTCAAGATAATCAAAAAGCAGCTTTCCGGCAAATAATCAGTCCCGGAGCAAGGTCAAAGGTGCGGGGCACACCCCGCACCTTTTTCAGAAAGGACATAATATGCACGAGCTCAGTATTGTGACCTATGTGATCGAACAGGTCGATAAGATAGCAAAGGAGAACTCTCTTACGGATATCCAGTCGGTAACGCTGGAGTTCGGCGAGGTATCGGGCATCGTGCCGGAATATTTGGCCGACTGCTGGAAGTGGTACGCGAAGAAAACACCGCTTATAGAGCATACGGAGTTCAAATATGAAATTATTCCGGCGATCACCTGGTGCGACGACTGCAAAAGCACCTATTCCACCCTCCAGTACGGCAAGACCTGCCCTCACTGCGGCAGCGGCAGAACCTGGCTTCAGCAGGGGCAGGAAATGAACATTAAGGAAATAGTCGCCTGTTAAGCGGGCGCGGGGAGCTAATATGGCACAGTATAAGGT
>CAVGIU010000126.1:0-5564 GCA_963629425.1 Oscillospiraceae bacterium
TACCGAGATTTTTTATGAAGTATGGGCGGAAAAGAGCCGCTCAAAACCGACTTATCCCTATGTTGCGCCGCCCAAAGGGCGGTTTTTTTATGCAGTGGTTTGGTGCGGCTGCTGTGATTTTTGCAGGGCATTATACTATCGATGTATCGCCGCTCAGAGGGAGCTGCATAGACTCGACCAAACATTTTTGCACACCTGCGACATCTCTTTCAAGCAGCAGTTTATAAATCATATCAACATAGCCGGCAACGATATCGAAGCCGTTTTTCTCGATAAACACGGTATACATCCCCATCTGCGGCTCAAGCGTGGACTTATACAGCAGCGAAAAGACAATGTTGCCGCTGAGCTGATAAAGCCGCTGAAAGAATTCGAGTATCGTTGTGCAGAACAGCTCTATATTACGCTCGGCATGGAGCTTCTCGACCAGCGGGCGCAGCTCTCCGAGCTGCTCATTGCCTGCCCGCTCAATGACCAGCTTTGCCACGAACGGATCCAGCGCAATGCGGCTTTCGCAGAACGAGCGCACATCGTGCGGATTGAGCTTCCCGCCGTTGTACCGAAAAACCGCAAGCATTGTCTCCGGCGTGCCGTTTGTGCGGTAGTCGGCGACATATGTCCCGCAGCGTGGCTTGATTTCCACAAAGCCTTTTACGGCAAGTTCGCTCATGCCGGCGTTGACAATGGTGAGGCTGACACCCATCAGGCTGCACAGCTCACGAGCCGTCGGAAGCTTTTCCCCGATTGCAAACTCGCCCGAGAGGATCTTGTTTTCGAGCTCCTGCACGAACGCTTCTTTGACTGACGGGACATTGATTTTGTTCAGCGACATTGCATCCACCCACCTTGATTGCTTGGACAAAGCATATCACGGAACACAGGTTAAGTCAATTAAGGGCTCGTTTAAGCTCGCTTATCGCTATGTGTCCGGCGCGCTTCATGCCGTTTATCATTACATTTCTGACCGTGCTGTCGGCGGTGCAGTAGTTAACGCACTCCGGATGGCTGCGCTCCAGCTTGATAGCATCGAACATGCACCGTGTCGTGCAGATACCGCAGCCTATGCAGCGATTCGGGTCGACATAGGTCACACCGCAGGAAAGGCAGCGATGCTCCTTGGCACAGTCGGGCGGCAGAACGATATTTTTACGCTTTATGCCCTTGAAATCGCGCATATCCCGTGCCAGATCCTGCTTATGGCCGGGATGAACATGGCGGTGGATGCTTTTTGCCGCCTCGTGACCGGCTTCGATAAGACTTGCTGGGCTGCCGTCGGTATACGGGAAGATATCGGGATAAACGGCCGCAAAGAGCTCGGTTTTCGGGTCACCCTCAGCAAATTTCACCCCGAGCTTTTGCAGTATATAAAGCTCTGCGTCACTGCATTCGGGCTTTGTGCCGAACACGGTCACGGGATACCCTGTCCGGGCAAGAAAATACGCACAGCTGAGTTCGGCAAGCCCCGTTCCGCGCACCGCAACGGGAATATCATAGTCCTCATTCTCACCCTTGAGACGCACCTTCTTCGGCACGAGGTCATCGGCAAGCTCGCTCTGCATTGCGGCAAGGCGCTTCATCGTCTCGGCTATCTCCATGGGCTCATCGACAGCACCGCGCATACAGACCTTCTCGCAATTGCGGCTGCATTTTTCACAGGCCGAGGGAAATGGGTCGTCCATGCGCAAAAGCTTGAGTGCATCCAAATAACGCTCCTGCCGCACAAGTTCCAAAACGCCCTGCACCGAAACATGCGCAGGGCAGACTGCCTTGCACGGAGATGTTCCGCTGTCGTAGCAATTTATCATGTTTCTGTTTCTGTAATCGGGATGCCAGTTTGCTTCGCTCCACCCCTTGGTGTCACCCGGCTGCGGCTCGTGCTCGTATATAACAAGTCCGGTGCTTGTGCACAGTTTCTGGCCGAGTCTCGCCGCTCCGGCAGGACAAACCTCAACGCACTTGCCGCAGGCGGCGCACTTATTTCGATCGACGACCGCACGGTAAGCTGAGGCTGAGGCGTTTTGGTTATTGAAAAGCTGCGAACAGCGCAGGGCAAAGCAGTTGCCGACAGAACAGTTGCAGATGGCAAAAATGTCATCGCCGCCGTCCCCGTTTGTAACCTGATGCATAAAACCGTTGTCCTCGGAGCGCTGAAGCAGCGCGATGACTTCATCGAGCGTGGCTTTCTCCGCTTTGCCGGTTTCAATCATGTAGTCGGCATAATCGCCGAGAGCAATGCAGCCCTTGTACGGCAGTTCGCCGCAGCCTTCGCCGCGCATTATCATGGCGGTGCGGCAGCAGCAATCGCAAATCGCAAGCTGTTTTTCGTATTTTTTGAGCCAATACGACAGCTGCTCTATGCTCAGCGAGCTGCTGTCTTTGGGTATGGCCTTCTCGACCGGAACCGTGTGGAAGCCGAGTCCGGCACCGCCGGGAGGCACCATGTGGGATATCATTTTCAGCGGCAGATAGCCCATCTGATAGAAAAATTCAGCGACCTCGGGGTGCTTCTCTCGCAATTTTTTGTTAAGCACAAGATTCTCGCAGCTGCCGACGACAAAGATGGGCACAACATACTGCTTGTGCCTATCGGCGTTATGTCGGTTATACTCAACTATGCCTATCTCCGACAGTTCGTCGAGCAGCGTCTGTACACGCTCCTCATCCCAACCTGTTTTTTCGGCAAGCGCTGCTGCGGTCGTCGGCTTGCGTCTGCCCATTTTCAGCATAAGCTCCGCCATTTCGTCTGTAAGCAGCGTGTCGAGCATCCGGTACTCCGGACGGTTCGAATCCATTTTCACGAGTCCCGTTTTTGCGTCCATGCAGTCGGTCAGCATTTTCGCGACCTTGACTATCAGCTTTCTCTCCTCTGCCATTCCTTGTTACCTCCATCATTTTGGTGAAATGGTGAACACTTCACAAAGATTACATGGATTATATAATACCATTCCTCCGATTGCAAGAAAAAAGAACGGCTATGGCTATTCTAACAAAATAACCGTTCCTTCGAGGCAAAGAGACGTAATTCTGACAGCTGTTATATGCGCAGAATAAAGTGGTTCTTGCGATAATCGAGAACACCGTCCTTTTTCATCTTTCCAAGCTCCAGCGACAGTCCGCTGCGCTCGACACCGAGATAATCCGCAAGCTGCTGCCTTGAAAACGGAATATCAAATTCGTATTTTCCGAGCCGCTGCGCCTCTGCGGAAAGGTAGGACATGATCTTAGACCGTGTGCCGCGCTGTCCCATATGCGTGAGCTTTTCGTTCAAGTTCAGGCTTTTTCCCGCCAACTCGCCAAGCAGATTCCGAATAATCCGGCTGTGGTGCGAGCAGGCAGACGGGCACACATTCAGGATGCGCGATACATTCAGGAACATCACAGTGACCGGCGTTTCCGCTATGACGCTCATATTCAGTTTGGCGCCGGGGACGCAGGCATATGCGGCGGCAAAAGCCTGTCCCGGCCCCGCTTTTGAAAGGATATTTCGGTTTCCCCAAATATCCTCCTGAATGATCAGAACAGTCCCCGCCAGCACAAGGCCGATCGAGTCCGCCGTATCGCCGGCGCGCAGCACAAAGCCGTCTCTCGGGAAGTCCTTTTTTTCTGCTTTGAGGCAGGAGAGCATCGCGGTCAGCTCCTCCGCAGATATACCGGAGAAAAGCTGAGCAGAATGGATAACAGGTAAAAAATCTTTCATAAAATCCTCTTTCGTAGAAAATTCAACCGACTTGTTGATTTAAGTGTACTATAATCGAGCCACAAAAGCAAGGAGGTATAGAAATGAAACGGAGGATCATCGAGATCGATCAGAATAAATGCAACGGCTGCGGTGCCTGTGCCGCCGCTTGTCACGAGGGCGCTATCGCCATGGTGGACGGCAAGGCAAAGCTGATGCGGGATGACTACTGCGACGGTTTGGGTGACTGCCTGCCGGCTTGCCCTACCGGGGCGATCTCCTTTGTGGAACGCGAGGCTGCCGCATATGACGAAGCGGCGGTGCTGGCAAATAAACAGAAGAAAATGCAGCAGGCGGGGATGCGTCTTCCCGGCGGCTGCCCCGGAACACGGATGAAAACCATTCAGCGCACGGAGCAGTCAGGCGCTGAGGCTGCCCCGGCTGCGGTGCAAAGCCGTCTTTCCCAGTGGCCGGTACAAATTAAACTCGTCCCTGTGAACGCGCCTTATTTTGACGGCGCGAAGCTGCTCATTGCTGCCGACTGCACGGCTTACGCCTATGCCGCTTTCCACGAGCGGTTCATTAAGGGACATATCACGCTGGTAGGCTGCCCGAAGCTCGACAGTGTGGATTATTCCGAAAAGCTCACCGAGATCATTCGAAATAACGACATTAAGAGCGTGACCATAGTACGCATGGAGGTCCCCTGCTGCGGCGGACTGGAGCACGCAGCGAAAACTGCTTTGCAGAACAGCGGGAAATTTATTCCGTGGCAGGTCGTGACCATTTCCACGGATGGAAATATACTTGATTAAATGTAAAGGGAGGATTTCAAGATGGATAAAAAAATGTTTTGTTTTCAGTGTGAACAGACGGCCGGCTGCACCGGCTGCACGGGAAAAGCAGGCGTCTGCGGAAAAACCGCCGATGTGGCGAAGCTTCAGGACGAGCTGACCGGCGCTTTGGTCGGGCTGTCGCGTGCGGTAGGCAATGCTCCGGATGTGAATGAGGGTACATGGCGCCTGGTGATCGAGGGGCTGTTTACCACCATTACAAATGTGAACTTCAATGAAAAGACCATCCGCGAACTGATCGATCGGGTGCACGAGGAAAAGGCGCGCTTCGTTCCCGACTGCTCCGGCTGCGCTTCTGCGTGCGGACGCACGGATGATTACGATATGGAGAACGTCTGGAACGCACAGGAGGATGTGCGCAGTCTCAAATCTCTCATTCTCTTCGGCATACGCGGTATGGCCGCCTATGCTCATCACGCCATGGTGCTGGGCTACACCGACGATGAGGTGAACCGCTTCTTTGCCAAGGCACTCTTTGCCGTCGGCGAGGATTGGGGCATGGACGAGCTGCTGCCTGTCGTGATGGAGGTCGGCGAGAAAAACCTCAAGTGCATGGAGCTTCTGGACAAGGCAAACACCGAAAGCTACGGAACGCCTGTGCCTGTTACCGTTCCGCTGACCGTGGAAAAGGGGCCGTTCATCGTCATAACCGGCCATGACCTCCACGACCTGAAGCAGCTGCTGGAGCAGACCGAGGGCAAGGGCATCAATATCTACACCCACGGTGAAATGCTGCCCGCTCACGCCTATCCCGAGCTGAAAAAGTATTCCCACCTCAAGGGCAATTTCGGCACGGCATGGCAGAACCAGCAAAAAGAATTTGCGGAGCTTCCCGCGCCGGTGCTGTTCACCACCAACTGTCTGATGCCGCCGAAAGCAAGCTATGCCGATCGCGTGTTCACAACGGCGGTGGTATCCTACCCCGAAATAACACATATCGGAGAGGATAAAGACTTCACCCCGGTGATCGAAAAGGCTCTGGAGCTGGGCGGTTATTCCGAGGACAAGCCTTTCACCGGCATTAACGGCGGCAG
>CAVGIU010000127.1:0-4617 GCA_963629425.1 Oscillospiraceae bacterium
CCCTCGCGCTCCCCTGCTGCGCGGATGCTTTTCCTCTGCAACATAGGTTCTTTGACAGGCTGCGGCGCTAAAGCGCCTCTGAAAAAATGAGAGATTTAAGCTTTTTATCAATGGTAATACGGATACTGCTGGCGGTGCTCGTCGGCGGGCTTTTGGGTCTTGAGCGCGAGCGGCGCAGCTCGCCGGCGGGCTTTCGAACGTATATGCTCGTCGCCATCGGCTCGTCGATGACGATCATGCTCAGCCAGTATATCGACCTGATGCTCGCTACGCAGTGGTGCGATGCGGCGCAGGCGGTCGGGGCAACGCACGACGTTTCGCGCTTCGGTGCGCAGGTCATAAACGGCGTGGGCTTTCTCGGCGCGGGCTCGATAATTTTGACGGGCCGTAAGCGCGTCAAGGGGCTGACGACCGCCGCGGGGCTTTGGGCCTCGGCCTGTCTCGGCCTTGCCATCGGCGCGGGGTATTACGAGTGCGTGCTCGTGTCGGTCGCGCTGATCCTCGTGTGCATGTACGCGTTCCCGGCGCTGGAGAACCTGCTCATCGCGCGCTCGCGGTATATGAATATACTCGCCGAGCTTGACGGAATGGAGAATCTCGGCCCCGTTTTGGGCACGCTGCGCGAGCAGGGCGCGACGGTGTTCGACATCGACCTGAGCAAGCATCCCGAGGACAGGCGCGCACAGATCAGCGTGCATCTGAGCGTGTATCTGCCAAAAAATCTGAACCACACACAGCTGCTGGCAACACTCGCAACGCTCGGCGGCATGGTGTCAATCGAAGAAAGCCAGTAGGGGGGTGCAGCCATGCTTTCATGCTTTGATTTTATCCGCGAGCCGACGACGCTGGCCATGGTGCTGCGCCTGCTGCTTGCGTTTATCTGTGGCGGAGTCATCGGCGCCGAGCGCGAGATAAAGCGCCGCCCGGCCGGCTTCCGCACGCATATTCTCATCTGCCTGGGTGCGGCGATCACGACGCTGACCAGTCAGTATCTGCTGCTTGGCCTCGGACTGTTTACCGATATCGGAAGGCTCGGTGCGCAGGTCATCGCCGGCATCGGCTTCATCGGCGCCGGTACGATCATCGTGACCGGCCGCCGCCAGGTCAAGGGGCTTACTACCGCCGCCGGACTATGGGCCTCGGCCATCGTGGGACTTGCCTGCGGCGCAGGCTTTGTCGAGTGCGCAGTCTTCGCGACCGTCGTCATTTTGTTCGCCGAGATCGTGCTCATAAAGTTCGAGTTAAAGTTCACAAAAAGCGGCAGACTCTGCACGCTGTACATCGAATACACCAAGCCCGACACGATCCAGGCCGTGCTGGAGATGATGAGCGAGCGCTCGCTCAAGGTCTCGAATCTTGAGGTCAGCCGCACTCAGGGCGAGGACGAGGAGCACCGCTACTATGCGCTGCTGTCCGTACAGACCACGCCAAAAATGGGCGGCACTGAGCTTGTCCCGGCTATCACAGCCCTCCCAAACGTCTTCTCCGTCGAGGAGATGTGAAAAACAGAGCTGCCGGTTTTTGATATCAGTGGATGGCCGATAGCCTGCTGCGGACCGGATAGCCTCGGAGCACGCGGCACAAAATTCCGTATCACACTCGCGGGATGCGGCAATTTCGCAGCTTCCTCGGCACCCACGACACCGGGTGGCCGCAACATGCGTATCCGCAGCTGCGCCCGGGCGATATTAAAAAAGATTGATTTTGACGGCGGCGGATAATATAATATCAAGGACAAATTACCCGAGGGGGAGCGCAGATGGGAAAGCTCAAGTTTCTGCTTGCGCGCATTGCCGGACTTAATTGGAAGCAAATGTTCCAAAAGATCGACGAGGTCCACGAAAAGTCCGGGCGCAGTAAGCTGTTCATATTCTTCGACATGGTTTGGTGCGGCCTGCGCTATCAGGCCGGATACATGGATTACTGGCTGTTCGAGATGTATAATCTCAACGCCGCGCAGCGCAAAACGATCCTGACGCGCGGCATGAATAACAACTTCATCAAGACCTATAATGACCCCGCGTACATGCCCGAGATCGAAAACAAGCTCAAATTTGCGCACAATTTTGCGGACTTTCTGCACCGCGACTGGCTCGACTACGCCGCCGCGAGCGATGAGGAGCTCGCGGACTTTGTCGAAAAGCACCCTGTGTTTATGGTAAAGCCCGTAGACGGGCAATGCGGCCGCGGCATCGAAAAGCTCAATGTGCGCGAGCTTGAAGAGCCCCTGCGCGAGCATCTCAACGGTGCGGGGCATGTGCTGCTCGAGGAATGCGTCACGCAGCACCGCGACCTCATGGCGCTGCACCCCTGCTCGGTCAACACCTGCCGCGTTATAAGCTTCACCCACGGCAAAAAGACGCGCGTCGTGGCGGCGTACCTGCGCATCGGCAACGGGAAATATGTCGACAACTTCAATAACGGCGGCATGGTCGTGCCCATCGAGGAGGACAGGGGTGAGATAATCTACCCCGCGCTGGACAAGTCCGGGCATCTGTACGATGTCCATCCGCTTACGGGTGTTGCGATAAAGGGCTTTAAGATACCGCGTTGGGACGAGGTCGTCGCCATGGTTGAGCGCGCAGGGCAGGTCGTGCCGCAGGTCGGCGTCGTCGGCTGGGACGTGTGCGTGACCGACAGCGGCCCGCTGCTCATAGAAGGCAACGATTACCCCGGCCACGATATCTACCAGCTCCCGCCGCACCGAACAAACGGCATCGGAGTCCTCCCCAAGTTCCAAAAAGCCATCGCCGAGTGTTTGGAGGATTTTTAGAGGCGCACCGGGGCACCTAATAAATTTTAATTCCGACTAAATTTTCGGAACCTGATCGGGCAAGACCGTTCTCTATCCATCTGCTGCGCCGACGGCGCCCCCCCTATAGCTATCAGTTTATTAAAAGACAAGCCTTTTTGCGTTGCAAAAAGGCTTGACCTTTTTATATAGGTATGGTATATTAATGATTACCTGTCGGACGAGAGGTCTTTTTTCGTGCGCGCATTTATGCGCGGGCAGGGATCCGGTTCCCATACAGGGAGGCAAATATCCGCACCGTAACGCGGGTAAATAAAATAGGAGGTGCCGAAAAGTATGGCTGATAACAGAGTCAAGATCACACTTAGATGTGACGAGTGCAAGCAGAGGAACTACAACACTGTCAAGAACAAGAAGAATACTTCCGAAAAGCTTGAGAGAAGCAAGTACTGCCCTTTCTGCAGAAAGCACACCAAGCACGTAGAAACCAAGTAACTTTCTGAAAGGATGAGTGTAAAAAATGGCTGAAGAGAAGAAAAAAGCTGCTCCTGTCAAGAACACCAACGCCGTTAAGAAAGAAGAGAAGAAACTTGGTTTTTTCCAGCGCATCGGAAAATGGTTCCGCGAGCTTAAAAGCGAGCTGAAGAAGGTCGTATGGCCTACCCCGAAGCAGCTTGCAACCAACACCGGTGTTGCACTTTTCGTTATGGCGCTTGCCGCCGTCGTCCTTTGGGGATTTGACGAGCTGGCAGGTCTGGTCGTTAACGTCATCTTCGAGCTGGCGGGTTAGTGGCCATGGCAGAGGACGCAAAATGGTATGTGATCCATACCTATTCCGGTTATGAAAACGCAGTTGCGGCAGCGATAATGAAGGCTGCCGAAAACCGCAGGATGCAGGATCTGATCCAGGAGGTCAACATCCCCATGGAGACCGTGACCGAGATCACCGACGGCGGCGAAAAGACCGTCGAGCGCAAGGTGTTCCCCGGCTACGTTCTGTGCAAAATGGTGCTGACCGATGACAGCTGGCATCTTATCCACAACGTCCGCGGCGCAACCGGCTTCGTCGGAGCAGGCGGCAAGGCCGTTCCGCTTACGGAGCAGGAAATATATGATCTCGGCGTCGAGCGTCACGAGATCGTCACGGGCTATCAGATCGGCGATACCGTCAAGGTCACCGACGGTCCCCTGGCCGGCTTCCTCGGCACTGTTGAGGAGCTTGAGCCCGAGAAGGACAGAGTCCGCGTCGTCGTTTCGATGTTCGGCAGAGAGACCCCCGTCGACCTTGAGCTCGATCAGGTCGAGGAAATCAAAGAATAATAAGAAAGAGGTGCTGAATAATGGCACAAAAAATAGTTGGATATGTCAGATTCCAGGTTCCCGCAGGAAAGGCGACTCCGGCTCCCCCTGTAGGCCCTGCACTTGGTCAGTACGGCGTAAATATCGGCCAGTTCACCAAGGATTTTAACGAGCGTACCAAGGGCGATATGGGTATGATGATCCCTGTCGTCATCACCGTTTACTCCGACCGCAGCTTCACCTTTATCACCAAGACTCCCCCTGCGGCACTGTTGATAAAGAAGGCCTGCGGCATCGAGACCGCTTCCGGCGTTCCCCAGAGGGACAAGGTCGCGACCATCAGCAAGGAAGATCTCCGCAAGATCGCAGAGCAGAAGATGCCTGACCTCAACTGCACCGACATCGAGTCGGCGATGAGCATGATCGCAGGCACCTGCCGTTCCATGGGCGTCCTGGTCGGCGACTGAGGAAAGGCAAAAGTGGGAGGATTTATTCCGACTCAACCACATTTTTAGGAGGAAACGAAATTGTTTAGAGGTAAAAATTATAAAGAGAGCGCAAAGCTC
>CAVGIU010000128.1:0-4176 GCA_963629425.1 Oscillospiraceae bacterium
CTTAGTCGTTGCTGCGTCAGCCCGACCGGCTACTGCACGCTAGAGTTATGCCCGTACATCAACCTATCGGTACGCAGC
Source organism: Oscillospiraceae bacterium (assembly GCA_963629425.1). Classification (GTDB taxonomy): domain Bacteria; phylum Bacillota; class Clostridia; order Oscillospirales; family Oscillospiraceae; genus F23-B02. The sequence continues at coordinate 79 of CAVGIU010000128.1, forward strand.
AAGCTGTATGCACCGATATGGTCACCGCAGTTACTTAGAATGTCGGCAAATTTTCTGGACCTGGTTTCCAAAGGGCGGTTTTAGAAAGCTTGCGCTATCTTGTTGGACGAATGGGCGCACCGATAGTTCGCTTTTGTTACGATTCGGGCTACCGCAATTACGACCAGCGAAAGTGTTCGTTCGCTATTGAAAAGAACTTTTCTTTCGGCGAAACAAAGAAAAGGTAATATATGGGATTTGCAAAAAGCGCACTTGTCGAAAGCGGTTGACAATTGCAAAATTCGCTATATAATGCTTTTGCCGCACCGATAGGTCGATGTACAGACCAAACTCCAGTACGCACCCACCGGTCGGGCTGACGCAAAAACGACAAACAGAAGCGTTAACGCGTATTGAAAAACGAGGGAGATCGCAATGGAACAGACAGAGCTGTTCGACACGGAAAAAATCAGCAAAATACTGTTTCGGCTCGCGCCGCCGGTGATGCTGGCGCAGCTTATACAGGCGCTTTATAACATCGTCGACAGCCTGTTTGTCGGCAGATACTCCGGCAGCGGCCTGACAGCCCTGTCGATAATCTACCCCGTGCAGCTTCTGATGATCGCGCTCGCTGTGGGCACCGGTGTCGGCATCAACACCGTCATGGCCGCCAAGCTCGGCGTGGGCAGGCGCGAGGAGGCCGACGAATACGCCGGAGTGGGCACGCCGCTGGCCATCGTGCTCTGGGCGATATTTGCCGCCGTGTGCTGGGCGCTCATGCCCCTGTACGCGCGACTTTCCACGGACTCCGAGGCGGTCATCCGCGACGTCATCGTCTACGGCCGCATCGTCTGCGTGTTCAGCTTCGGCCTGTTTCTGGAGAGCATCTGGACAAAGATCCTGCAGTCGGGCGGCGACATGAAAACGCCGATGATCGCGCAGATCCTGGGCGCGGTCACGAATATAATTTTAGACCCGCTGCTCATCTTCGGCCTTTTAGGCCTGCCGGAAATGGGCATCGCCGGTGCGGCGGTCGCCACCGTCGCCGGGCAGATAGTCGCGGCGCTGGTCGTGATGAAAAAGGGCTATCGCCCGTCGCCGGACAGAGCACTGTATCCGCGGCATATAAGGAAAATTTTCCGCCTCGGCATGCCGAATATCCTCATGCAGTCGGCGTACACATTTTACATATTCGGCCTCAACCTCATCCTCTCGACCTTTTGCGACGAGGCGGTCACCGCGCTGGGGCTTTACTACAAGTGGCAGACATTTTTCTTCATCCCCCTGGGCGCAATGCAGACCTGCATCGTGCCGGTCATAAGCTACAACTACGCCGCGCGCAAGATAAACCGCTGCCGCAGGACGCTGTCGACCTCCGTTTTGTTCGGCATGGCGCTGATGTTCCTCGGAACATTGTGCTTTGAGCTTCTTCCCGAGCAGATGCTGCGAGTGTTCACGTCCGATGATCTCGTCGTCGGGATCGGCTGCGTGGGCTTTCGCATCATCGGCGTGAGTTTCCTGCCGCTCGTGACGTCGCTCATCTTCCCCGTGTTCTTCCAGGCGACGGGCATGAGCCTCAAGAGCTCGGCGCTGACCGTCATCCGAACGGTCGTGCTCTTTGTCCCGCTGGGCTATGCGTTCTCCCGCCTCGGGCTCGACTGGTTCTGGATGACCTTCCCCGTGACGGAGGTGCTGACGACCGCCGTGGGCTTTGTGTTCTACCGCCAGTTCCTGAAGGCCGACTATGTCAGCAGTCCCGGACCCGTGCGCGCCGACGACGGGGAGACCGTCGCGCTCAAGCCGTCGAGGCCGGGCGTTATTATCACCATCGCGCGCGAGCACGGCTCGTCCGGCAAGCAGGTTGGCAAGCTCGTTGCGAAAAAGCTGGGCATCCCGTTTTATTATAAGGAAATGGTCGCCCTCGCCGCGCATGAAAGCGGTTTGGATAAGGAGTTCATTTCCGATATCCACAAAAACGCCCCCGATGCGCTGCGGGAGCTTTACCTGTCGTCGACCGCCGTTCAGCAGGCGATCAAGGCGCAGGCGAGCATCATCCGCAAGATCGCCGACAACGGCACCTGCGTCATAGTCGGCAGGGCCGCCGACTATGTGCTCAAGGACTACGACAATGTCGTGCGTGTGTTCATCCACGCCCCGAAGCAGTTCCGCATGCAGCGGGTCATGGAGGTATACGGCGACACGCCGAGCGAGGCAAAGTGCAACATCCGCCGCTCCGACAAGGCCAGAGCGTCGTATTATCGGCACATTTCAGGCCACCGCTGGGGCGATGCCCGCCAGTATCAGCTGACGCTCGACTCGTCCGTCGGCATCGAGGAAACGGCGGATATCATCGTAAAATACGTCTCCGAGCAGATATAAGAAAAACCCGTCCGAGGGGACGGGTTTTCTATATATATCAGTCAACGGCATCGCTTGCGCGCATGGCGAGGATGGTCTGACCGATGAGCTTATCGAGATCCCAGCCGAGCATTTCGGCGCCGCGCTCGATGACCTCGCGCGAGCAGCCGGCGGCAAATTTCTTGTCCTTGTACTTTTTCTTCACGGACTTGACCTCCATGTCGCTGACGCTCTTGGACGGACGCATGAGCGCCACGGCACCGATGAGGCCGGTCAGCTCGTCGGATGCGTACAGCACCTTTTCCATCTCGCTTTCCGGCTCGACATCGACGGTCAGCTTGTATCCGTGGCTGACCACGGCGTGGATAAGGCGCTCGTCAACGCCGGCCTGACGCAAAATTTCCTGCTCCTTTGTGCAGTGCTGCTCGGGCCACTGCTCGAAATCGAGGTCGTGGAGGATGCCGACGGCCTCCCAGAAGTCCGCCTCGTCGCCGTAGTCGAGCTAGATTGCGTACCAGCGCAGGACATCGCCGACGATGCGCCCGTGCTTTCTGTGAAATTCGCCTTCATTGTACTGGCACAGCAGTGCCCATGCCTCTTCGGGTGTCGGGATCATCGAAAATTTCTCCTTTGTGAAATTAGTCAGTCTGCAAACAGCGGGGTGGAAAGATAACGGTCGCCGGTGTCCGGCAGCAGGGCGACGATGGTCTTGCCCTTGTTCTCGGGGCGCTTTGCAAGCTGGATCGCAGCCCACACCGCAGCACCGGAGGAGATGCCCACGAGCACGCCCTCGCTCTTGCCGATGAGCTTGCCGGTCGCGAATGCGTCGTCGTTTTCGACGGGGATCACCTCGTCGTAGACCTTGGTGTCCAGCACATCGGGGACAAAGCCCGCGCCGATGCCCTGAATTTTGTGGCTGCCCGCAACGCCCTTGCTCAGCACCGGCGAGGTGGCGGGCTCAACGGCGACGACCTTGACATCGGGGTTCTGGCTCTTAAGATACTCGCCCACGCCGGTGACCGTGCCGCCCGTGCCTACGCCTGCAACGAAGATATCGACCTTGCCGTCGGTGTCATCCCAGATCTCGGGGCCGGTGGTCGCTCTGTGGATCGCGGGGTTTGCGGGGTTCACGAACTGGCCGGGGATGAAGCTGTTGGGGATCTCCTTGGAAAGCTCGTCGGCTTTGGCGATCGCGCCCTTCATGCCCTTCGCGCCCTCGGTGAGCACGAGCTCGGCGCCGTAGGCCTTCATCAGCTGGCGGCGCTCCACGCTCATGGTCTCGGGCATGACGATGATGATGCGGTAGCCTCTTGCGGCGGCGACGGATGCAAGACCGATGCCGGTGTTGCCGGAGGTCGGCTCGATTATAACGGAGCCGGGCTTGAGGAGCCCCTTTTGCTCTGCATCGTCTATCATCGCCTTTGCGATGCGGTCCTTCACGCTGCCTGCGGGGTTAAAATACTCAAGCTTGCCGAGCACCTTGGCCTCGAGTCCCTCGGACTTTTCGATGTGGACAAGCTCCAGCAGCGGGGTCTTGCCGACAAGCTGATCTGCGGATGTATATATCTTACTCATGATTAGTTCCTCCAAATGTGTATTAGCTTGTTTAGTGTTTGTTATTCCGATAAATGCCCTCGATTGGCGAGGGGGTGTACGCCTGACAGCGCCCATCTCGGCGCTTAAACAGAAAATCAAAGTTATCTACCACGGTTGACTGCTGTCAGGTGCGAAGCAGTTTTGGGAGAGCTGATTTTCGTTCAG
>CAVGIU010000129.1:0-2782 GCA_963629425.1 Oscillospiraceae bacterium
CTCATGGCGCATGCTCATGAAGTTTGTCGACGATCATCCCGAGCTAATTCGTAAAAATCTGAAGGCTCCCTCGATCCCGTTGGTGTTTGATATTCTCGGTGAACATCTGTCTGCCAGCACACGAGCCGCAGCAGTTGATTTTCTGAAGGAGTACCGTCCCGACCTTCTCGGAAGTGTTGATACTATCTCGGCGTTTATCGCCGGCGGGATTATTCAGAACCTAAAGCGCTATCTATACGGCGAGTGCAACGACACCGACACACTCTCATATGAAATGGTAAATACATTTAAGAGCTTATGGAGAGGTATAATCGTCTCCTGAGCTGAGGAGGCATTATGTTTAAAATTCTCGTTGCGGAAAGCGATACCGACATTCTGCGCACGATCTCCCGTGCTCTTGTCAAAAACGGCTACGAGGTAAAGACCGCCGTCAGCGGCGAAGCGGCGCTGGAGCTGACGGAAAAGGAATACTTTGATGCCATCGTTTCCGAGGTCATGCTGCCTATCATGGACGGCTACACCTTGGTTCGCCTGCTGCGCTCAGGCGGCATAAGCATTCCTGTGATGCTCATATCCGAAAACGGCGGGTATGAGTATCTGCACCAAGGCTTCGTCTCGGGGGCTGACGATTATATGATAAAGCCCATCAATATGAGCGAGCTGGTGCTGAGGGTCGGCGCACTTTTAAGGCGCACGCAGATGATAAGCGAGCGCAGCCGCTCTATCGGCTCTACTACCGTTGATTATGATGCAATGACCGTCAGCTACAACGGCAAGAGCATCATGCTTCCTCTCAAGGAATTTCAGCTTCTATACAAGCTTTGCGCCTCACCCGGGCGCATCATCACCCGCCAGCAGATAATGGACGATATCTGGGGCTATGAAAACGGAACGGACAGTCACACGGTCGATGTACATATAAGCAGACTGCGCTCAAGACTGAGCGATAATGAGGATATCCGCATCAGTACCGTTAGAGGAATCGGGTATAAGCTTGAAAAGATATAACCTCAACTACTGTTGATATTTACATGAGCATCAGTTGATAATCGTGTGATATAAATTTGACAACGGCCTGTTTATACAGGAAACGGTTATAAGAAAAGAAATTGGGAGGAAAATTATGAAACGGGTATTTCTCATGGTTTGCAGCATCATTCTCGTTCTCGCCGGTCTGTTCGGACTGTTCACCGGCGTGGCGGGCGTACAGGATGCCAAGAACCTTCAGGACTACAAGACAGACGACTCCGAGGCGGGTCTTGCAGCAGTCGATGTGCTGCTTGACGGCATAGATCAGCTTCGTGAAAACGAGGATGCTTACAAGGACGGCGTGAGCTCTTATGAGGCCGGACTTATCGAGTATTCCGCCGGTAAGTCGACCCTCAACGCCGGCTACAAGGAATACTACGCAGGCAAAAAGACGCTCGAAGCCGGCAAGAAGGAATATCAGGCCGGTGTAAAGGCTCTTGAGGAAGGCAAAAAGGCCTATGAGGCCGGTAAGCAGAAGATCGCCGAGAACACGCAGGCTTACAACGAGGGTAAGGAAAAGCTCGCAAAGATAGAGCCTCTCATGCCCTACCTTGAGCAGTACATGGAGTTCCGTGACGGAACGATAGCAAAGCTGCCCGGCTTCTCGACCGCACAGGCGTGGTTCGTAAATGTCGTGCGTCCCGTCGCTGCAAAGGCCGGTCTTGATATCCCCGCCGATGTCACCGACTTCCCCGCTTACATGCAGCAGATGGTCGCAGACGGCAAGGCACAGCTCAAGGAATATGAGGACGGTCTTGCTCAGCTGGCCGAGGCCGAAAAGACCATAGCGGCAGGCGAAAAGAAGCTTGCAGCCGCAGAAAAAGAGATAGCCGCAGGTGAAGCCAAGCTTGCAGCCGCTGAGAAGCAGCTTGCCCAGGGCGAGAAGGATCTTGCAAAGGGCGGTCAGGCACTTGCGGAAGGCAAGGCTTCACTTTCCGAGTTTGAAAACGGCGCAGCTCAGATAGCCGCCGGTCTTGAAGCTCTCCTCGCCGAAGAGGAAAATGTCACCGGCACCTATTACTACGATGAAGGCACCTCCAAGGAAGTCGCCTGCCCCAGCCTCAAGTCCATTCTCCATGAGCGCTATGGTGAGGACTGGACCTATTGGCTGACCGATGACGACGGCGAGATAGTCGTCAAAAACGGCTGTCAGTACCTCGACCTTGACGCTTGCGAGCAGGCTGCGATAGCCGCACAGGACTACATCAATGCATATCAGGGCGACCCGAACATAACCGGCGACACCATCAGCCGCATATTCTACTGCATCGGTCATAAAAACGGCGATATCACCTACGACAATCTCGGCCATGATATAACCATGCCGTGCAGCCAGTGCGAGACCGTCATCCGTGAGGTCATCGCACGCTACCTCGTCTCGGTTCTTGAGCTCATCGTCTCCGTGCTTGCGATAATCACCGGCGTACTTGGCATCGTGTTCTTTGCAACTCGCCGTGGCGTCTCCGGCGCAGTTCTCGGCTGGGTCACCGGCGGTCTCGGCCTTGTGACCACCGTATTCGGCTACTGCACGAGCTTCACAAGCTACATCTACCCCATCGCACTGTACTCCGGCGGCGACCGCACAGGCTATGAGTATTCAAGCCACATGCAGGCTCCGGCGCTTATCATCCTCACCCTTGCCGCATTCGCACTTGCAGCCTTTGCGGGCATGGTCAAAAAGCAGGAAAAGCAGCGTGCGTTTGAGGAAAAGTTCGTTCCCGCTGAGGCAGCCCCTGCTCCCTCGCCCGCACCG
>CAVGIU010000129.1:2792-3552 GCA_963629425.1 Oscillospiraceae bacterium
ACAGACTGCGAAATCGCAGTCTGTTTTTTTAACTTCACATTCAGTTGAGGATAGCTTGAGTAAAATTTGAAGATAGGGAGATAGAATATAGCCGGTGGGAGGTTAGGCAAAATGCAGTATAAATCTAATGTGCAAGTTAGAGTATTAAAGCTTTTCGAGCTGCTGTTAAACGAAGCATCGCAGTCTGCGCCGCTCGGCACGCAGGTGATATTGCAACGGCTAAAAATGCAGGGGCTCACGATATCCATGGCAACGCTCAAGCGGGATATTGAGCTTCTGTGCGAGTGCGGCTTTGATGTCAGGTCTGTCGACACGCCTGCCGGTGAGAGCTTTTACATAGCAAAGCCGCCGGTGAGGGTCGCCGAAGCACCGGCCGTACGGTCTGATGCGGCATCATGCGTCATCGAGTCGGTCAGAAACAAGACGCAGATAAGCATAACGCTCGACAGCGGCGGCGAGTTCACCGTCAGCCCCTACGCCGTTTTCCGTGACGGCACGGGATATTATGCCGCCTGCTTCAGCCCTGCGCACCGAAGAATGATACTTCTGCCGTTTTCAAAGCTGCGCTCGGTCAAGGTCACCGGTAAACCCGGCGATTCCCCGCCGCCGGATTACAGCGTTCAATATTACACCATCCACGGCTTTAAGCTGTGCCAAAGCGCCAATGAGAAGGTCACGCTCAGCTTTGATGCGGATCTCCTCGACAGCGTACTCACGCAGTTTGGCGCTGATACGGATATAAAATACTCGCCCTCGGGCA
>CAVGIU010000130.1:0-3071 GCA_963629425.1 Oscillospiraceae bacterium
CCCTGCTAAGCACGACTGGGTAAAAACTCCGTTCGTACCTGCGACCTGCAAGAGCACCGGCATCCAAGTTGAAAAATGCTCCAAGTGCAATTCCTACAAGACTAATGCTGGTAGCATTGACAAGACCATTCTTCCTAAGGTAGACAAGCACGTTGCTTCCGACAAGCTCGCAAACGTTAAGGAAGCCACCTGCACTGAGGAAGGCTACACCGGCGATACCGTCTGCAAGTTCTGCGGCGAGGTCATGAAGCCCGGCGAGAAGACCAAGATGATCGATCACACTCCCGAGGCTGTTGAGGCAAAGGCTGCAACCTGCACCGAAGACGGCGTGAGCAAGGGCACTATCTGCTCAGTCTGCAAGAAGGTCCTCACCGCTCAGGAGACCGTTCCCGCTCTCGGCCACGATCCCCAGCTCAAGAACGCCAAGGACGCGACCTGCACCGAGGCCGGCTACACCGGCGATAAGGTCTGCACCCGCTGCACCGAGACCATCGAAAAGGGCAAGGAGATCAAGGCTCTTAACCACAACTACGTCAATGGTATCTGCTCCCGCTGCGACGCAAAGCAGCCCGGCTACATGCCGTTCACCGACGTGACCAAGGGTGACTACTACGACGCTATCCTGTGGGCATACACCAACAACATCACCAAGGGCACCTCGACTACCACCTTCGGCGTAAACGACGGCTGCACCCGCGCCCAGATCGTGACCTTCCTGTACCGTGCGGCAGGCGAGCCCGATGTTAAGACCACGAAGTGCCCGTTCACCGACGTTAAGGCTAACAGCGATTACTACAAGGCCATCCTTTGGGCAGTCGAGAACGGCATCACCACCGGCACCTCGACTACCACCTTCGACCCGAACGCGGCATGCACCCGCGCTCAGATCGTGACCTTCCTGTGGCGCTATGCAAAGAGCCCCGTCGTTAGCACCCTTTCCAGCTTCAACGACGTTGCAAAGACCGATTACTACTACAATGCGGTCATGTGGGCTGTTCAGAACGGCATCACCAAGGGTACCGGCAACGGCGCATTCTCGCCCGATGCGACCTGCACCCGCGCTCAGGCTGTCACCTTCATTTACCGTGACCTCGTAAAGTAATTAAGCCATAATTTTAATAACTCCACGTCCCCGACGTGGAGTTATTTTTACAGGAGTATGAGATGAAAAAACGAATACTGAGCGCGTTTCTTGTGCTTTTGCTGCTCTGCGCGATTTTCCCGGTGTCCGCGCTGGCCGACGGCTCGTGCGGCGAAAATGTCCGCTGGGAGCTGAGCAACGCGGGCGTGCTGACGATATCCGGAGCAGGGGAGATGGCCGATTTCGAAACCGGCGACGCTCCGTGGTACGCTCAAAGGGGCGAGGTGCGAAACCTCATCGTTTCCGAGGGTGTGACCGCCATCGGCAGCGGCGCATTCTCCGGCTGCGGGCTTATTGAAGCCGTCAGTCTGCCGCGCAGCCTTCAGCGCATCGGCGACAGCGCCTTTGACGACACCTACGGCCTCAAAAGCGTTTACTACGCAGGCTCGATCGCCGACTGGAAGGCGATAGATATCGGCATCGGCGTGAGCTTCGGCTCGGCCGGGCTTGTATGCGCCGACAAAACCGAGCCCTTTTCCGACATCACCGGCTGGTATCACGACTATATCATCACCTGCTACATGGCCGATATCGTAAACGGCTGCGGCGACGGGACGTTTCGCCCGGAAAATAACGTCACCCGCGCGCAGTTTATCATGATGCTCTATAACATGGGCGGCCGCCCGGCGGTGTCGGACACCTCGCTCGGCTTCGCGGACGCAGCCGACATATCGCCGGTCTTCGCCGCGGCCGTGAAGTGGGGCACAAAGGCCGGGATCATCCTCGGCTACGGCGACAATACCTTCAGGCCGGATGAAAACATCAGCCGCGCGCAGATGGCGGCCTTTGCGTATCGCTTTTTGAGGCTCGGCGTGAGCGAGGCGACGCTCGACAGCCTCAAGGGGCACAACGACTTCCGCGACTACGCGATCATCCCGGACTACTTCTGCGAGGCGGTCGACGTGATGGCGAACATCGGCGTCATACAGGGCTACCCCAACGGCGTTTTCGACCCCAACGGCCTCGCGACCCGCGGCCAGTCGGCGGCCATAATGTCGCGCCTGCTCGTCGCCCTGACCGAGCTGCGCGAACAATGACATAAAACCTAAAAATGCTCTGCCAACGGCAGAGCATTTTTCGCGCCTTGGCGGTATATATAGACGGAAATTAAGCAAATGTGTGAAAATGCACAAAATATAGGCGCGATGTTTAGCTATTATTAATATTTGCGGGGGGGTAAATTGTGGTAAGATATACAAGGCGCCATGTGTCAATACAGTGGCCGCCATAACGAAACAAACGGGAGGAAATAATGAAGAGACGAATTTTGAGCATGCTGCTTGTGCTGCTGATGCTTCTGAGCATCATGCCGACGGCAGCCTTTGCGGAGGATGCCGTTGACCTTACTGAAGGCGTGCAAGGCACGTATACAAAGGCTGAGGGCTCAACGGGAAAGGTAACATTCACCTTTACGCCAACTAAGTCCGGCGTGTATATCTTCAGTTTTACAGAGCCGATGCCTTCGAATGATGAGATGGACATAATAATAACTAGTCCTGACATAACAGACGAGCAAGGTAATGAAATATGCCTTCTTAGAACTGCTTCCGGGGTTGGAACTGTTTATAAGTTTGCATACCAGCTTGAGGCTGGCAAAACGTACAATATAACTTTTGATAACAGCAAAGCCGGAGATTATCACATGACTGTCAGCTATGTTGAACCCATTGAGTCAGTAGAGATCAATGAGACTAATTTCCCCGACGATGCATTCAGAGAATGGATACTTGAATGGCGCGACTGGCATAAAGAAAATGGCGTCAATGGAAAAGACAAAAAGCTTGATACTTATGAGATAGCGTCGGTGTTTCAAATATATACGCCCAGCGAAACCATTGGCGAAACATATGGACCGACAGTTGCGTTTAAATCGATCGAGGGTGTAAAGTATTTTAAATATCTTGAAGACCTCAGATGCACAGGGCATGGG
>CAVGIU010000131.1:0-2920 GCA_963629425.1 Oscillospiraceae bacterium
CAGTCGGTGCAGCCGTCGGCTCCGGCTGCTGATTGTCGCTTTGACAGGCCGTCATGCCAAGCAGAAGCATGCATATGATAAGTACCGAGATAAGTTTTTTCATTATTCTTTCTCCTTCATTTTCAGATGTCAGATCCGCATCACCCGAAGCTCATTCCGTTTATCACCATATATACAGAGAGTGCGGCCGTCAGAACGAATGCAAGCAGGATGGATACAAGACGGTATTTATTTTTCTTTTGGATATAAAAGCTCATGATAAATATAGAGGCGAAGCAGACTATACCGCTCAGAATATGATACGGAAAGCTGTTAAAAGTACGGTAGAAATATGACACACCCATGAATGCCTGTATGGCGTTGCCGAGACCGAGAATGACAGCACCGAGCATGTTCTGCTTTTTGCAGTGGTATGCTATAAAGCCGCCGGGCAGGGTGAGGAACGTCGCGGGAAGCCATGTGGTTTTGTAGTAGATCCATGCCAAATCCACCGTGAGGGATCCGAGAAGTATCTCAACTGCGTACACAAGCGGCTGGCTTATCAGGAAGAACACAAAACATTTGAGTGCGGCATCCCAGCCTTTATTGCAGTTAACAACGACTATGACGGCGAAAATGACCCACCATTCGAAAGATATGCCTATATCCTGAAACGATGTTTCGTCAAGAACGTCCACGAGCATTACAAGGCCGGTGTAAATGCCTGCCGCAACGGCAAACAGTATCACATTCAGCCAGCTCATTTTCAAATTTCCGTATAATTTTTTCATGTAAGTCCTCCGTTTACTGCGCCGTGCTGCAGAGTATGCAATAACGCACGGATCCGATTCTTAATTTCGGAATATACAGTATATCAACAAAAAAACGAAAGTGCAATATTCCGTATTAAAATAAAAGCAAAAAACAGCCTCTGAAGCGGCCTTTTTGCTCTGAAATAAACATCGGGGCAGCGCCCTTTTTCGGATGCTGCCCCAAGACTGCTATTTGCTGACTGCAAAGCCGATTATATTTCAGCCTTTGTCCACTCCGCCGAGCCAGGTAATGAAGTTCTTGGCGAATTTCATGCCGTTTTTGAGCATCGAAGTACCTATTTTTTCGGCGGTATCCTTTATAGTGCTCTCAACCTTGTCTATGATCTCGGTCGTTTCCTCCAGGATGTGGTTTTCGGTATCAATGCTGCCGGCCGTATCCTTAAGCCCCTGCTTGATGTCACCGAGTACCTTACTGTCGCCGGCCTCGATGCTGTCGGAAAGACCGCCTATGACGGACTGAACGGTCAGGGCAATGTTCGTTCTCGGACTTGTCGAAATGCTGTAGAAAGTCCAATCGGTGTCTAACTCGCCCGTTATGACACTCTTTGACTCTTTGAGCACCTTGTTTGCAAATATCATAAGATTCTGCGATGTGCGGCCGTAGGAGTAAAGATACTCCGTCAGGTCGGCGGCGAGAGCCTCCTGAGAATCGTAAACGAGTCTGCCGCCCATGTACCAGTAGATAATGTAGCTCTGGTATGCGATCGTAACTTTGGTCACATCAAGCTCGTCGCTCAGCGTATCCTGAATGAGAGTGCTGAGCTTGCCGGCAGTGATGTTGTCAAGTATGCTGTCGGCTGACTCGGCAAGGTCAAACTGCCTGAGATAGGTATAATACTGCTCGGCATAGTAGGGGAGAACAACACCGCAGTTAGCAACGCTTGCAAAGACCCAATTGCTCGTGCTCTGCGCCTCGGTGTTCCATTCAAGCTTAACCGTGTAGAACAGCGGGCTGCGGAAGTATCCGTCGGGAACATCGGACTGGAGCAAAATGTAGTTTCCGGTGGGCATCTTAGGCGTGAGAATTGCATGAGTGGGGAGCATTTTGAGAACATCCTTATACTGCTTTACATCCTCTTCGGACATAAAGCTCTTTATGGCATCCTTGGCGTACTCCATGACATTGTCGTTGCGGAGTATCGGGTAGAGCCAGTCGTTTATCGCCTTATCAAAGGCCTCACCGTACTTTTCGGAATAGTAAAGTCCCTGGTTGACCGCATAATGCGTGATTATCATCGCAAGGTTTACCATTGCCTCGGTGGTTTCGTTTTTAAACACTCCGTTAAGCAGCTGCACATTGTCAGCCTCTTCGAGAACGACATCGCCGAGCTTGAGCAGTATCCTCATCGACCACACAAGTGTTACATTGCTGTCCTCGGTGAAGCGGACTATGCCGTTTTCGTCGGCGGTCGCCTTGAGAATGGCGGGCAGACGCAGGTCGGTATCGTTGCTCATGAAGTCAATAAGAGGTTCCGTTGCGGAAGCTTCAACCAGCGCCCAGTAGGTGCACAGAAGCTTGTAGGCAGCCTCGTCGTTGAGACTTATCTGCTGATTTTCCTCATCCCATGTGAGCAGGTCCTTATTCAGAAGGCTCAGCTCGTCCCAGGTGAAGCCTTCCGTTCCTATAAGCTCCATTGCGTTCGTGAAGGTATCCTTGCCCAGCGCAACGGAGGCCTTGACTATCTTCTCGACCTCGTCGCGGTTAATGAGCATGAACTCGGTGCCGGGCAGAGCGTTGCCGCCCATATCGGCGGAGGTGAAGCTTATTGCGGGATCTTCTGCCTTCAGGAACACGCCCGGCATGCTGAGCTTTGCGGAGGCGATATCGACGCTCCAAATACTGATATCAAAGCTTCCGAGAGACATATTATATCCCAGATAGTTGATCCCTTCATCCTGCACGGTGACGCTGTAGTTCCTGCCGGACGGTGCCCAAAGAGTGTAGCCGTCTCCGTTTATGCTTTTGATCTCAAGCGTGTACTCGCCCACGGGGACATTTTCTGCACCGTAGATCTTGTAAAGTTCGCCCAGGGTGTCAACATCGGAGACCAACCAGCCGAACAGTGTCTGCAGAGCGCCGTAAACATCAGCGATCCAGCCGATAATAC
>CAVGIU010000132.1:0-2324 GCA_963629425.1 Oscillospiraceae bacterium
TTTGAGCCCGTGGTGTGGGACAAGCTTCCCGAAAACGAGGACTGGTTCCACCATGGATGATTGGGGACCTATCCCTCTTTCACGACTGTCCCACGCCGGATTTTGTCTGAGGCGTGCCGCACTGCTTACAAACGAGCAGGTCTGGGCGGAAAGTGCGGATACCGCCAAGGGGCGCTCCGAGCATGAGCGGGTGCATACACAGCGGATAGAGAGAAGGGGAGATTCCGCAAAATTGTTTGAGTTCCCTGTTTATTCGCATGCCTTAGGGATCGCGGGAAAGTGCGATTGCATCGAAGCCGAGGCAGACCCTCTGGGCTGCCGTATACCGACGCTTGTCTTCCCCGTCAGACTGTATCCCGTTGAGTACAAGCACGGTAAACTCCGTGCTGAAAAGGAATATGAGATACAGCTGTGTGCACAGGCAATGTGCCTGGAGGAAATGTTTAATACTCACATACCTGAGGGTGCAATTTATTACATCACATCTCATCGCAGATACACAGTTGCGCTCACCGAGGAGCTGCGCAGCCTCGTAAATGAAACGATACAAAAGATCGATTCGCTTCGACGCAGTTTCTCCGTACCTCCGGCGGAATATGAAGCCAAGTGCAAGGCCTGCTCCATTCGTGAGCATTGCCTGCCCGGTGTTCAGCGCTCGGCTTTGGGCTACTGCATGCAGCTGCGCAGCGAGGCTCTGGAGGAGGAAATACCATGAAAAAGCTGCTTGAGACCCTGTATGTCACGACTCCGGAAAGCTACTTATTCGAGCGCAACGGAAATATCTGCGTTTCGATTGGCGGTGCGGAAAAAGCCTCCGTCCCGATCTCGCAGGTTAACTCTATCGTTCTGTTTGGTAAAAATACACTTTCAACAGCATTGCTGTCATTTTGCTCTAAAAATGATGTCACCATTACATTTCTCACCGAAAACGGATTCTTTCAGGGACGGGTATGCGGACCGGTCAGCGGTAATGTGCTGCTCAGGAAGCGTCAATATGAGAGTCTGTCCGAGATGGAGTTTGCAAACGGCTTTGTTCGGGACTTGCTTTTCTGCAAGATAAGAAACGGCAAGTTCGTCCTCATGCGCTATGCCCGCTCCGTTGCCGACAAAGCAAAAGGATACTCTGCGGCAGCTGCGGCGTCCGACCTGACCGAAATAGCCAAGAAGCTTGATGCGTGCACCGATATTGATTCCATGCGTGGGCTTGAGGGTGCAGCGGCGTCGGTCTATTTCTCGCAATTTGATAATTTACTTTCCAGCCCAAAAGGCTACCGCTTTGAGACGAGAAGTCGGCGGCCGCCGCTGAACGAGGTGAACGCCGTGCTGTCGTTTGTCTATACGCTGTTGTCCCACGATGTTCGCTCGGCGATGGAGACTGTGGGGCTCGATCCGGCTGCGGGGTATCTTCATACCCTGCGCCCGGGCAGGCCATCATTTGCACTGGATATCATGGAGGAACTCCGTTCGCCGCTGTGCGACAGGCTGGTCATTTCTATGTTTAACAAAGATCAGTTCCGACCGCAGGACTTTACGAGTGATTTCGGCGCAGTATATCTGAGCGAAAAGGGACGGTGGAAAGTCATTGAACAGTGGCGTTCAAGAAAGCGTGAGACGATACTGCACCCGTTTTTGAAGGAGAAAATTCCGGTTGGAATGATCCCGTACACGCAAGCCATGCTGTTTGCCCGAGTGCTGCGTGGAGATCTCGATCGATACCCGCCGTTTATGTGGAGGTGACAAAGCATGATGCTTGTTGTGACCTACGATGTGGACACATCAGATTATGCCGGGCAAAAGCGGCTTCGGAAAGTTGCGAAGATCTGCGAGCGCTACGGCATGCGTGTTCAAAACTCCGTGTTTGAGGTGCTCGTCGATGCCGCACAGCTTGTCGTTTTGAAGCGTGAGCTTGAGAAAGTCATTGACATGTCCCATGATTCGGTGCGTTTCTATCGCTTGGGCAATTCTTATGAGAATCGAATCGAGACCATGGGAAAGAAGCCGCTTGTCGAGGCGGGCAGCGCGCTGATTTTTTAGCGCCAACCCCGCCCGCACACAAATTGCCGGAAGGTCGGCGCAACCAATTCCGGCATTTTACGCAATTTTGGGGCTGCCGGCATGAGAAATTTGCAGTCAAAATTGCAAAGCAGCACAAATAATCGGCGATTTGCAACAAAAATCACCCATATTTTTGTGACAAATTGCTATCGCCCCTCTCGCAGGGGCGTGAGTAGAAATGCAAGCTCGTTATATCGCGCAACAAGATCC
Source organism: Oscillospiraceae bacterium (assembly GCA_963629425.1). GTDB lineage: Bacteria > Bacillota > Clostridia > Oscillospirales > Oscillospiraceae > F23-B02. The sequence continues at coordinate 2,266 of CAVGIU010000132.1, forward strand.
TGCATCGCCCCTCTCGCAGGGGCGTGAGTAGAAATTCGTTGATGTACTCTATATCGTCT